>NZ_AKJT01000010.1 GCF_000282195.1 Pseudomonas sp. GM18
TGGCAGGCCGCCGATATCGATCTGGCTGAAACCTTCGTACAGGCGGAACTCGTTGTTGGCCGAGTTGCCGTTGACGGCCAGGGCGCACGGCGTGGACGTGCCGGTGCAACGGCTGTCTTCGTCGTTCTGGTAGGCATAGACGCTGCCGCCGACGGTCAGTTTCAGGTTGTCGGTGATGGCGAAACGGCTGCCCAACTGGCCCGCGGTCAGACGCAGGTCGTGACGAAATTGCACGCCTTCGCCGTCGACGTTGTCCTTGAGGTTGTAGTTGCCCAGGCTACCGAACAGTTCGGCACTGCTGCCCAGCGGGTATTTGTAGGTCACTGCCAGGCCTTCCGGGTTGATGTCGCTGTCCCAGATCACATCACCCATGCTGACCCACGGTTGCAGCATCTTGCCGCCGATCACATGCAGGTTTTTGATGGCGTCCGGGTGGTAGTCGATGTAGCCCAGATCCAGCCAGATCTGCTTCTTGTCGAAGTAGTTGTCCATGTCCTGGTTGGTCGAGCGAGCATCGTCACCGCCGCCGGTGGCAATGCGGATGCCGGTGTCCACTTGCGGGTTGATTTCGCTGTAGGCACCCAGACGGGCGCGGATGCGTTGACGATCCTTGTCGCGGCCACCGTTGTTGGGTTCGCCGTCGATCTTGACCGTTTCCTGGCGCACACGAACGTCGCCCTTGAACTGGGTCTTGGCGGCCCAGGCCAGTTTCTGGTCGAAGGCACTCAGCTCGTTGGTTTTCTTCGCGGCGACCGCTATTTGTTCGTTGGTCTCTTGCTGCGCCTGCTGCGCGATTTGCTGAGCCTTCTGATCCTTGGCCAGTTCGGCTTGCAGTTCAACGTACTGCGCCTGGGAAATAGAACCGTTAGCCTTGAGCATGTCGAGCAGTTTGGCGTCGACTGCGGCACTGGCCGGAACACTCATGGCCAGCAACAGGCCGCCACACAAGGCCGCCGCAGTTTTCGTGGAAGCAAGACGCATAGCAATCTCCGAAGATGAGAGGGATGGCTGAACCATCCTGGACACAACCGACGGTTGAAGGTCGGAAAACAGTGGCCGGGTAGAACCCGACGCTCTAAAAACAGGCGCCAGTATCGCGATGGTTTATGACAGGTCGGTGGCGAAGTGATGGCAGGTCGATGACGATACAAAAGTTTCCGAAATGCCCGATTCAGAGCCTTGTATCGGATTGACGCGTGTGGAACGCCCTGCGATCAGCGATACTCGCGGGGCTGTCACGCCAAGATGTGGAGAGGAAAATGCCGCTGCAACGTCTGCATACACTGTCGCAAATCGCACCCCGTACCTGGGATGCCCTGGTGCCGGAGAATCAGCCGTTTCTGCGCCATGCGTTCCTCGGTTCACTGGAAGACAGCGGCAGCCTCGGCCCGCATTCCGGCTGGCAGCCCGAGCATCTGCTGCATGTCGAAGGCGATCGCCTGATCGCCGCGCTGCCCAGCTACCGCAAATGGCATTCCTACGGCGAATACGTGTTCGACCATGCCTGGGCCGATGCCTGTGAGCGTGCGGGCATCGACTACTACCCCAAACTGTTGACGGCGGTGCCGTTCAGTCCGGTCAGCGGGCCGCGATTGCTGGCGGCGACGATTGAGGATGGTTTCGAGCTCTTGCAGAGCCTGCCGGGTTATCTGGAGATAGAAAAACTTTCCAGCGCCCACATCAACTTCACTGATCCGTTCACCGACGCAGCATTGGCCGAACAGCCAGGCTGGTTGCAGCGTATTGGCTGTCAGTACCACTGGCAGAACCGCGGTTACCGGGATTTTCAGGATTTCCTCGACGCCCTCAGTTCGCGCAAGCGCAAGCAAATGCGCAAGGAGCGTGAGCAAGTGGCGGGGCAGGGCATCGACTTCGAATGGCTGGAAGGTCGGCAGCTGACCCAGGCTCAGTGGGACTTTGTGTACGCCTGCTACGCCAATACCTACGCGGTGCGTCGGCAGACGCCGTACCTGACGCGGGAGTTTTTCAGTCTGTTGGCCGAGCGCATGCCGGAGTCGATTCGCGTGGTGCTGGCCAAACAAGGTTCACGGCCGGTGGCCATGGCCTTCAGCCTGGTTGGCGGCGACAGCTTTTATGGTCGTTACTGGGGCTGTCTGGCGGAGTTCGATCGTCTGCACTTCGAGACCTGTTTCTATCAGGGTATGGATTACGCCATTGCCAACGGCTTTCAGCGTTTCGACGCCGGCGCTCAGGGCGAGCACAAATTGATTCGTGGCTTTGAACCGGTGATCACCCATTCCTGGCATTACCTGCGCCATCCGGGCTTGAAGTCGGCGGTGAAAGACTTCCTTGAGCGCGAACGTGTCGGGGTGCTGGGGTATGCGGAGGAGGCGAAGACCGCCTTGCCTTACCGACAAGGCTGAGCTTCGCGGTTCAATCGATCCCGACAAACCCGCCGGTCTGGTGTTGCCATAACCGTGCATACAAACCGCCATGGGCCAGCAGTTCGGCGTGGCTGCCGGTTTCAGCGATTTTGCCGTTTTCCAGCACCACCAACCGATCCATCCGGGCAATGGTCGAGAGACGGTGAGCGATGGCGATCACGGTTTTGCCCTGCATCAGGGTTTCGAGGCTTTCCTGGATCGCTGCTTCGACTTCCGAGTCCAGCGCCGAGGTGGCTTCGTCCATGATCAGGATCGGCGCGTCCTTGAGCAGCACCCGGGCGATGGCAATCCGCTGGCGCTGGCCGCCGGAGAGTTTCACCCCGCGCTCACCGACATGAGCATCGAAACCGGTGCGGCCTTCGGAGTCCGACAGCAGCGGGATGAACTCGTCGGCACGGGCCTTGTGCACCGCTTCCCAGAGTTCGGCGTCGGTGGCGTCGGGTTTGCCGTACAGCAAATTGTCGCGGATCGAACGGTGCAGCAGCGAGGTGTCCTGGGTGATCATGCCGATGCGTTCACGCAGGCTTTCCTGCCCGACTTCGGCGATGTTCTGGCCGTCGATGAGGATCCGCCCACCCTGCACGTCATACAGGCGCAGCAGCAAGTTGACCAACGTCGATTTGCCGGCACCGGAGGGGCCGATCAGGCCGATTTTTTCGCCGGGCCTGATACTCAGGTTGAGGCCGCCGATGATCCCGCTCTTCTTGCCGTAGTGGAAATCGACGTGTTCGAAACGCACCTCGCCACTGGCCACTGCCAAGGGCTTTGCCTGTTCGCGGTCGGTGACGCTGACCGGTTGAGCGATGGTCTGTAAACCATCCTGGACCATGCCGATGTTTTCGAAGATGCCGTTGACCACCCACATGATCCAGCCGGACATGTTGACGATGCGGATCACCAGCCCGGTGGCCAAGGCAATTGCGCCGACGCTGATCAGCGACTGCGTCCACAGCCACAGTGCCAATCCGGTGGTGCCGACGATCAGCAGGCCGTTCATGCTGGTGATGACCACGTCCATGCTGGTGACCACACGGCCGGCCAGTTGGGCTTTTTCGGTCTGTTCCGCGATGGCTTCGCGGGCGTACTGCTGTTCGAAGTTGGTGTGGGCGAACAGCTTGAGGGTGGTGATGTTGGTGTAGCCGTCGACGATCCGCCCCATGAGTTTGGAGCGCGCATCGGAGGACACCACCGAACGTTCCTTCACCCGCGGCACGAAGTAGTAGAGCGCGCCGATGTAGGCGGCGATCCAGATCAGCAGCGGGATCATCAGGCGCCAGTCGGCTTCGGCGAACAGCACCAGCGAGCTGATCGCGTAGATCAGCACGTGCCACAGCGCGTCCACCGCTTGCACGGCAGAGTCACGCAGGGAGTTGCCGGTCTGCATGATGCGTTGGGCGATACGCCCGGCGAAGTCGTTCTGGAAGAAATTCAGGCTCTGTTTGAGCACGTAACTGTGGTTCTGCCAGCGGATCAGGCTGGTCATGCCGGGGCTCAAGGTCTGGTGCACCAGCATGTCATGCAGGGCGAGGAACAAGGGGCGCAGGATTAGCGCCACTGCCGCCATCCAGGCCAACTCCACGCCGTGGACTTTGAAGAAGTCGACGTTGGATGTGCTCTGGGTCAGGTCGATGATGCGACTCAGGTAGCTGAACAACGCCACTTCGATCAGCGCGCCGAACAGGCCGACGACCAACAAAACGGCGAAGATTGGCCAGACCTGCTTCAGGTAGTAGGTATAGAAGGAGAGAACCCGGCTCGGTGGAGCCGCCGTCGGGGCGTCGCGGAAAATGTCGATCAGTTTTTCGAAACGGCGATAAAACATCGGTTCTCCGCCCGCGTACGGGCTCTCCTTTAAACGATATGAGCGGCGCCGGATACTGACCGGCCACCGCTCAAGACTGCCGGTGTACTCAGTCGATGCGCTTGGCCGACTTGATCAGCACCGGGTCGACAGGCACGTTCTGCATGCCTTGTTTGGTGGTGGTTTGAGAGTTGACGATGATGTCCACCACGTCCATGCCCTTGACCACTTTGGCGAAGACTGCGTAACCGGCGTCGCGACCCGGATCGAGGAACGCGTTGTCGGCCACGTTGATGAAGAACTGGCTGGTGGCCGAATCCGGGTTCGAAGTACGCGCCATCGACAGTGTGCCACGCACGTTGTGCAGGCCGTTGCTGGCTTCGTTTTTGATCGGTGCCTTGGTTTCCTTCTGTTGCATCTGTGCAGTGAAACCACCGCCCTGAGCCATGAAGCCCGGAATCACACGGTGAAAGATCGTGTTGTTGTAGAAGCCACTGTCGACGTACTCAAGGAAGTTCTTGGTACTGATTGGCGCCTTGACCGGGTCCAGTTCGATTTCGATCTGGCCATTGGTGGTCTCCAGCAGCACGTGCGGTGCCTTGGCCGGCGTGGCGGCCATCAGGTTGGCGGCAAACAGAACGGAGCCGGCGACGAGGGCGATTTTTTTCAGCATGGGTCAGTGATCCTGAGTGGTGGTGTCGACTGCGGTGAGAAACTCGAGCAGCGTTTGGTTGAAGCGTTCGGGTTGATCCAGCGGGGTGGCGTGGCGCGAATCGGCGATCACCACCAGCCGCGCATCGGGCAGCAGTTTTACATAGGTTTCTTTCAGTGCGACCGGGGTGTAGTCACGGTCGGCGCTGACGACGAGGGTTGGACACGAAACCCTGGAAAGTCGTTCCTGAACCCCCCAGCCAACGATGGCATCGAAGCTGGCGAGATAAGCATGTTTGTCGTTTTTTGCCCAGCGCGCCGCTATTTTTTGTCGCAGTGAAGCTTGTTCCGGCTTGGGAAACAGTTTGGCGCCCAGGGCCTTGCCGATGGTGCCCATGCTCAGCACGCGCATCAGGCTCCAGCGTTTGAACCACTGCCAGTCATCGTTGCGGCTGCGCCGTTTGACCTCGGGCGCGCTGTTGACGATGCACAGGCTCTTGAGCAGTTGCGGCTGGTCCACCGCCAGTTGAAAAGCGATCATGCCGCCCATCGAAAGCCCCACAAGATGTGCAGGGCCAAGGTTCAAGTGCTCGATCAGCGCGATCAGATCGGCGCTGAACCCGGCGATGCTGTAGCGCTCGCGGGGTTTGTCGGAGCGCCCGTGGCCGCGCACATCCGGCACGATCACCCGGTGGTGGGTGGCGAGCGCCGGGATCTGCATTTCCCAGTCCAGGGTGCTGGAGCCCAACCCGTGAACCAGCAGCAACGGGGTGCCGTGGCCATATTCCTCATAGTGCAGGTTGCAACCTTCATGTTCGAAATAGGCCATGGGTACACTCCGTGTCAGGCTTGTTCGGGCGCGGCGAAGGGCGCATCCAGCGGCGCGGTATCAAAGGTGCGCAGCAGTTCGATGAGAATCTGCGTGGCCGGACCCAAGGGTTTGTCCTTGTTCGAATACAGATAGAAGCTCGGGTTACGGCTTCCGCCCTGATCCAACGGTAGCACTTTGAGCGTACCTTCTTTGAGTTCACGCTCGATCATGTGCCGGGGCAGCCAGGCGAAGCCCAGACCGCTGCTGACGAAGGTCGCGGCGGTGGCCAGGCTGCCGACGGTCCAACGCTGTTCGGCGCCGAGCCAGCCGACGTCCCGTGGCTGTTGGCGGCCGGAGTCGCGGATCACCACTTGCATCTGGGTCTCCAGGTCCTGGAAGTTCAGTTCGCGGTTCAGACGATGCAGCGGGTGTTCGGGGTGGGCGACCGCGACGAATTCGACGTCGCTCAATTCCGCGCCCAGATACCCGGGAATGCTGAGCCCGGTGATGGCCAGGTCGGCCACGCCTTCGAGCAGCACTTCTTCCACCCCGGACAACACTTCTTCGCGCAAACGCACCCGGCAGCCGCGACTTTGTGGCATGAACGCTGTCAGTGCGCGGACGAGGCGGGCGCTCGGGTACGCGGCGTCGACCACCAGACGCACTTCCGCTTCCCAGCCTTGTTCCATGTGGTGGGCCAGGTCTTCCAGTTGGCTGGCCTGTTTCACCAGTTGCCGGGAACGGCGCAGCAGCACGCCGCCGGCTTCGGTGAGCACCGCTTTGCGGCCATCGATGCGCAACAGCGGTACGCCGAGCTGGTCCTGCATGCGCGCGACGGTGTAGCTGACCGACGATTGCGAACGGTGCAGCACTTCGGCGGCCTGGGCGAAACCGCCGTGATCGACCACGGCTTGCAACGTTCGCCATTGATCAAGGGTCACGCGGGGCGCTTTCATGTTGAGCTCCTCTTGTCCTAAGCTGGCAGTTCTTATTGGAGACTGCCGAATGAAAAAAATCTGTTGTGTGATGGCGGGTTGTGCGGTGTTGGCGATGTTGCCGCTGACTGCGTTTGCCTACCCGATCGATGTCAATAAACAGCTCAACGGTTTGAAGGTCGACTACAACGCCTACGACACGGACGCTGACATCGGCTCCATTCAGGTCAACAACTACGGGGACACCGACGTTACTTGCAAAGTGGTTTTCAATAACGGCCCGGAAGCGCCACGCACCCGCAAGATCGACGTACCCGCCGGCAAACACAAAAACGCCACGGCCAAGTTCACCCGCACCATCATCAAGCTGCGTATCGACCTGACTTGCACCCCGAAATGACCTCAAGCAGAGCACGTCGGCTGGGCATGCTCTGCTTATAAACGAATTTATCGATGCTTTATAGCAGTTATTTGCGCTTTTTCATCGATATGACTCTGTTTAACCTTCACTCCATCGACCTACAGCATTCTCAGATGGAGGCTACATCCCATGTCCCGCGTTCTGATCATCGAAAGCAGCGCCCGTCAGCAAGACTCGGTTTCCCGCCAGCTGACCCAGACCTTCATCAGCCAATGGAAAGCCGCACACCCGGCCGACCAGATCACCGTCCGTGACCTGGCCGTCAACCCGGTGCCGCACCTGGACATCAACCTGCTGGGCGGCTGGATGAAACCTGCCGAACAACGCAACGAGATCGAACAGGCCTCGCTGGAGCGCTCCAACCAGTTGACCGATGAACTGCTGGCTGCCGACGTGCTGGTGATGGCAGCTCCCATGTACAACTTCGCGATTCCGAGCACCCTGAAAGCCTGGCTCGACCACGTGCTGCGTGCCGGCGTGACTTTCAAATACACCGAGACCGGTCCGCAAGGTTTGCTCAGCGGCAAGCGCGCCTACGTGTTGACCGCTCGCGGCGGGATCTACGCCGGCAGCACCGCGGATCACCAGGAACCCTACCTGCGTCAGGTCATGGGCTTCATCGGCATCCACGACGTCACGTTCATTCACGCCGAAGGCATGAACCTGGGCGGCGACTTCCAGGAGAAAGGCTTGAACCAGGCCAACGCCAAGCTCTCCCAGGTCGCCTGAGCCGTTAATCGCCAGATAATCGCTGGATGGTCTAGTGACCTGGCACAACCTTCAAGGCTGTACGCGCATCGAACCTCCCTTTGCACTTTTTGCTCCTGAGTGCTCTAGCCCGATTGAACGCTTTAGCGAGATCGGGCTTTTTTTTGCCTGGGATTTTTAGGTGTGGCATGAACCTGTGGGTTTGTGGGTTGGCCGACCGTTCGCGATAACGGGCAAAAACCGCTATCGTCGCCGCCATTCGAAACGAGGCGAGCATGGGCTATCTACTTTTTGTCACGCTGATCCAGGCGTTTTCCTTCAGTTTGATCGGCGAGTACCTGGCCGGTCATGTCGACAGTTACTTTGCGGTGCTGGTGCGGGTGTTGCTGGCGGGGCTGGTGTTCATTCCACTGACTCGCTGGCGTCAGGTCGAGCCGGCGTTCATGCGCGGCATGTTGCTGATCGGCGCGTTGCAGTTCGGTGTGACCTACGTCTGCCTGTACCTGAGCTTTCGTGTGCTGACGGTGCCGGAAGTGCTGCTGTTCACCATCCTCACGCCGCTGCACGTGACCCTGATCGAAGACGCGCTGAACCGGCGCTTCAATCCGTGGGCCTTGATTGCGGCATTGGTGGCCGTGGCGGGTGCGGCAGTGATTCGCTATGACCGGATCAACCCGGATTTCTTCATGGGTTTCCTGCTGCTGCAATTGGCCAACTTCACCTACGCCGCCGGGCAAGTGCTGTACAAACACCTGGTCGCTCGTCATCCGAGCGATCTGCCGCATTATCGGCGTTTCGGTTACTTCTATCTGGGCGCGTTGGCGGTGGCATTGCCGGCGTTTCTGCTGTTCGGCAAACAGAACTTCCTGCCCGAAGCACCGTTGCAATGGGGGGTGCTGCTGTTCCTCGGTCTGGTCTCGACCGCGCTGGGTTTGTACTGGTGGAACAAAGGCGCGTGCCTGGTCAATGGCGGCACGCTGGCGGTGATGAACAATTTGCATGTGCCGGTGGGGTTGCTGATCAACTTGCTGATCTGGAATCAGCATGAAGAGTTGGGGCGGTTGTTGTTGGGTGGATCGGTCATTCTGGCGGCGGTGTGGATCAGCCGGTTGGGTGTACGCCAACCCGTCATTGCACACTAAACCGGGTTAATTCGGCGCCAACTGCGCCACCAGAAACTCAATAAACGCCCGGGTCTTTTGCGGTACGCGACGCGAGGAAGGGTAAACCGCGTTGATGGTAATCGCTGGTGCCTGCCACTCGCACAGCACCGGCACCAGCCGGCCTGCCGCCAACGCGTCTTCCACAATGAAATCAGGCAGCAGGGCGATGCCCATCCCGGCTTCGGCGGCCTGAGCGAGCAAGTCGCCGTTGTTGGCGTGCAACGGACCGGAAACGTTGACCCGTTGCGTCTCCTTGCCATTGCACAACTGCAGGCTCACGCCGCTTTGCAGATACCCGTAATTCAGGCATTGATGCGCGCGCAAGTCTTGCGGGGTCCGCGGTATGCCTGCACGCGCCAGATAGGCGGGGGAGGCCACCATGATCCGCGGTGCCGGTGCCAGTTGCCGGGCGATCATGGTCGAGTCTGGCATGCTGGCGATGCGAATCGTCACATCGAAGCCGCCACGCACTGGATCGACCTGTTGATCGCTGAGCACCAGTTGAAGCTCGATGTTCGTATGCTGCTCATGGAACAGCGGAATCAACCGTCCAAGGCGATGCAGGCCGAACGACATCGGCGCATTCACCCGCAACACCCCACGTAGCTCGCCGATGCCGTCTCGAGCGCGCTGCTCGGCCTCGTCCAGCGCGGACAACACCTCCCGCGCCGCCTCGAAATACTCGGCGCCAGCCTCGGTCAAGTGCAGGCTGCGCGTGGTGCGCTGCAGCAATTGCACGCCGATTGCTTCCTCCAACGCCTGAATCTGTTTACTCACCTTTGATCGCGGCACGTCCATCGCGCGAGCGGCAGCTGCGAAGCCGTTCTCGCCAACCGTCACGACAAAGGCGCGCATGCATTCGATCCGATCCACGATTGTCCCTTTTTTAGAATCAATGATTCTCAATTTTAGGGAATTGTCCCTTTTTTATCTAGCCCGTAAAGTTACTTCCAAGCCAGCAAGCAAACAGCTTGAGGCAAGTGACTCACCCAATACTCATTAAACAAATCGACATCAAAAGGAACGCGCCATGTCTAACCGTGAATTGCTCAACCCAACCAACTCCGCCCTGATCCTGATCGACCACCAGCCGCAAATGGCGTTCGGCGTGCAGTCGATCGACCGTCAGACCCTGAAGAACAACACCGTGGGTCTGGCGAAGGCCGCGAAGATTTTCAACGTGCCGACGATCTACACCTCAGTTGAAACCGAAAGCTTCAGCGGCTTCATCTGGCCGGAGTTGCTGGCTGTTCACCCAGAGCAGAAGCCGATCGAGCGCACCTCGATGAACTCCTGGGAAGACAAGGCGCTGGTTGACGCGGTGAAAGCCACCGGCCGCAAGAAGCTGATCATTGCCGCGCTCTGGACTGAAGTCTGCCTGACCTTCCCGGCGCTGGAAGCCCTGGCTGAAGGCTACGAGGTGTACATCGTGACCGACGCGTCTGGCGGCACCACCAAAGAAGCTCACGACATGTCGGTGCAGCGGATGATTCAGGCAGGCGCGGTGCCGGTCACCTGGCAACAAGTGCTGCTGGAATACCAGCGTGACTGGGCACACAAAGACACTTACGAGGCGGTGATGGAACTGGTGCTGGAGCACAGCGGCGCGTATGGCATGGGCGTGGATTACGCCTACACCATGGTGCACAAGGCGCCGCAGCGTCAGGTCAAATAACACCGTTACCCTTGTAGGAGCATGGCTTGCCCGCGAAGGCGGAGTATCAGTCGATTATGTTGACTGACACTCCGCCTTCGCGGGCAAGTCGGATCGCCGCACCGCTCGCTCCAGGGGCGGTGTTTACATGATGTGTTTTTCCGGCTCCGGAATGTGGCTCGCGCCTAACATGGCCGGAAGCAATCCGGCCCTTAAATCCCCGCCACTCGGCTGCTGATAAAGACTCAATCCGAACTCCGGCAGTACCGCCAGCAGGTAATCGAAAATGTCCCCCTGAATCCGCTCGTAATCGGCCCACACCGTGGTGCGGGTGAAGCAGTAGATTTCCAGCGGAATACCCTGTGCGGTGGTCTGCATCTGGCGCACCATGCAGGTCATGTTCGGCTGAACCTCCGGGTGACTCTTCAGATACGCCAGCGCATAGGCACGGAAGGTGCCGATGTTGGTCATCCGCCGGCGGTTGGCCGACATCGCCGCGACATTGCCCTGGGCTTCGTTCCAGGCCTTGAGTTCGGCTTTCTTGCGGCTCATGTAATCGGTCAGCAGATGCACCTGGGACAGCTTCAGCTCTTCGTCGTCACGAATAAACCGTACGCCGCTGGCGTCGATGAACAGGCTGCGCTTGATCCGGCGTCCGCCGGACTGCTGCAT
The DNA here is from genome assembly GCF_000282195.1 of Pseudomonas sp. GM18. Taxonomy (GTDB): domain Bacteria; phylum Pseudomonadota; class Gammaproteobacteria; order Pseudomonadales; family Pseudomonadaceae; genus Aquipseudomonas. Next base: position 11,222 of record NZ_AKJT01000010.1, read on the forward strand.
GCCGCGCCAGTTCTTGAACGACTCGGACATCAGGCGCCAGGTCGGGATCGACACAATCGTCTTGTCGAAATTCTGCACCTTGACCGTGTGCAAAGTGATGTCCACCACGTCACCGTCGGCACCGACTTGCGGCATCTCGATCCAGTCGCCAACCCGCAGCATGTCGTTGCTGGTCAGTTGCACGCTGGCGACGAACGATAGCAGGGTGTCCTTGTAGACCAACAGAATCACCGCCGACATGGCGCCCAGACCCGACAACAGCAACAGCGGCGAACGGTCGATCAACGTGGCGACGATGATGATCGCGCCAAACACGAACAACACCATTTTCGCCAGTTGCACATAGCCCTTGATCGAGCGGGTGCGGGCGTGTTCGGTGCGGGCATAGATGTCCAGCAGGGCATTGAGCAACGCGCTGATGGCCAGCACCAGAAACAGAATGGTGAACGCCAGCGCCACGTTGCCGAGGAAGTTCAGGCTGGTCTTGCTCAACTCCGGCACCAGGTGCAGGCCGAACTGGATCACCAGCGATGGCGTCATTTGCGCCAGGCGATGAAACACCTTGTTGTGGCGAAAATCGTTGACCCAGTGCAACGCCGGTTGGCGACCGAGCATTTTGGTCGCGTGAAGAATGAGGTAACGCGCCACTCGTCCGAGCACCAGCGCCACCACCAGCAGCAACATCAGCGCGAGCGTGGAATGCAGGAGCGGGTGCTGATCGAGGGCACCCCAGAGGTCTTGGGCGTTGAGCCAGAGCTGTTTGATATCCATGGGCAAAAACGGGTCTTCTGTAGGACGCGACGGGGCGATTAGAGCATTTAAGAGGTTGCGGATGACGTTTTGAGACAAATCAGGCAACAAAAAAGCCACTGTTTGCAGCCGTTTGTATAAAGAAACTCGGCCTTCGCGCTCGAAACCGTTACCCTATGCAGCTGTTTTTTTGTATTTCTTCGAGGTAGCACCCGTGTTTTCCCAATTCGCCCTGCACGAACGTCTGCTCAAAGCCGTGGCCGAGCTTAAATTTGTCGAGCCAACGCCTGTGCAAGCAGCGGCTATTCCGCTGGCGCTCCAAGGGCGTGATCTGCGGGTGACAGCGCAAACCGGCAGCGGCAAAACCGCAGCCTTCGTTTTGCCGATCCTCAACCGCTTGATCGGCCCGGCCAAAGTCCGCGTCAGCATCAAGACCCTGATCCTGCTGCCGACCCGCGAGCTGGCCCAGCAGACCATCAAGGAAGTCGAGCGCTTCGCGCAGTTCACCTTCATCAAGTCCGGCCTGATCACAGGCGGTGAAGACTTCAAGGTCCAGGCCGCCATGCTGCGCAAGGTGCCGGACATCCTGATCGGTACGCCGGGCCGGATGATCGAGCAACTGAACGCCGGTAACCTCGACCTCAAGGAAGTCGAAGTGCTGGTGCTCGACGAAGCCGACCGCATGCTCGACATGGGCTTTGCCGAAGACGTGCAGCGTCTGGTGGACGAGTGCACCAACCGCCAGCAGACCATGCTGTTCTCCGCCACCACCGGCGGTTCGGGCCTGCGCGAGATGATCGCCAAGGTCCTGAACAACCCTGAGCACTTGCAGCTCAACGCGGTCAGCCAGCTGAACGACACCACTCGTCAGCAAATCATTACCGCTGACCACAACCAGCACAAAGAACAGATCGTGAACTGGCTGTTGGCCAACGAGACCTACCAGAAGGCCATCGTCTTCACCAACACCCGGGCCATGGCCGACCGTATCTACGGTCGCCTGGTGGCGCAGGAGTACAAGGCGTTCGTCCTGCACGGCGAGAAAGACCAGAAAGACCGCAAGCTGGCCATCGACCGTCTGAAGCAGGGCGGGGTGAAAATCCTCGTGGCCACCGACGTCGCCGCCCGTGGCCTGGACGTGGAAGGCCTGGACCTGGTGATCAACTTCGACATGCCGCGCAGCGGCGACGAATACGTTCACCGCATCGGTCGCACCGGCCGCGCCGGCAACGATGGCCTGGCCATCTCGCTGATCTGCCACGGCGACTGGAACCTGATGTCGAGCATCGAGCGCTACCTCAAGCAGAGCTTCGAGCGCCGCACCATCAAGGAAGTCAAAGGCACCTACGGCGGACCGAAAAAGGTCAAGGCCTCGGGCAAAGCCGTTGGCGTGAAGAAGAAAAAGGTCGACGCCAAGGGCGACAAGAAGAAAACCGGCGCCAAGGCCCCGACCAAGCGCAAGATCGCCAACCGCCCGAAGACCGACGCCCTGTCGCTGGTCAGCAAGGACGGCATGGCCCCGCTCAAACGCCGCAAGCCGGAAGCGCCGGCGGCTGAATAAAGCGCCGTAGCGATTCAATAAAAACCCGGACTGTGTCCGGGTTTTTTTACGTCAAAAGATCGCAGCCTTCAGCAGTTCTTACAGGGTTTTGTGTACACCTGTAGGAGCCTGCGATCTTTTGATCTTGCTGTCTAACCCTCGGATTTCTTCTATGCCTCGCTCCAGAAAGTTCAGGCAATAGATCAAAAACCGCGAGCTAGAGCCTTCGCAAAAAACATCCTGAACGGCTTATTGACGCCAGAATGATGGCAACTTAACATCGCGCCATCATATTGATATTACTTTGCCGTTTCGAGGGACCGAACAGACCATCCGCACGCTGATGCAATGGTCGTTTACGCCACGCTCTGGACCTTCTGACCCAGGCGCGCACCTACCCCCCTTATGACGTATTCGCTCTGCAAGCGCCCCCAGCGTCTGCCGAGTCGGGACGGCTTTGTCTGTGATTTGCTCATTCCATTCTTGCCGTTCGCACCGAGACCTTTGACATGGACGTTCGCCACTACGCCTTCCTCGCGCGCCAGCCCTCTGCTGCGGTCAA
>NZ_AKJT01000011.1 GCF_000282195.1 Pseudomonas sp. GM18
CGGCGCCCTGCCGATGCCACTGTCGTTCTACGGCCAATATGTGAAGAACAACGATGCCGTGACCGATCAGGACACTGCCTGGCTGGTCGGTGCCAAGTCGAAAGTCTTCGGCCTCAACCTCGACTACAACTACCGCGACGTGCAGCGTAACGCCGTGGTCGGCGCCTTCACCGACTCGGACTTCGCCAACGGCACCACCGGCTCTCGCGGTCACAAGTTCAAAGTCGGTTACGACATCGACAAGAACTTCGCCCTCGGTGCCACTTACTTCCTGACTAAAGCCGACTTCTCCAGCCGTACCCAGCGCGATGCCAACACCAACACGCTGCAACTGGACGCGGAAGCGAAGTTCTAAGCAACAAAGCAACACACTTCAAACGATGCGGTTCACATCCGGTCGTGTCGTTTGAAGAGGTTCAACAGTCTGGCGCGGGGCAACGATCCCCATCATCCGTTCGTTTCACCCGCGCCGGCCTGTGTTTTCCGTCAGGAACGATCTTTACGCCGCTGCGCCGCCAGCCGCTCGGCCAGTGCCTCCACATCCTCGACCGGCTTCTGGGGCATCACCCGCAAGGTCGCCTGCATCAACCGCATCTGCCGAATGAATCGCCGACAATTGGGGCAAAACATCAAGTGATGCCGCATCATCAGACGCTCGCGAAAACTCAACTGGCCATCGAGATAATCGCTGGACCGCGCCACTTGTTCCTTACAGGTCAGCATTCGCCGGTTTCCTCAAAATGTTCTACGGTCGCAAAGACCTTCAACCGTGCCCGATGCAGCAGCACACGAACATTGGAGAGCGAGATTTCCAGAAGATTACAGATCTCCTCCAACTCTAGCCCCTGACGCTCGCGCAACAGCAACACACTGCTTTGCAGCTCCGACAGGCTGAGCAACGTGTGTTCCAGGCATTCGCGCAGTTCGTTTTCGGTCAACAGCGCCTCTGGCGTGTCCTGATGCCAGGCGAACGGCGCCACCAGCCAATGACCATCGCTCGATGAGAAACGATCGTCATCGATCGTACCGTGAGGCGACGGCAGGTCATCGAGCAACACTTCCCGGCGGTTTTGCTTGTAGCGACTCTTGGCCGAGTTGGCGGTGATGGTCAACAGCCAGGTCTTGAGGCTCGAACGCCCCTCGAACCCGCCGAGATTGCGCACCACTGACAGCCATGCGTCCTGCACCACTTCGTCGGCATGCCGGTTGCCGACGATTGCATAAGCCACCGCACGCATGGCGCTCTGGTAAGTACTGACCAGTTCCTTGAAAGCCTTCTGCTCGCCCGCCAGCAGACGTTCGAGCAACAGGGTGTCGTCAGCAGCCATGCAAACCTCGTTTCAGAACTACCGATATTGTGGCGAGGGGGCTTGCCCCCGCACCTCTTGTAGCAGCTGCCGAAGGCTGCGTTCGGCTGCGAAGCAGTCGTGATCTGGCTAACGCGGTCTGCCTGACGTACCGCAGTGTCTGATTTTACGGCTGCTACGCAGCCGAACGCAGCCTTCGGCAGCTGCTACAGATTGCATTACGGCTCAACTGACTGGCATTAGGGCAAGCCCTCACCATGCAAGCATCAGCGCTTGCGCAGAATCACGCTGCCAATCGAATAACCGGCGCCGAACGAGCTGAGTACGGCCAGCGAACCACTGACCAGATCGTCCTGATTCTTGTGGAACGAAATCACCGAACCGGCGGAGCTGGTGTTGGCGTAGGTGTCGAGAATCACCGGGGCTTCTGCTTCGGTGGCTTCGCGGCCCAGCAGCTTCTTGACGATCAGGTGGTTCATGCTGAGGTTGGCCTGGTGCAGCCAGAAACGCTTCACGTCGCTGACGTTGAGCTGGTTTTCTTCCAGGTGGGTGGCGATCAGCTCGGCGACCATTGGGCAGACGTCGCGGAACACCTTGCGGCCTTCCTGGACGAACAGCTTGTCGGGGGCACCAATGCCCTCTTCCGCGGCGCGGTTGAGGAAGCCGAAGTTGTTGCGGATGTTGTTGGAGAACTTGGTCAGCAGTTTGGTGCTGACCACGTCGAACTGATACTTGGAGGTCGCCAGATCGGCGCGCTCGATGATCACCGCAGTGGCGGCGTCGCCGAAGATGAAGTGGCTGTCGCGGTCACGGAAGTTCAGGTGACCGGTGCAGACTTCAGGGTTAACCATCAGGATCGCCCGGGCCTGGCCCAGTTGCACACTGTTGGCGGCGGCCTGGATGCCGAAGGTTGCCGAGGAGCACGCCACGTTCATGTCGTAACCGAAACCCTGGATACCCAGCGCTTCCTGAACTTCGATGGCGATGGCCGGGTAGGCGCGTTGCAGGTTGGAGCAGGCGACGATCACACCGTCGATGTCAGCGGCGGTCTTGCCGGCGCGCTGCAAGGCTTGCTCGGCCGCACCGATCGCCATCTGGCACAGCACCGACCACTCGTCGTTGGAGCGCTCGGGCAAGCGTGGCGCCATGCGCTGCGGGTCGAGGATGCCGTCCTTGTCCATGACAAAGCGGCTTTTGATGCCGGAGGCTTTTTCGATAAACGCTGCGCTGGACTCGGTCAATGCCTGGATTTCGCCGCGCTCAATAGCCTCGGCGTTGTCGGCGTTGAACTGCGCGACGTAAGCATTGAAAGACTGCACCAGCTCTTCGTTGGAGATGCTGTTGGCCGGGGTGTACAGGCCGGTGCCGCTGATGACGACGTTATGCATGGTCGTTTCTCTAATTTGTTCAGGCAGAAAGCGCTGGCACCGACGTACCAACACACAAAGGGTCTATTCCAGGTTCCGGACGCAAACCTGGCATCGCTTTATTCCGATCCGCCCAGGCCCATGGAGGCTCAAAACCGCGGGGCCGGCGTTTATAGGCGCGAAGTTTGCCATAAACGCTGGCTTTTGGCCCCTTTTTGCTAAGCCTCGACCTGGCTCCATTGCTTGCTCAAGCGCTTGTCGGAGATCGGCACCTTGGTCCCCAATTGCTGTGCAAACAGCGAAACCCGGTATTCCTCCAGCCACCAGCGATAAAGCTCCAGCTGCGGATCGCGTTTGCCTTCCTGGGCGTGTTTGTTGGCGCGGGTCTGGTATTGCGTCCACAGACCGGACAGTTCGCCGCTCCAGACCCGATCCTTCTGCACCTGAGCGCCGAGTTTTTCAAAACGTTGCTCGACGGCCTTGAGGTAACGCGGCAGCTCCTTGAGCCACGGCATCGGCGTTTCGCGTACGAACCCCGGATACACCAGATGGCTGAGCTGCTGCTTGATGTCATTCAAGGCCACGGCTTGCGCCAGATCGATCTTGCCCTTGAAGCGTTTTTGCAGGCCGTGCCAGTGCTTGAGAATCTCCAGTGTCAGCCTGGCCAGACGCTCGGCGTGCTCGGTCCAGGCGCCACGTTTGCGCTCGGCCAGGGACGCCAGTGCGGCGCCATCGCGTGGCAACGGGTCTTCACCGTCGAGAATGCAACTATCGAGGCTGGCCAGCAGAATGTCTTCCACCAAACTGTCGATGCGCCCCAGTTCGCGGTACATCAGGCCCAGTTCGGTCAGCCCCGGCAACTTGCCGCGCAAAAACTTCGCCGGCTCTGCCAATTGCTGCATCAGCAAACGTTGCAGGGCCCGGCGATGCTGGAACTCGGCTTCGGCCGGGGTCGAGAAACGCCCTTCCTTGACCGTCCCGGCCTCTTCCACCAGCGCCGGATACACAGTCATCGACAGCCCGGCGATCTTCTGTTGGGTTTTCTCGGCGACGGCGGCAAAGACTTTCGCCTCCACCGGTTGCTGACTCTTCGCGGTTTGCGGCACCGCCAAGGCGGCCTGGCTGGCCTCGGCAAAGCGTGCGGTCAACTCCGCCAGATCACGCCCTTCGCCGAGGAACTTGCCCTGACCATCGACGATTTCCAGGTTCATCCGCAAATGGCTTTCGACCTGCTGCGACGCTTCGGCCCACGCCTCATCGCTGACCCGCGCCCCGGTCATGCGCAGCAACTCGCGGCCCAGCGCCTGGGACAACGAGCCCTCGCCAAAGGTCATACGCTGCATCGCGGCTTTGACGAAATCCGGCACCGGCACGAAATTCTTGCGCAGGGCCTTGGGCAGGTTGCGCACCAGCGCAATGCACTTGGCCTCGATCACGCCCGGCACCAGCCATTCCAGACGTTCCGGCGGCAGCATCGGCAACAGCGGTGCCGGCACGCGCAAGGTTACGCCGTCACGCGGATGGTTGGGTTCGAAGTGATAACTCAGCGCCAGTTCCAGGTCGCCGATGTGCAGGGTGTCCGGGTAATGCGCGGCGGTGACTTCACTGGCTTCGCGGGCCAGCACGTCTTCTTCGCGCATGATCAGCAATTGCGGGTCTTTCTGGCTGTTGATCCGGTACCAACTGTCGAAGGTCGCGGTCTGGTGGATCTCCGCCGGCAGGCGCGCATCGTAGAAGGCGAACAGGGTTTCTTCGTCAGCCAGAATGTCCCGGCGACGCGCCTTGGCTTCCAGCTCGTCGAGCTGCTCCAGCAGTTGCTTGTTGGCCGTCAGGCACTTGGCTTTGGATTGAATCTCGCCGCGCACCAAGGCTTCGCGGATAAACAATTCGCGGGACACCACCGGGTCGACCGGCCCGTAATGCACCGGCCGACGTCCGACCACGATCAGCCCGAACAGGGTGATTTGCTCGAAGGCCACGACCTGTCCACGCCTCTTCTCCCAATGGGGTTCGAAGTGGTTTTTCTTGATCAGGTGCCCGGCCAGCGGCTCGATCCAGTCGGCATCGATCTTGGCGACCATCCGCGCGTAAAGCTTGGTGGTTTCCACCAGTTCGGCGGTCATCAGCCATTGCGGGCGCTTCTTGCCCAGGCCCGACGACGGATGAATCCAGAAACGCCGCTGACGGGCACCAAGATAGTCGCCGTCTTCGGTTTTCTGGCCGATCTGGCTGAGCAAACCCGACAGCACGGCTTTGTGCAGCTTCGGGTAATCCGCCGGCTCTTTGTTGAGGCTCAGCTGCATGTCGCGGCAGATCAGGCTCAACTGGCGATGGGAGTCGCGCCACTCGCGCAGGCGCAGGTAATTGAGGAAATTCTTGCGGCACCAGTTGCGCAGCGGACTGGCCGTCAGGGCCTGGCGCTGTTCTTCAAAACCCCGCCACAGATTGACCAGCCCGGCGAAATCCGAGTCCACGTCCTTCCATTGGGCGTGGGCCTGATCGGCGGCTTGCTGACGCTCCGGCGGACGCTCGCGCGGGTCCTGGATCGACATCGCACTGGCGACAATCAGCACTTCCTGCAAGCTGCCGAGTTTGGCCGCTTCCAGCAACATGCGGCCCATGCGCGGGTCCACTGGCAGCCGCGCCAGCTGCCGCCCGAGCGGGGTCAGCTGACTGTTGCGGTCCACCGCCGAGAGTTCTTGCAGCAGGTTGAAACCGTCGCTGATGGCCTTGCCATCCGGCGGTTCGATAAACGGGAAATCAGTGATCTCGCCGAGGCGCAGATGGAGCATCTGCAGAATCACCGCCGCGAGGTTGGTCCGCAGGATCTCCGGGTCGGTGAATTCCGGCCGACCGATGAAATCTTCTTCGCTGTACAAGCGCACGCAAATCCCCGGCTCGACCCGCCCGCAGCGACCTTTACGCTGGTTGGCACTGGCCTGGGAAATCGCTTCGATGGGCAGGCGCTGGACCTTGGCGCGGTAGCTGTAGCGACTGATGCGCGCGGTGCCGCTGTCGATCACGTAACGAATGCCCGGCACCGTCAACGAGGTTTCCGCGACGTTGGTCGCCAGTACGACCCTACGCCCCGGGTGCGACTGGAAAATCCGCTGCTGCTCGGCCGGTGACAGCCGTGCGTACAGCGGCAGAATTTCGGTGTGTTTGAGCTGGGCCTTGCGCAGCATGTCCGCCGCGTCGCGAATCTCGCGCTCGCCGGGCAGGAACACCAGCACATCGCCGGGGCTCTTGCGCTCACTGCGTTCGAACGCGGCAATTTCGTCGAGGGTCGCGAGAATCGCCTGATCCACGGTCAGGTCATCCTCGACACGGTTGCCCTCCTCGTCTTGCTCCAGGGTCAGCGGGCGATACCAGGTCTCGACCGGGAACGTACGGCCGGAGACTTCGACAATCGGCGCATCGTCGAAGTGCTTGGAAAAGCGCTCCAGGTCGATGGTGGCCGAGGTGATGATGACTTTCAGGTCCGGACGACGGGGCAGCAGGGTTTTCAGGTAACCGAGCAGGAAGTCGATGTTCAGGCTGCGTTCGTGGGCTTCGTCGACGATGATCGTGTCGTAGCGTTCGAGGTAGCGGTCGTTCTGGGTTTCCGCCAGCAGAATGCCGTCGGTCATCAGTTTGATCAGGGTGTTGGCATCGCTCTGATCCTCGAACCGCACCTGATAGCCGACCAGCGCGCCCAACGGCGTCGCCAGCTCTTCGGCGACCCGGCTCGCCACGCTGCGCGCAGCGATTCGGCGTGGCTGGGTGTGGCCGATCAGGCCGTGCTGGCCGCGACCGATTTCCAGGCAGATCTTCGGTAACTGGGTAGTTTTACCCGAACCGGTTTCGCCGGCAATGATCAGCACCTGATGTTTTAGCAGCGCCGCTTTGATTTCGTCGCGCTTGGCGGCGATCGGCAGGCTGTCGTCGTAACGAATCACCGGCAGGCTGGCTTTGCGCGCCAGCACCTGATCACAGGACGCCTGCGTGCGCGTCACCCACTGGGCCAGCTTGGCCTCGTCAGGTTTCTTGCGCAGCTCAAGCAACTGCCGCCGCAGCCGGTGGCGGTCGGCGAGCATGGCGTGATCGAGGTTTTTCAGCAGTTTGTCGATGGAAGGCGATTCGTCAGTCATCAGGTACGCAAAAGTCGTCTAGTGGCGCAGGAGGCGGATTGTCGCAGATTTGCGCACTGCTGTGATCGTTCCCACGCTCTGCGTGGGAATGCAGCAAGGGACGCTCTGCGTCCCAAGAGCGGACGCGGAGCGTCCGGGGAGGCATTCCCACGCGGAGCGTGGGAACGATCAGTGTCGGGTGTGGGCTATTCGTTATCCAGGCCCTTGCGCCGATACGGAAACACATCAATCACCTTCCCCGCCCGAATCGCTTCCTGCAGCCCCTTCCAGTAATCGGCGTTGTACAGCTCGCCGTGCAACTGATCGAACAACTTTCGCTGCGCCGAATCGGCAAACAGAAACGGTGGAAACTCCTCGGGGAACACATCCAGTGGCCCGATCGAGTACCACGGTTCGGAGGCCATTTCGTCTTCCGGCGTGCGCGGTTGCGGGATGTGGCGGAAGTTGGCTTCGGTCAGGAAGCAAATTTCGTCGTAGTCATAAAACACCACGCGACCGTGACGGGTGACGCCAAAGTTTTTCAGCAGCATGTCGCCGGGGAAAATGTTCGCCGCCGCCAGCTGCTTGATCGCCAGACCATAATCTTCCAGCGCCTCGCGCACCTGTGCTTCGTTGGCGTGCTCCAGATAAAGGTTCAACGGCGTCATCCGGCGCTCGGTCCAGCAGTGACGGATCAGCACCGTATCGTCCTCCACCGACACCGTGGACGGCGCCACTTCAAGCAATTCTTCCAGGCATGCCGGCTCGAACTTGCTCAACGGGAAACGGAAGTCGGCGAACTCCTGGGTGTCGGCCATGCGCCCGACCCGGTCGACGCTTTTCACCAGGCGATACTTTTCGATCACCGTGGCACGGTCGACGTTTTTCGACGGCGAGAAGCGGTCCTTGATGATCTTGAATACGGTGTTGAAGCCCGGCAGGGTAAACACGCTCATGACCATCCCGCGAACGCCGGGGGCCATGATGAACTGGTCGTCGGTGTTGGCCAGGTGATTGATCAGCGCCCGGTAGAACTCGGACTTGCCATGCTTGTAGAAGCCGATCGAGGTGTACAACTCGGCGATGTGTTTGCCCGGCAGGATTCGTTTGAGAAAGCCGATGAATTCCGCCGGCACCGGCACATCGACCATGAAGTACGAACGGGTGAAGGAGAAGATGATCGACACCTCCGCCTCGTCGGTGATCAACGCATCGATCTGGATGCCCCGGCCTTCGCGGTGCAGCAGCGGAATCACCAGCGGCCACTGCTCGTCCTGGGTGTAGATTCGCCCTACCAGATAGGCACCCTTGTTGCGGTAAAGCACCGAGGAAAACAGCTCGACACTCAGTTCCGGGTCCTTGCAGACCCAGTCCGGCAGGTTCTCGCGCAGTTGCGCTTCGAGGCGACGCAGGTCGCCGGGCAAGTTGGCGTAATCCTCGCTGAAGCGGTAGTCAGCAAAGATGCTCGTGAGCATGCCGGACAACTGCCCCTGCGGCTTGTAGGTGCGAGTTTGCGCCGCCCGGGCGCGGTGCAGGCTCGGCCGTGTGGTGTGGATGAACATGCAGCCGTCGCTGATCAGGTCGTGGCTGAACAGCCCGCAGAAAATCGAGTTGTACCAGGTCTCGGACAGCTCATCGTCGAAGCGCAGGTCGATCAGGCTGATGTAGGCGCTTTTGACCAGCGGCCAGCTGCTGACGTCCATCAGCACATCGGTTGCGAACGACTCATGCAAGCGCCCGACCGTTTCGCCGACTTTTTCTTCATAGAGGTTGATCCGCGCCGCCGACGCGACTTGTGTTGCCTGCCACTGGGCTTGCTCGAAGCGGCCTCGGGCGCCGTCGGTGATCTGACGGAAATGCTCGCGGTAATCGTCAAAGCCATCGAGGATCATTCGGGCGATGTCGGCGGCTGGCCATTGCTGCGGCATGGTGAAACCTCTGCGGATATTCCGGAAGCCTGAGCTTAGCCAGTGAACCGGGTGCAGGAAAAGCCTAATTTTCGAGCCAGACCCGCGCTGTCGCGACCTGCGAATTCAATGCTCGTTTTTCGGTTGCCATCGATCAGGCACTCGGCAACACTCTCGTCCCCATCAAGAGGAGTGCACCGTGAGCCCTGTCGATATTTTTCGTTTGCTGTCGTTGGCGGCTATCTGGGGTGCGAGCTTCTTGTTCATGCGCATTATCGCCCCAGTGATTGGCACAATCCCCACTGCCTTTTTCCGTGTGTCGATTGCCGCTGTCGGGCTGCTGGTGATCGTCGGACTGATGCGTATCAGTTGGGATTTCAAAGGCAAACTCAAGACGGTGATGCTGCTCGGAGTGATCAACTCCGGGGTTCCGGCGACGCTCTATTCCGTGGCCGCGCAAGTGCTGCCGGCCGGTTACTCGGCGATTTTCAACGCCACCACACCTTTGATGGGCGTGTTGATCGGCGGGTTGTTCTTCAGTGAAAAACTCACCGGGGCAAAGGTCTGCGGGGTGTTTCTCGGGCTATTCGGCGTCGGCATCCTCACCCGCGCAGGTCCGGTGGCGTTCGACATGGAACTGCTGATGGGCGCACTGGCGTGCCTGATGGCCACCACCTGCTATGGCTTTGCCGGGTTCCTCGCCCGACGCTGGCTCGACCAGGCCGGCGGCCTCGACAGTCGTCTTTCGGCCCTGGGCAGCATGCTCGGCGCAACCTTGTTTTTGCTGCCGCTGTTCGGCTACAGCGTGATCAGCCAACCACCGGCGAGCTGGGGCGGCTGGAGTGTCTGGTTGTCGTTGCTGGGATTGGGCTTGGGCTGCACCGCGTTTGCCTACATCGTTTATTTCCGTTTGCTCAGCTCGATCGGCCCGGTGAAGTCGATGACCGTGACCTTCATGATTCCACCGTTCGGGGTATTGTGGGGCGCACTGTTGCTGGATGAGCCGCTGTCGATGGCGCACCTCTATGGCGGAGTATTGATTGCGGCGGCGTTGTGGCTGGTGTTGAAACCGGCGGTGGTGAAGCCGATTGAGGTGGTTGCGCGGTAGAAGGTACGGCAAGCCAAAATATAGCCGCTGATCGTCATGTTACCGGGGGCGGCATCTAGCTATCAGTGAGGCGCTGTGTAGATAATCCGCCGACAGCGTTGGCACCACTGAACCTTTCGGGGCAAGCACGCAAACTGCGTCTCAGATCCTCCCGAGGTATAAATGAATTCCTGGATAACCCCATCCATCAGTCACCTCAAAGGCAAGCGGTTTTTGATCGGACTGTCAGTGTGTCTGACCTTGAGCCTTGGCACCGTCCTCCTGCTGCTCTGGTTTCCCGATCCGGCTTCGATCCACCGTTATGCAGAACTGGCACTGATCGTCGAAACCCTGTTGCTCGGCGCGCTCTGCGTTTCCACGCGGATTCGTCAGAAACAATCAGTGACCCAACTCGAGGAACTGATCGCACAGAAAAACCAGATCAGCTTCTTGAACGCGCGTATCACCAACTTGATCAATGCCGCGACCCAAGTGGCCGTCATCACCACCGATCCTCAAGGGCGAATACAGGTGTTCAGCGAGGGCGCCCAGGTTTTGTTCGGTTTCAGCCGCGAAGAAATGCTGGGGCGCAATAACGTCGAGAAGCTCCATGTGCAGGAAGAGATCGATGCGCGTCGCCTTGCTCACCCGGAGCTCCAGTCATTGACCGACAAACAACTGATCGGCCAGCTCTGCATCGATGACAACGGATCGAGCAAAGCCACGGAATGGAGTTATCGGCGCAAGGACGGCAGCCGGTTCACCGGTGAACTGCGCCACGCCCGGTTCTCCGACGCCAATAGCGGCCAGGTCGAACACATCAGCGTGATCATCGATGTCAGCGAACGCATCGAGCTGCTAAACCGGATCAAAGAAAGCAAAGCCCTGTTGACGTTACTGACCCAACACATTCCAAACGTGCTCTACCAGTACCACCTACTGGGGCCTGGCGACGGTTTCTTTTCATTTTGCAGCCGCAGCGTCGAAAACGTTTTCGAGCTCAAGGCCGACGCGGTGGTTGGTGTCAATTTCGCCGGTAATCCACTGTTCCAGCGACTGCATCCCGAGGACCTGCCAATGATCCGGGCAGTAACCGCAAAGTCGATGGAAACCGCCGAAGGCTGGATGTGCGATTTTCGCGTAATACTGCCGGTCAAGGGCGTGCGTTGGCTGCGCGGGGAATCCTACGCCGAGCGCCAGCCCGACCAGAGCTGCGTATGGTATGGCTCGTTCAGTGACATCACCGAGCTTAAGGACCGCGAGGAAAAACTGCGTACCCAGGCCATTACCGACGAGTTGACCGGTATCTACAACCGTCGTCATTTCATGAGTGCTCTGGAACACTTGGTGGACACCGGCAAACGTTACGCCGCCGGTTTTTCATTGATCATGTTCGACCTCGATCACTTCAAGTCCATCAATGACCGGTTCGGCCATGATGTGGGTGACGCGGTGTTGAAGGAAACCTGCGCACTGATCCGCCAACGCTTGCGCGCCAGCGACGTCTTTTGCCGGATCGGTGGAGAAGAACTGGCGATCCTTTGCCCGTTCACCTCACAAGAAAATGCCGAACAGTTGGCCAACGTGTTGTGCCAGTCCCTCGCTGGCCATGAAATAGCAGTCGCCGGGCGCGTCACCGCCAGTTTCGGTGTCGCCACCTGGAACACGGACATCGCCGCTGACGAGCTGCTGCGCCGTGCCGACCAGGCCAGTTATAGTGCCAAACAGGCTGGGCGCAATCAGGTGGTCAACGCGTGAAGCCGTCGGTATGACCGACGGCGGCTCGCACTCATCACAGAATCAAGTCTGTTTACGGAACACAAACACCAGACCGACGATGATCAGCCCCATGCCCAGCAGGCTTAACGCCGCCAGTCGGTTGCCGAATATCAGGTAATCCATCACCGCAGTCACTGCCGGCACCAGGTAAAACAGGCTGGTGACATTCACCAGATTGCCCCGGGCGATCAGCCGATACAGCAGCAGCGTCGCCAGCACCGAGACCACCAACCCCATCCACAACACCGGCACAATGAACCCTGTGCTGTGTTCGACGTGAAACGGCTGGAACGGCACAAACACCCCGCACAACAACAACCCGGCCAGGTACTGCACCGGCAGTGTGCCGAGGGGATTGTCGGTGATGCGTTTCTGCATGATCGAACCGAACGTCATGCTCGCCAGTGCCAACAGACCGCAGAGCATCCCGACCAACGACATGCCGGCCAGCCCGATGCCCTGATAGACCACCATGATCAACCCGGCCAAGCCCAGCGCCAGACCGAACATTCGACTCCAGGAACGCTGACGTTCCATCAACACCACGGTGAGAATCGGTTGAACGCCCATGATGGTTGCCATCACGCCTGGCGTGACATTCAGGTCGAGGGCCAGCAGATAGAAAATCTGATAAGCCCCCAGCAACACCACGCCCGTGGCCATTGCATACAACATCGGCTTGCCGCCCTTGGGCAGTTTCAGCTTGAGCAACGGCACCAGCAGCGCCAACCCGCACAAGGCGATGGCGAAGCGAACCAGCAAAAAGGCAAAGGGTGACGCGTGGGCCAGCCCCCATTTGGAGAAAATCGCCCCGCTGCTCCACAGCAGAACGAACAGGCACGTGGACGCCGCCGCAAGCGCGGACTTTTTCGAAAGGACAAACATGAATACCACCTGTAGTCAGGCAAAAAGCCAACTCAGCCGAAGCTGAAATTCAGTCGTTTTTTTCAGACGGGCACAGGGGGAGCAGCGGAAAAAGCTGATCAGCCCGAGAAGCCAACGCCCGGCGGTGATACGACGACGCACACCGGCGTGCTACTGACTGGTGGAGGGTAATGACTGATCTGCGCAGGCTGCTGATTCCCACACGGCACGACGCCAGCGTTGACCGCTGAATCGACTACCGCGTTGATAAGGGGAGCTGGCATGGGCTGATCTTTTTTGATGGGTGGAACGGTGGCTCAGAAAACCACCGAGCGCCGACTATAACCAGCGCGTGACATGGATTGCAATGACTTGACGGAAGAGTCCAGCAAACCGAACAAGCGCGCATAAAAAAACCGCTCCCAAGGAGCGGTTTTTTTCATTCCATGGTCGGCCTCAACCAATCAACCAATAACCCAACAACGTCAATACCACCACCGCCAGCACCGGACGCAGCACGCGATAGGCTTTAGGGTTGCGACGCTTCCACTGTTTGACCACACCGCTGAATTTGTCGCTGAAGCTCTTGCTCCAGGCATAGGCCTGGTTGATCCCGCCAACGCGCTCATCGTCAAGGTTCTGCGGCGCAGTAGCACGCCCCAGCCAGCCGCTGATCCAGCGGTTGATACGGGTCATCAGGCGGTTGCTCAAGGGGCGTTCGATGTCGCAGAACAGGATGACCCGGGTTTGTTCGGTTTCGTTCTTGACCCAGTGCACGTAGGTTTCATCGAACATCACGTCTTCGCCGTCACGCCAGGCGTAGACCTGACCGTCGACGAAGATGCGGCAATCGTCGGAGTTCGGCGTCGACAACCCCAAGTGATAGCGCAGGGAGCCGGCGAACGGGTCACGATGCGGGTTGAGGTGACTGCCACCGGGCAGCAGCGCAAACATGGCACCTTTGACATTCGGGATACCGCTGACCAAGGCCACGGTTTTCGGGCACAGGGCTTCGGCCGACGGCAGCGGTTTGTCGTACCACTTGAGGTAAAAACGCTTCCAGCCCTTTTTGAAGAACGAACCGAAACCGGCGTCGTTGTTCTTTTCGGCGGCGCGAATGTAACCCTCGTCGAACAGGTGCATGGCTTCGTCGCGGATAACTTCCCAGTTGTCCCTGAGCACGTCGAGCTCCGGAAACTTGCTGCGATCCAGATAGGGCTTGGACGGCACACCAGAGAACAGGTACATCAAGGCGTTATAGGGCGCGAACAGGGCCGAGTGATTGACGAACTGACGCAGGACCGGCAAACGCGCCTTGCCACGCAAATGCACATAGAGCGTGCTGCCGAAGAACAGCAGCAACACCGACGCCTTCGCGACAAAGGAAAAGCTCATCTACGACTCCTTGAGAATAGGAAACTCCGCACAACGCCATCTACCCGACGTGGCAGTCGGCCATGATAAACACTACCGGCCTCGGGAAAAACCCGCATTACTCAACATTCAGTGTTAAGGATTGTGCAATAAAGCACTTCTTAACATAGGGTTCCTGAACGGGGGCTGACCTGAATCAACCCCCGTTCGGCTTCAAAACAACCATAAAATCTTATTGCTGATTTTCCTGTTCGGTAAACAAGTCACTGAACAGCATGCTCGACAGGTAGCGTTCGCCGGAGTCGGGCAGAATCACCACGATGGTCTTGCCCTGCATTTCCGGGGTTTCGGCCAGGCGTACGGCCACCGCCATGGCGGCGCCGCAAGAGATGCCGCTCAAAATCCCTTCTTCCTGCATCAGGCGCAGGGCCATCGCCTTGGATTCGTCGTCACTGACCAACTCCACCCGATCGACCATCGACAGGTCCAGGTTCTTCGGCACAAAACCAGCGCCGATGCCCTGGATCTTGTGGGGGCTCGGTTTGATCTCTTCCCCGGCGATCGCCTGGGTGATTACCGGCGACACCACCGGCTCCACCGCCACCGAGAGAATCGGTTTGCCCTGAGTATTCTTGATATACCGCGAAACCCCGGTAATGGTTCCACCCGTTCCGACGCCCGCCACCAGCACGTCGACCGCACCGTCGGTGTCGTTCCAGATTTCCGGGCCGGTGGTTTTCTCGTGGATGGCCGGGTTGGCCGGGTTTTCGAACTGCCCCGGCATAAAGTAGGTGGATGGGTCACTGGCGAGAATTTCGGCGGCCTTCTCGATCGCGCCTTTCATGCCCTTGGCCGGCTCCGTCAACACCAGTTCGGCGCCAAGGGCCTTGAGCACCTTGCGTCGTTCGATGCTCATGGACGCAGGCATGGTCAACATCAACCGATAACCACGGGCGGCGGCAACGAATGCCAGGCCGATACCGGTATTGCCCGAGGTCGGTTCGATGATGGTCATGCCGGGCTTGAGTTTACCGCTGCTTTCAGCGTCCCAGATCATGTTCGCGCCAATTCGGCACTTGACCGAATAACCAGGGTTGCGCCCTTCGATCTTGGCCAGAATGGTGACACCGCGCGGGGCGATACGGTTGATCTGCACCAGCGGCGTATTGCCGATGGAGTGGGCGTTGTCAGCATAGATACGGCTCATGGCTGGGTCCTTATACAGCGTTGAATTTAGCCCACCAAGGTATGCCTGTTACTCGTGGTCGTCCAGTCAGCTGGCACTCGCTCTGGTATGACCATGCGGTGGTCGCCAAGGTGCAGTTCGATAAACCCGAGGTCAACTTCGTCAATGGCGGTGCCAACAAGCAGAATTCCCGGACTGGTGAGCACAATTGAGCAAGTTACTGCCCATTACTTTGAACGAAGTGCAGATCAACGACGGCCGGATTCCGGCTAAGATTTGCGTGTAACGGTGTAACGACCGGTTTCTTCCGCCGCCCGTGCCGGGTTCGATTGCTGCTGCAAAAAGTCCCAGCCCAGACAGGCCAACGCCAATGACCGCGGCACGGCTTCACGACCACTGCTATAGCGGCTGATACTGCGAGCACTGACTCCCAAGGCCTCGGCCGCCTGATTCAACGGCAATCCAGTACGAGCACGCCAATCGATGAAAATGCGGGTGTTTTCATCCGTTGCATTCTGCGCGAGCGCATCCAGGTACAGCGTGTCCGCGCCCATCTGGATATCCAGCTCGGGCCACTCCACGCTCCAGCCATCGTCACCCAAGGCTGCTTCTTCAAAAACACGCCCCACCAGCAATGGTTGCAATCCCGGGTATGAATGCAGGTCGCGACTTAAATCGAGGCTCAACTGCTGGCCATCGATAAACGTCAGCGCCAACCTGTATTCCGGCAATGCCAGCACAGCCGACAACCGTGGTCGTTTCATGGGTAACATCGTTTCCAATCCTCCAGCAATTGCACCTGATGGGCCCTGACCCACTCCAGCGCTTCCTTGATAATCAGCGGCGGCGGATGGTCCTTCTGGCGCAACTGAATGCGGTACGTATCGCGAAATCGGTATTTAGTAGACATGCCCCGCAAACTATCGCCAAAATGGCGATAGCTCAATACTGGCCAGCAGCCAAGACTGAGTCAAGATGTGACGCTCCATTCAGAGACTGAATAAGCCGTCTGCGTTCACAGTCGACCGGCCTGCGCGTTATAGTCGAGCCTGACAATTTATTGCGCCCCGCCCTGCCTCGTTCAGGTCGGCGTTACCGTTCGAGGATTAGCAGATGAAGTTCGAAGGCACCCAGGCCTACGTCGCCACCGATGACCTGAAGCTGGCGGTCAACGCCGCTATCACCCTGGAGCGGCCACTGCTGGTCAAGGGCGAGCCAGGCACCGGCAAGACCATGCTCGCCGAGCAACTGGCCGAGTCCTTCGGCGCCAAGTTGATCACCTGGCACATCAAGTCCACCACCAAGGCGCATCAAGGCCTGTACGAGTACGACGCGGTCAGCCGCCTGCGGGACTCGCAACTGGGCGTGGACAAGGTTCACGACGTCCGCAACTACCTGAAAAAGGGCAAGCTCTGGGAGGCTTTCGAGTCCGAAGAGCGGGTGATTCTGCTGATCGACGAAATCGACAAGGCCGACATCGAGTTCCCCAACGACTTGCTGCAAGAACTCGACAAGATGGAGTTCTACGTTTACGAGACCGACGAGACCATCAAGGCCAAAAAGCGTCCGATCATCATCATTACTTCCAACAACGAAAAAGAACTGCCGGACGCCTTCCTGCGCCGCTGCTTCTTCCATTACATCGCCTTCCCGGATCGCGTGACGCTGCAGAAGATCGTCGACGTGCACTACCCGGACATCAAGAAAGACCTGGTCAGTGAAGCGCTGGACGTGTTCTTCGACGTGCGCAAGGTGCCGGGCCTGAAGAAGAAGCCCTCGACCTCCGAACTGGTGGACTGGCTGAAACTGCTGATGGCCGACAACATCGGCGAAGCAGTGCTACGCGAACGTGATCCGACCAAGGCCATTCCGCCGCTGGCAGGCGCCCTGGTGAAGAACGAACAGGACGTGCAATTGCTTGAGCGTCTGGCGTTCATGAGCCGTCGCGGCACTCGCTAAGTACCAATAAGGGCGATCGCCATGCTGCTCAATCTGTTCAACGAAATGCGTGCAGCCAAGGTGCCGGTCTCGGTGCGTGAGCTGCTGGACCTGATCAACGCGCTTAAACAGCGCGTGACCTTCGCCGACATGGACGAGTTCTATTACTTGTCGCGGGCGATTCTGGTGAAGGACGAACGGCATTTCGACAAGTTCGACCGGGCGTTCGGTGCCTACTTCAACGGTCTGGAAAAGCTCGACGATCACCTTCAGGCGTTGATCCCGGAAGACTGGCTGCGCAAGGAATTCGAACGCTCCCTGACCGATGAAGAACGAGCCGCGATCCAGTCCCTCGGCGGCCTGGATAAGCTGATCGAAGAGTTCAAGAAACGCCTGGAAGAACAGAAAGAACGCCATGCCGGCGGCAACAAATGGATCGGCACCGGCGGCACCAGTCCGTTCGGTTCCGGCGGCTTCAACCCGGAAGGCATTCGGGTCGGCGATGCCGGTAAGCGCCAGGGCAAAGCGGTGAAAGTCTGGGATCAGCGCGAGTACAAGAACCTCGACGATTCGGTGGAACTGGGCACGCGCAACATCAAGGTCGCCCTGCGTCGCTTGCGTAAATTCGCCCGTCAAGGCGCGGCCGAAGAACTGGACATCGACGGCACCATCGACCACACCGCGCGCGACGCCGGGTTGCTGAACATCCAGATGCGTCCAGAGCGGCGCAACACCGTCAAGCTGTTGCTGCTGTTCGACATCGGCGGCTCGATGGACGCCCACGTGAAGATCTGTGAAGAGTTGTTCTCGGCCTGCAAGACCGAGTTCAAACATCTGGAGTACTTCTACTTCCACAACTTCATTTATGAATCGGTGTGGAAGAACAACATGCGCCGCACCTCCGAGCGCACCGCCACCCAGGACTTGCTGCACAAGTACGGCGCCGACTACAAAGTGATCTTCATCGGCGACGCCGCCATGGCGCCCTATGAAATCACCCAGGCCGGCGGCAGCGTCGAGCACTGGAACGAAGAAGCCGGTTACGTGTGGATGCAGCGCTTCAAGGAAAAATACAAGAAGCTCATCTGGATCAACCCATACCCGAAAGACACCTGGGGCTACACCTCGTCGACCAACATCGTGCGGGATTTGATCGATGATCAGATGTATCCGCTGACGTTGCGGGGGTTGGAGGAAGGGATGCGGTTTTTGTCCAAGTAAAGATTGTTGCTGTCTGTGATGCAGCCTTCGCGGGCAAGCCTCGCTCCTACAGGGGTAAACAGGAGCGAGGCTTGCCCGCGAAGCTTTTAGCGGCCTACAAACCTGCGCAAATACTCGACTTGTTCGCGATGCGCGACGTCCTGCACCACCGGTTTCAACCGCACCTTCGCCCCCGGCAAACACTGCGCCAGCCGCGCCAACGCCAACGGCGTCAACGCCCCCAACCGCGGATAACCGCCAATGGTCTGCCGGTCATTGAGCAGCACAATCGGCTGCCCATCCGGCGGCACCTGCACCGCGCCCAGCGGGATGCCTTCGGAAATCATCGGCTTGCCCTGATACTGCAACGCCGTTCCCAATAGACGAATGCCCATGCGATCGGCACGGCTGTCGAGGGTCCAGGCGCTGTTGAACGCGTCAAACAGACTCAGGCCGCTGAACTCTCCGATTTGCGCACCGAGCACCAGGTCCAACGGTGCATCGAGTTTGAAATCCGGGACGTGCTCGCCAGGCAGCTCCCGTACCAGCAGCGGCGCCTCCCTCGAGTAGTTCAGCGCCGCACCTTTGGCCAACGCCCGGCCCATCCCGTCGAGGCCACCCAGTTCCTCACGCACCACCGTCGCGCTGCTGCCCAGCACTTTCGGCGCATCAAACCCGCCCGGTGCAGCGAGATAAGCCCGCGCGCCCAGCAACGGCTGATTGAACTGCAAACGCTGACCTTTGCGCAGTTTGAAACTGCGCCATGGTGCCAGTGCCTGACCGTCCAGTTGCGCACCAAGGTCTGCCCCGGCCAGCGCCAAAAGACAATCTTCCTCGGCGACAACGCAAAACCCGCCAAGGGTGATTTCAATCACCGGCGCATCCAGCCCGTTGCCCAGCAGCCAATTGGCCCACGACATCGATCGCCAATCCAGCCCGCCGCCCTGGGTCACGCCCAGATGCCGCACACCAAATCGCCCGGCGTCCTGCAACAGGCACAGCGGTGTACTTGCTTCAATCGTCAGTCGGCTCATACCAGGGTCTCCAACGGCGTGTCGTCACCGCCCAGGTTGATGAACTCGGCATGGCTGACCGCTTCGAAGCGCACCGTATCGCCCGGTTGCATCAGGCTGTAGCCGTCGCGTTCGCGGTCGAACAATTTGGCCGGGGTGCGGCCAATCAGGTTCCAGCCGCCGGGGGACACCACCGGATAAGCCGCCGTCTGGCGTTCGGCGATGCCGACACTGCCGGCGGCGACTTTTTTGCGCGGGGTACTCAGACGCGGTGCGGCCAACACTTCTTCCACCAACCCCATGAACGCGAACCCCGGCGCGAAGCCCAGTGCGAACACCTGATACTCGTGTTCGCTGTGACGGCGGATCACTTCATTCACCGCCAATCCGCTGCGCTGAGACAACAGGTTCAATTCCGGACCAACGCTCAAGTCATACCAGACCGGTAGCACATGGCATTTACCCTTGGCCCGAGCGTTGGGCGTCAGATCGATCAGGGCTTCAGCGATCAACTCCCGGGCCTGGGCCGGGTTCAATGCCATCAGATCGTAATGCACCATCAACGTCGTGTAGGACGGCACCAGATCGATCAGATGGCTGGCGAATGCTTCTCGCAGACGCTCACTGGCAGCCAGCATCCACGGCATGTTGGCCTCGGCAATTTCATCGAACAGGCGCACCATCAGGCAATCGAGCGCCACCACTTCCACCCGAGGTTTCATGATGCGCTCTGCTGATTCAAGGCCTCGCGAATGCGCCGCACGGCGGCCACCGAACTGGCGTTGTCGCCGTGTACGCACAAGGTATTGGCCTGCAAGTGCAAGGCGCTGCCATCACTGGCCGTGAGGTTGCCACCACGGGCAATGATCAGCGCCTGTTCGATGATTTTCTCGGGATCGTGATGCACGGCCCCCGGCAGTTGCCGCGAGACCAGCCTGCCGGCGCTGTCGTAAGCGCGATCGGCGAAGGCTTCAAACCACAGGGTCACGCCGTATTCGTCACCCAATTGCTGGGCAGCGCTGTTGTCGCGAGTGGCCATCAGCATCAGTGGCAGTGTCCGGTCATAAGCTGCCACGGCCTGAATCACCGCACGCAATTGCGCCGGGTTGGCCATCATGTCGTTGTACATCGCGCCGTGGGGTTTGACGTAACTCACCCGCCCGCCCTGAGCCCGGCAAATGCCGTCGAGGGCACCGATCTGGTAGTGCAACAGGTCCTGCAGTTCCTGGGCGGTATACGCCATGGAGCGACGGCCGAAACCGACCAGATCCTGATAGGCAGGGTGCGCGCCGATCTGCACGCCGTTGCTCAGGGCCAGGCTGACGGTCTTGCGCATGATGCTCGGGTCGCCGGCATGGAAGCCGCAGGCGATGTTGGCGCAGTCGATGAAGGGCATGACTTCGGCGTCCAGACCCATGGTCCAGTTGCCGAAACTCTCGCCGATGTCGCAATTCAATAGCAGGCGGTTCACGGTGAACACTCCTGAGTTAAGTTGTAATGCGATCTGTAGCAGCTGCCGAGCCCGCGAGGCTGCGTTCGACTGCGAAGCGGTCGTGAGGCCGGCTAACGCGGTCTGCCTGACGCACTGCAAATTCTGAATTTACGACTGCTTCGCAGTCGAACGCAGCCTCGCAGGCTCGGCAGCTGCTACAAAAAGTGTGTCGTACCAGAAACCTTACCGGATTTTTCGATTACTCAGCGTCGAGTTGTTTGCCACGGGTTTCCGGCAAGCTGAGCGCCGCCAGGATCACCACCCCGTAGGACACCGCCGCGAAAGCCCCGATTCCCACGCTCAATGGCACCTTCTGACTGAGCAAGCCGATCAGCAGCGGAAACAACGCCGCCAGCGCCCGACCGATGTTGTAGCAAAAGCCCTGGCCCGAGCCGCGAATCCGCGTTGGAAACAGCTCGGTCAGAAATGAGCCCATGCCGCTGAAAATCCCGGATGCAAAGAAGCCCAAAGGAAAGCCCAGCCAGAGCATCACGCCGTTGCTGACCGGCAATTGGGTGTACAGCAGAACAATAGTGAACGAGCCGACCGCGAACAGAATGAAGTTCTTTTTTCGACCGAGGATGTCAGTCAAATACGCGCTGATCACATAACCGACGTAGGACCCGATAATCACCATCGCCAGATAACCGCCCGTGCCGAGTACGCTCAAACCGCGCTCGTTTTTCAGAAACGTCGGCAGCCAGGAGGTGATTGCGTAGTAACCGCCGAGTGCGCCGGTGGTCAGTATCGACGCGCGAATGGTAGTGAAGAGGATGCCAGGGGCGAAAATCTCGTAGAACTTCGCCGGGTTGCTGGGCTCTTGCCTGGCTTTGGCTTCACGGTAAATCTCCGGATCCTTGACCAGGCGACGGACGAAAATCACGAAAATCGCCGGCACGATGCCAAGGATGAACAGCGCACGCCAGGCGTCTTCCGGCGGCAACACCGAGAACAGCAGCGCATACAGAATGGCTGTCAGCCCCCAACCCAATGCCCAACCCGATTGCACCATGCCGACGGCTTTGCCACGGTCCTTGGCGCGGATCACTTCACCGATCAACACCGCGCCAGCCGTCCACTCACCGCCGAAACCGAAGCCCATCAAGGTGCGC
The DNA here is from genome assembly GCF_000282195.1 of Pseudomonas sp. GM18. GTDB lineage: Bacteria > Pseudomonadota > Gammaproteobacteria > Pseudomonadales > Pseudomonadaceae > Aquipseudomonas. Next base: position 21,736 of record NZ_AKJT01000011.1, read on the forward strand.
GCAATCAGCAGTTGCTCGTAGTTCTGGGCGAAGCCGCAAAGGAAAGTGAAGAACGCAAACCACAACACCGTCAGTTGCAGGGTGCGCACCCGACCGATGCGGTCGGAGAGAATCCCCGCCACCCAGCCACCGATGGCCGAGGCGATCAGGGTGCTGGTGTGGATCAGCCCGGCCTGGCCGGTGGTGATGCCCCACATGGCAATCAGGGTCGGTACCACGAAGCTGAGCATCTGAGTGTCCATGCCGTCCAGACCATAGCCGATCTTGCAGCTCCAGAACGTGCGACGCTCCTGCTTGTTGATGTTGCGGTACCAGTCAAAAGGTCCCGGGCGAGCCGTGGCTTTGGGGATGTCGAGGGTGTCGGGCGCACTCATGGCAAAATCTCCGTGCATATTTTATTGGTATTGTTCTGAGCCCCGACGACGCCTATCGTGGGAACCGGATGGCCTGATTTTTGGGCGGTTGGCCCTGCTGCGTCCAACTAATAAAAACCCGCCCTAGACATAAGAAAAATTTTATCCACGAGCTGACCCCATGAACCTGAAGTTTCTCGAAACGTTTGTCTGGGTCGCCCGACTCAAGAGTTTTCGCCTGACGGCAGACAAGCTTTTCACCACCCAGGCGTCGATTTCCAGCCGCATCGCGGTGCTCGAAAGCGAGCTCGGGGTGAAGCTGTTTCTGCGCGACTCTCGTGGCGTGAGCCTGACCCCCGAAGGCTTGAAAGTGCTCGAATATGCCGAGCAGATGATGGACACGATGCAGGCGCTCAAACAGTCGATCGAGACGCGTTCGAGCAAGGCCGGACGGGTGCGGATCGGCGTCATGGACACGGTGATCCACACCTGGCTCAGCCCGTTGGTGGCACAGATGATGGATCACTATCCGCTGGTGGAAATCGAGCTGGTGGCCGATACCGCGCTCAACCTCTGCGATCAGCTGCAAAAAGGCTTTCTCGATCTGATCCTGCAAACCGACCTGCTGCGCCAGGAAAGCGTGCGCAGCCTGGAGCTGGCCAGTCATCCGATGGGCTGGATCGTGGCCAGCAATTCCATCTACAACCGTGAGTATTCAGGTGTCGCCGACCTGTCGCGGGAGCGGATCATCACCTATTCGAAAAATTCCCGTCCGCACCAGGACGTCTTGAGCCTGATGCAGGCCAACGGGGTCATGGCGCCACGGCTCAATTGTGTGAATTCAGTGTCGGCGATTACTCGTTTACTGCGGGACGGCTTCGGTATTGGCGCCCTGCCACCGGTGCTGGTGGCCGAGGAACTGGCGCGAGGAGAGTTGACCTTGCTGGCCATCGATCAACGGCCGCCGAATTTGCAGGTGGTGGTGTCGTGGCGGGTTAGCGTGGAGTGGGTAGAAGAAATCGTGACGTTGTGTCAGCGAGTCGTGGAGTGCTATGCGCAGAAAATGGGCGAGCACTACATCGTCTTGAGCCAACCACAGGCCAGAATCTGAAAGACATTTCCCAAAGTGTAAATATGAACCACTATCATTTGCATTATTTATTCAAAACGGTATTCTCAGCGCGCTTTCAGCTAATCAATTGTCCAGAAGGAGTCGGACCTGATGCGCGGCTACACGCAAAAACAGCAGCAATTGCTCGCCCACTGGAGCGAAGCGCTCGGCACTGAGGCTTTCCAGTCCCACCGCATCACTCTCGATCATTTGAGCAATGCACTGGAGCCCGCCGCCCAGCGCTGTTTCCAACGCCTGATCCAGGCGCTGTTTCGTGAAGAGCTGATCGACCCCGACACCTGCGAATACGACGACACCAGCCGTTGCTGGCTGCCACTTGGCGATGGCGCGCACCTTTGCTTCGAGCACTTGTCCAGCGGCAGGATGAACAGCTGGGACGTACGCGGCAGTATCGTCCTGCACACCCCCGACAAACTGCCGCAAAAAATCCAGTTGCCCAGCGAGCTGCTCGCTCACCTCAGCACTCAGCTCAACCCACCAGCCTCCCCGCAGGTACTGGAACGTCTGGCCCGGGAGCTGGATGACAGTTTCAGCAACGACACTCTGTGCCTGGCATTTCACCAGGGATGGACCGAGCGCCTGAGAGAGCAGATCGACACCGGGTACGATGACAATCTGCTCGCCTGGCTCAAAGCCGGCCCCACCCATCAGAACCCTACGTCACTGCTCGAACAGTGGGGCACTCTCGGCCATCCGTGGCACCCGAACTACAAAACCAAACTGGGTTTGAGCGCCGCTCAGGTCATCGCTTTCTCGCCAGAATTCGAAGCAAGTTTTCCGATTGTCCTGTGCGCCCTGCACCGCCAGTACGCGCACGTCGAAGCGCTGGCTGGCACCACCGACTACCGGGATTGGTGGCAAGGTCACTTCCCACTGGCCGCCGAGCAATTGCAACGCCATTTGCAGCAGCTGGGCCTGGACGCAACAGACTACCTCCCGCTTCCGTCGCACCCATGGCAAGCCCATGAAGAGCTGCCACATTCGTTCGCCAACGAGGTCGCCGACAACCTGCTGATCATCACTGACATCGTTGCTTTTACCGGCCACCCGACCATGTCCTTCCGCACGGTCCTGCCGCAGGCCAGTCGTACGGCACCGATGGTCAAACTGCCGGTGGCTTTGCGCCTGACCAGCGTGCAGCGCACCGTGTCGCCGCGCTCGGCCCGGATGGGTCCACGCATCAGCCAACTGATATTGAATATTCTCGATCAAGAACCGCAGATTCAGCGTCTGCTGAACATCGTTCCAGAGCGCATCGGCGTGCATTACGCACCACTACCGGCCGATGACGAGCGCTCCCGGCATGCGGCCGTGCTGTATCGCGACAACCCGCTGACCCTGCTGCAAGAAGGCGAGTTGGCCGTGCCGGTCGGCAGCCTGTTCGCCGTCAACGAATTCGAACAACCGTTGCTGCGTGATTGGGTCAGACTGGCTCAGGGCCGGGATGACAGCGAGGCCATGTTGGCGTTCTTCGATGATTACCTGGCGATTGCCGTACCGAGTCTGCTGGGCATCTATCTGATGTACGGCGTGGCGTTCGAAGCGCATCAGCAAAACAGCTTCATGGTGATGGGCGCTGACGGGCAGTTGAATCGGCTGCTGTTGCGTGATTTCGGCGACGTTCGTATCGATCGCAAAACCCTGCACGCCAAGGGTCTGGATATCCAGTTGCACGATCCGAAAATGACCCTGTATGACGACGCAGGCTTTGTCCGCGACAAACTCCTGCACACCACCTTCATGTGCCACCTCGGTGAGCTGACTTTGCTTTGTGCCCGCCACTGGAATGTGCCGGAAAATATCCTTTGGGAGCGATTGGCAGCGCACGTTGCACAGTGCTTCGAGACCTTGCGCGAGTGCGTTGAACCGGCACGCTGGGAAAGCGAGCGCCAGGCCTTGCTGGAACAGGATTGGCCCGCCAAATCGTTCATGCGCATGCGCTTGCTCGACAGTCATGCCGACATCGTTGGACGCCTGAGTAACCCGCTGCGACCCAACACCCATGCTCGCTGACGGTCGCGCCCTGCGACTGCTGATCGTCATCCAGTTTGTCTCCATGGGCGCCATGGAAATGAGCGGCCCGTTCTGGCCCTTGCAGATCCAGCATCTGCTCGGGCCGGAGCGCGCCGGCTACACCGCGCTGTTATCGGCGATGGTCTATGCCGGCCCGATGCTGGCGGCCATGCTCCTGACCCCCATGTGGGGTCGGTTGGGGGATCGCACCGGACACAAACCGATGATTGTTCGGGCGTTGCTGGCCCTCGCGCTGTGCCAAGGGTTGGCGGCCATCACCCTCGACCCGTGGCTGCTGGTGGGTATTCGCGTGATGCAAGGCGCATTGGCCGGTTTTCTCGCTGCCGCGCAGGCCTATGCCTTGGCCTGCTGCGACAGTGCCAGACGGGGTCACACCCTGGCTCGCCTGCAATCGGCGACTGCCGTCGGCTCGTTGATCGGCCCGGTGCTGGGTGGCTGGCTGATGGACGTCTCGGGGTTCGCCTTGCTGTGTTATGGCGCGACGGCGATTTGCCTGCTGTGCGCACTGGGGAGTTTTTTCCTGCCGGCCGACAAGGCGCGAACCGCGAAGAAAAAACCTGTTGAGCCGGTTGCCCTGCCCAAAGGCTGGCTCAGTGGAATCCTGTTGGTGATCGTGTTGATTCAGGCGGCGAAGATGATGCCGCAGTCGTTCTACGCCCTGTACGTCGCGAACATTCTGCATGCCCCAAGCTGGCTGATCGGTGCCACCTACGCGGCGAGCGCCGCGACCCTGACCATTTGCGCACCGCTGTGGGGACGCCTGTTCGACCGCTGGCAGCCGGCCTACACCTTGCGCGTCATCGAAGGCGTGGCCTGGTTATGTGCCCTGACGCTGGCGGCCACGGCATTGGCCAACGAATGGCTGGGGTTTCTCGTCAGCCGACTCGTCTGGGGCATCTGGCAAGGCGCCCTGCTGCCCGTCGCCTATGCCCTGATCGCCAACACCGTTTCCATCACCCAGCAGGGCTTCGCGCTCGGCCTCGGCAACAGCGCGGCAAAGGCTGGAGCCCTGCTCGGTGTTGTCCTTGGCGGCATCGGCATGGGCCTGGTGGGCCTGGCCCACAGCTTCTGGCTGGTGGCGCTGACCTACGCCATAGCCGCCATCGGAATCCGCTGGGTGCGGTCGTTCAACACCACGCCTGACCGCTCGACCTTATCGCCCCACACTTATCACAACTAAAAAAGACCACGTCATGACCCGAACCAAACTCTCCCTGCTGATCCCGCTACTCGGTACCTTCAGCGCCCAGGCCTGGGCCGAGGAAACCGAGCAGCAGCCCGGCACCTTGAACATGCAAGCCACCGTCGTCTCCGCTACTCGCAGCGAAGCGAGCATTGCTTCGATTCCGGGCTCGGTCCAGGTGATCGACGAGCAGCAAGTCCGTGAGCAGAGCGGCGCGGGTCGCCGGGTCTCCGACATCCTCGGGCAATTGGTCCCGGGTATTGCACCGGCCAGCGGCGGGATGAGCAACTTCGGCCAGACCTTGCGCGGGCGCAACATGCTGGTGTTGATCGACGGCGTATCGCAGAACGCCACGCGCGACAACTTCCGCCAGCTCAACAGCATCGCCCCGGCCAGCATCGAACGCATCGAAGTGATCTCCGGCGCCAGCAGCATTTACGGTGCCGGTGCTTCAGGCGGCATCATCAACATCATCACCAAGCGCAATCAGGGCCAGGACATTGCCTACAGCAGCAAACTGGGCCTGACCAGCGGTAACAACCTCAACAGAAAAGGCTTCGCCTACGAAGCTTTCCAGAGTGCCACCGGGCGCAAGGATGCGCTGGATTGGTATGTGTCTGCCGACCTGACCCAGCGCAACGATCAGTTCGACGGCAACGGCAACCGCATCCCCCAGGACACCTCCCAGGGCAGCAACATGGATACCGAAACCTACGACCTGCAAGGTCGTTTCGGTTATGAACTGGATGCCGACAAGAAACTCAGCCTGTCGCTGCAGGACTACAAGGACCAGCAGGACACTGGCTACACCAAAGACCCGAAAAACCTGCAGCAAGCCGTGGCGGTCAAAGGGCTGAAACTCGACGACCAACCCTATACCCATAACCAGGCGGTCAACCTCAACTACACCGACAAGGACTTCTACGGTCAGGGCCTGCAACTGGAAAGCTACTGGCGTCGCGCCGATGCACTGTTCTTTCCGGACCTGTCGCGGGGCAAGGCCGGGATCTCCGACAACAACAGTGTGCAAGATGTCTACGGCCTGCGTGCGGCCATCGACACGCCGCTGCCATCGATCGGGAGCGCCACGGGTAATCTGGTCTGGGGGGCTGACTATGATAATGAGCGCTCCCGTCAACGAGGTGATCAATACACGCTGAAGGGCCTGACCTATACCAAGACCGGCACCACCTACGAGCTGGGCCCGGACATCGAAACCACCACCAAATCGCTGTTCGGGCAGATGTCCTGGGACATCGGTGACTGGACCTTGCGTGGCGGCGTGCGCCGTGAATGGATCGAAAGCGACGTTTCCGACAGCATCGCTTATGGTCAGATCGTCCAGACCGGCGTACGCGCAACGCTGCCCGGTGACACCCTCAAATACGATGCCACGCTGTACAACCTGGGGGCGGTTTACCACCTGAGCGAAAACCAGGACGTCTTCGCCAATTACAGCCAGGGGTTTTCGCTGCCGGATATCCAGCGCTTCATGCGTGATGTCAGCAGCACCTTCGACATTCAGAGCCTCAACGCCCAAGCCATCAAGGTCGACAGTTATGAGCTGGGCTGGCGTGGTAACTGGGACCAGTGGCAGGCCGACGTCACCGTGTACGAAAACACCTCGGACGTGACCCAGTTCTACGATGCCAATGACCGCGTATTGCGCCTGATCAACCAGAAAGAGCGAGTTCGCGGCATCGAAAACAGCCTGACCTACCGCGCGACCGATCACTGGTCGGTGGGTGGCACTTATGCCTGGGCCAAAGGCGAGACCGAGCAGAACGGCAAATGGATCGATCTGCCGGCCACGCGCATCTCACCCGCCAAGACCACTCTGTTCGTCGGCTACACCGAAGACGATTACACCCTGCGCCTGCAAGGCATGCGTTTGGCCAATTACGATGCTGCCGCCAAGGACAACAATGGACGCGACATCGAAGGCTATACGCTGGTGGACCTGCTCGGCTCCGTGCAACTACCGGTCGGTCGTCTTGAAGGCGGCGTGTACAACCTGACCAACCGCACGTACCAGAACCTGTTCACCCAGGCCAACGCCAGAGCGCCGTACGCCAATGCCGAAGGCCGCACCCTGAGCATGAGCTACTCGGTAGATTGGTAAAAACAGGAGCCGGCTTGCCAGCAATGCGATCTGCCAGGCAGACCGTGTCGCGGCAATCGCCGGCAAGCCGGCTCCAGTGTTACAACCCGCGCAAATCCCGCTCTTCGATCGGCCGGCTCTGGCGCAGGCGCTTGCCGCCCAGCACCACCCAGTCGATCAGTCGGAACAGGCATTCAATGCCGAACGACAGCAGCAACGCGCCGCTCATGCCCCAGATCATCGCTTCCGGCGTCAGCAGGATCTGGTAGCTGTAGCCGTTCCAGGTTTCCTTGCGAATGTCCGGGTCGGCCGCCAGCACCACTTGCAGGAAGCGGATGTACCACGGGCCCTGCATGGCCTGAAATTGCTTGTCCAAGGCCAGTTGACGGGTGAGCAAGGCGCTCAGGCTGTCGGCATCACTGCGAAAGATCGGGTCTTCGCTGGCACGGTAATGGGCCACGAGCGCTTGCATGTCGCCCTTGAAAAACTGATTGGCAGTGCCCTGAAAACCGCTCAAACCGGTCTGCGCCTCGATCAGATGCGCCTCAACACGCTTGGCATAGTCACTGATGAAACCAGGCACCTGGACACCGATCAACAGGCCTGCCGCGAACAACACCAGCCGTAGATAACTGAGCAACATGGGGGGAGAGATCCTTATTCGGTCTTGCCCTGGCTGACGCATTCACCGCGTCGCCAGAGGCTCCATTGGCCCGGTTCGTAGCGGGTCCAGGTTTCGTTTTCGGTCAAGGGTTCGGTGGCGATCACCGTGACCACGTCGTTGGGCGTGGTTTCGGCCTGGAAGTCGACGATCACATCGACGTCCTTCAAGCGTGCCGGGCCGAACGGGGCACGGCGAGTGATTTGCGCCAGTTTGGTCGAGCAGTAGCAGAACAGCCAGTCGCCGTCGCTGAGCAAGCAGTTGAACACGCCTTTGCTGCGGTACTCGGCGCAAGCGGCCACCAGGTCCGGCAGCAATTCTTCAATCTCTACCGGCTCAGGGAACGCAGCACGCACCCGGTTGAGCAAATCGCAGAACGCCGCTTCGCTGTCGGTATCGCCGACGGGGCGGTAGAAACTGGCGGTCGGGTTGAAGTCGGCCAACTGCCCGTTGTGGGCGAAACACCAGTTGCGTCCCCACAACTCGCGCACGAACGGGTGAGTGTTGGACAGGCAGACCTTGCCGACATTGGCCTGGCGGATGTGGCCGATCACCACTTCACTTTTGATCGGGTAGCGCTGCACCAGGTTCGCCACTTCCGACTCGCTGCTCGCCGCCGGGTCCTGAAACAGGCGCAGGCCACGGCCTTCATAAAAAGCGATGCCCCAACCGTCACGGTGTGGCCCGGTGCGGCCGCCACGCTGCATCAGCCCAGTGAAGCTGAACACGATATCGGTCGGGACATTGGCGCTCATGCCCAATAACTCACACATGCTCGGACTCTCGATTCAATGCAGGGGCACAGTTACAGACGCGGCTCGACCCGCAGTCGCTGCGGGTTGCTCGGCACCGGTGGCCGGCCGTAACGATCATCGCCGGCACCGCCGAACGGCTGATCACCTTCAGGCTCGTCGGCCCGCGCCGCAGCCTTGGCGGCCTCCGCCCGCTCCTTGCGAGCCTTGGACGCGCGCTCGATGGGGAAACGGATCGCCACGAGAACCAGGTAAAGGCCGAAGGCAATCATGCTGTACATGAACAGGTCGGAAATCGCCCGCCAGGCGTTGTTGCCGACCTTGAACAGCAGATCGAGCGCAGTAATGGCAATGGCCGGGGCGACCTTTTCCTTCACCGGGTCGATGATGGTCGGGCTGAACAGCAACACCGCCATCAGCAGCCGCAGCGGCTCACGCAGCCAGCGCCACATCCAGCGGGTCATGCGCATCCACACCAACAGGCAGCCAAAAGCGGCAAAGGCGTAGAGGCCCCAAGCGATCAGATAGTCGTTCTCGGTCATGGTGTCCATGGCAAGGCAGGCAAAGAGGCGCTTATAGTAACGACTTTTCGCACATCAGGCTGCCCCGCCGTCTGCGATCCCCCAATTTCGTACAACGTTCGAGAGCTCTTCATGCCCCTATCCGCCAACGTTTCCGACGCGCCCATTGCCCACAAGGCAGACGGCGATGACCCGTATGCCTGGCTGCAGGAGCGCGACACCGACGCAGTGCTCGATTACCTGAAAGCTGAAAACCGCTATCAGGAGGCGCAAACCGCCGATCAGGCCGGTCTGCGCGAAACCCTGTTCGAAGAGATCAAGGGGCGGATTCTCGAAACCGATCTGTCGCTGCCCTCGCCCTGGGGCCCGTACCTGTATTACACCCGCACCACCGCCGGCGATGAATACGCCCGCCACTACCGCTGCCCGCGTCCGACCGATGGCAGCCTGCATATCGACGAAAGCCAGGAACTCCTGCTGCTCGATCCGAACGTGCTGGCCAAGGGCGGTTTTTTTTCCCTGGGCGCGTTCAGCATCAGCCCGGACCACCAGCGCCTGGCCTACAGCATCGATTCCAGTGGCGAGGAGGTTTACACGCTGTTCGTGAAGGAATTGTCCAGCGGACGCGTCAGCGAACTGGAGTTCCAGGACTGCGACGGCAGCATGACCTGGGCCAATGACAGCCTGACGCTGTTCTTCGGTGAACTCGACGACACCCATCGTCCGCACAAACTGTTCCGCTATCGGCTGGACGGCACCGCCGCCGAAGAAGTGTTCCATGAACCGGACGGCCGATTCTTCCTGCATTGCTACCGCTCAAGCTCCGAACGGCAATTGCTGCTGTCGCTGGGCAGCAAGACCACCAGCGAAGTCTGGGCGCTCGACGCCTCGCTGCCGCATCAGGCCTTTACCTGCCTGGCGCCGCGAGTCGAAGACCATGAATACGATGTCGACCACGGCAAGCTCGATGGCGAGTGGACGTGGTTGATCCGCACCAACCGCGACGGCATCAACTTCGCCCTGTACCAGGCTGTCGATACCGGCGTCGCGCCGACCGAAGCCGACTGGCAGAACCTGATTCCCCACAGCGACACGGTGATGATCGATGGCATGAGCCTGAACGCCGAGGCTATGACCCTGAGCCTGCGCGAAGGTGGCCTGCCGATCATTGAAGTCTACCCACAGGACTTGGTGCCTTATCGCGTGCAATTGCCGGACGCGGCCTACAGCCTGCATGTGCAGAACAGCCTGGAATTTGTCAGCGACAGAATTCGTCTGCGCTACGAGGCCTTGAACCGTCCGGCGCAAATCCGCCAACTGATTCTGACCTCGGGCGAGCAGAAAGTGCTCAAGGAAACCCCGGTGCTCGGCCCGTTCGACGCCGACGCATACGTCAGCCAACGACTTTGGGCAACGGCACCGGACGGTACACAAGTGCCGATCAGCTTTGTGGTCAAACGCGAGTTCCTCGGCAAGCCGACGCCACTTTATCTGTACGGCTACGGCGCCTACGGCGAAAGCCTCGACCCATGGTTCTCCCACGCCCGCCTGAGCCTGCTGGATCGTGGCATGGCGTTTGCCATCGCGCATGTTCGCGGCGGCGGTGAATTGGGCGAAGCCTGGTATCGCGCCGGCAAGCAGGAACACAAGCACAACACCTTCAGCGACTTCATCGCCTGCGCCGAACACCTGATCGCCAACGGCTTCACCACCTCATCGCAGCTGGCAATCAGTGGCGGCAGCGCCGGTGGCCTGCTGATCGGCGCGGTGCTCAATCAGCGGCCGGAGCTGTTCGGCGTGGCGATTGCCGAAGTGCCGTTCGTCGACGTGCTCAACACCATGCTCGACCCGGAGTTGCCGCTGACCGTCACCGAATACGACGAATGGGGCAACCCGCAAGAGCCAGACGTCTATGATCGGATCAAGGCCTACGCCCCGTATGAAAACGTCACCGCGCAAGCCTATCCGGCAACGCTGGTGATCGCCGGCTACAACGACAGTCGCGTGCAGTACTGGGAAGCGGCCAAGTGGGTGGCGAAATTGCGCGCGACCAAAACCGACACCACCCCGCTGTTGCTCAAGACTGAATTGGGCGCCGGGCATGGCGGGATGAGCGGTCGTTACCAGGGATTACGTGACGTAGCCCTCGAATACGCATTTGTTTTGAAGGTTTTGGGCATTGCCTGAGGAACTTGGCCCGGTGTCCCGGTCTTAACACCAGACGCCGGACCGGATGCAACACATATCCCCTGTGGGATTGAGGACATCCAAAAAAACCGGAACCAGACACAAAAAAAGACCGTGACGACATGTCAGAACCGACCTTACTGAACAAAGAAATTCGCGACTGGCTGATGGACTGCGGCCTGTTCGATCAACTGCTGCCGGCGGACTTCGTGGCGGCTTCGGGTTACTTCAGCATCAGCACCATCGCCGAAGGCGAAGAGATTTTCCGTGAGGGCGATGCCGGCAGTTTCATGTGCATCATCCACACCGGCCAGGTCGCGGTGCAAAAGACCAACGGCGAAGGGCAACGGGTGACCATGGCCACCTTGCGCAGCGGTCGGGCGTTCGGCGAAATGGCCGTGCTCGACGGCGAACGGCGTTCAGCCAGCTGTGTGGCCGCGAGCAATTGCCAGTTGCTCAACCTGGGCAAGGACTCCCTGGAAAAGATGCTCAACGACGCGCCAAAAATCGCCGCCAAGATCATCCGCGCCCTCGCCGTTTCCCTCTCCAAACGCTTACGCATGGCTGACGGGCAACTGCTTTTGCAGCAGGTTTAACCGCCCGGCGTTTTGATTTTCGTCGTGCCTGGCTCCAGGCCCGGCAAGGTCTGGTCCTTGGGCGGATTGGGCATCTCGATCGGCGGCAACAACGGTGGCCCGCC
>NZ_AKJT01000012.1 GCF_000282195.1 Pseudomonas sp. GM18
TGAACCTGCCGATGATTACCGGTTGATCTGTCGGTCAGGGGCACATGGCGATGGGGAAGCTGTCCAGGCTGAAACCATTATGGGTGCGAATTAACCGGCTTAACTGACGGTTGGTTTTTAAGGTTTTGTCTTGTGTGCACAAATAGTTGTGCGTACGGACATTGGAGATTCGGCCTGAGCCGGATCAGTTCGCAACACTCCATTGATTAGGCAGGAAGTATCAAGATGTCGAAGAAATCAAGCTGGTTGGGTTCTGTAGCGCTCAGTGCAATGGTTCTGGCCTGTGCTCCGGCACTGCAGGCCAAAGAGTGGACCTCGGTGAATATTGCAACAGAGGGCGCCTATGAGCCCTGGAACCTGACGCTCCCGGGTGGAAAAATAGGCGGATTCGAACCGGAGCTGATGGATGTCATCTGTCCGCGCATGAAGCTCAAGTGCAACATCGTTGTACAGAACTGGGACGGGATGATCGCCAGCCTCAATGCTGGTAAATTCGACGTGCTGATGGACGCCATTGTCATCAACGACGAACGTCAGAAGGTCATGGCCTTCTCGACGCCTTATGCCCAGACACCGGCCAGTTTCGTCGCGCTCAAAGCCGATCTGTTGCCGGGAAAAACCGGTGCTGACGCCGCCATCACCCTGGGCACCGACGCCAAGGAAGTACGTGCTGGCGTTGAAGAACTGCGCAAGGCACTCAAGGGCAAAACCATTGGTATTGCCTCCGGCACCATTTACACCTCATTCATTGATCAGAACTTCAAGGATGTGGCGACCATTCGTGAGTACGGCAGCTCGGCCGAAGCCATTCTCGATCTGCTCGCCGGCCGTATCGACGTCGCATTCGATGACGTGACCTTCTTCAACTCGGTCATGGACAAGCCTGAGAACAAACCACTGGTGTTTACCGGTCCGGTCATCAAAGGCCCAATCTGGGGTGAAGGCGAAGCACTGGGCTTCCGCCAGAGCGACCCTGAGCTCAAAGCCAAGTTCGACGCAGCCCTCAAGGAAGCCATGGCTGACGGCACGATCAAGAAACTGAGTGAAAAGTGGTTCAAGGAAGACCTTACCCCTAAGCAATGATCCGAATGGCCCGGCACCGTGCAGGTTGCCGGGCTGCTTAACCCTTTTCATAAGTGGGACCCTCTATGAACCTCTTGCAGCTACTCAGTTTTGGTGACTCAGGTTGGGGAATGGCGCTGCTCCAGGCAACGGGCATGACCGTGATATTGACCCTGGCAGCGCTGCTGGTGGGTGCGGTATTTGGCAGCCTGGTCGCTGCCGCCAAGCTCTCCCGCCAACGCAGTTTGCGCTGGCTGGGAGATCTGTATTCGATACTGTTCAGGGGGATTCCCGAGTTGCTGGTGATCTACCTGTTCTACTTTGGCGGAGCCAGTGTGGTAACAGCAGTTGGCCACTGGTTCGGCGGTGAAGGCTATATCGACGTGCCGCCTTTTCTGGTCGGGGCGTTGGCGGTCGGGCTGATTTCCGGCTCCTATCAGGCTGAAGTCTACCGGGGCGCTTTTCTCGCGGTATCGCGGGGCGAACTGGAAGCCGGACTGGCCATCGGCATGACCCGTGCAATGCGCTTCAAACGGATTCTGGTGCCCCAAGTACTGCGATTCGCGCTGCCTGGACTGGGCAATGTCTGGCAAATGAGCCTGAAAGACTCCGCACTGATTTCAGTCATCGGCCTGGTGGAATTGATGCGTGCCAGTCAGGTCGCTGCCGGGTCGACGCGTCAGTATTTTACGTTCTATATCATCGGGGGCACCGTGTACCTCATTCTCACTGGCCTGTCCGGTCGCCTTTTCCACATGGCTGAGGCTCGCGTGCGCCGTACGCGGCAGCGCAGCCCAGTCTAGTTCGAGTCGGGAGCGACACTTATGATCGATTTTCCGTTCCTCGCGGACACCATGCTCAAGCTTCTGGCCGCACTGCCCACCACGCTGACTCTGTTTTTCAGCTCATTGGTGATCGGCCTGACCCTGTCTGTCGGCATTGTCAGCCTGCGGGTCAGCCGCTGGTGGTTTTTCAGCTACCCGGCGCGGTTCTACATCATGTTGTTTCGCGGTACGCCGCTGCTGATTCAAATGTTCCTGATTTACTACGGGCTGGGGCAGTTCCCGGCCATTCGCGACAGCTTCGCCTGGGTACTGCTCCGGTCACCCTATGGCTGCGCGGTGGTTTCACTGGCCCTGTGTACCGCCGGTTACACCGCCGAAATCATTCGCGGTGGGCTGCTCAGCGTGCCACAGGGGCAGATCGAAGCAGGCAAGGCCGTCGGCATGTCGCCGTGGGAACTGCTGCGCCGGATCATTGCGCCGGTTACCCTGCGCCAGGCCCTGCCGGCCTACTCCACCGAGGCGATTTTGCTGGTCAAGTCCACGGCGCTGGCCAGCCTGGTGACTGTCTGGGACGTCACTGGCGTCGCGCAACAGATCATCCAGCGCACCTATCGCACGATGGAAGTGTTCATTTGCGCGGCCTTGATCTACCTGGTGCTGAATTTCCTGGTCGTCCGTGCTGTCGCCTGGCTCGAGTATCGCCTTTCGCCGCACTTGCGTGAGCGACCAGTTGACGTCATCAAAAAAGCCAGCCCCTCGCTGCCTACCCATTCCTGATTTGATACGGAGCATGCCATGAGCACTCAGCCCGCTTCAGCCTTGTCGGTAACAAACATTCAGAAATCCTTCGGCAGTGCACATGTCCTCAAGGGCATTTCTCTGGAAGCCCACAAGGGCGACGTGATCTCGATCCTCGGTGCCAGCGGATCCGGTAAAAGTACCTTCCTGCGCTGCATCAACCTTCTGGAAACGCCCGATCAAGGCATCATCAGCGTCAATGGTGAAGTGATCGAAATGAAGCAGCATGCCGACGGCCGCCAGACCCCGAGCAACAGCCGCCAGGTCGAGCGCATGCGTAGTTGCCTGGGAATGGTGTTCCAGAGCTTCAACCTCTGGTCGCACATGACGGTGCTGCAAAACGTCATCGAAGGCCCGATGCGGGTTCTCAAACGTTCCCGTGCCGAATGTATCGAGGAAGCTGAGGCTCTGCTGCACAAGGTCGGCCTGTACGATCGCCGCGACTATTACCCCGCGCACTTGTCCGGCGGACAGCAGCAGCGCGTAGCGATAGCACGCGCGCTGGCGATGAATCCACAAGTCATGTTGTTCGACGAACCGACTTCGGCACTTGACCCAGAACTCGTTGGAGAGGTGTTGCGGGTGATGCGCTCTCTGGCCGAAGAAGGCCGCACCATGCTTGTGGTCACACACGAGATGGGCTTTGCCCGACACGTGTCAAATCGGGTGGTGTTCATGCATAGCGGCCTGATCGATGTGCAGGGTACGCCGACGGAACTATTCGAAGGTTTGCCCAGCGAACGCTTTCGGCAATTCGTCTCTAGCCATAACGATAGAAGTACCGAGTAAGTATTGCCCAAGGTGCGCGCAGGCCTTGGAGGGACCATACCCGTAATAACTGTCTCATCACTGGCAATCACTAAAACAACCCAGTTACCCAACTGGGTTATTTTTTGTTGACTGGAAACAAGTCAAATCAAGCGAGTGTCGAGTAACCTAGTTCACGCGCGCTCTGCTGGTAGTCGAGCACCCGTTGGTAATCCTCAATACTGGACCTGACAAAGCCTTTTAGAGCCAGAATTTGAGATAACAGAGGCGTCTCTATCAGACACGCATTGAAGGCATCAATAATAGATAAGCGAAGATCATTCGTTGTCGTAATGGCTCCGATCAGCGGCAATGCAGGGCTACTTGCAGTGGCTTCGAGAATACGTACCCCCCGAAGGCGACTTGGCTCATGAAGTTGTAAGTAACCAAAGGTGACAGCATCAATGCAGGCCAGGTCCGCCACCCCTTGAGCGACCATGTCCAAACTAAGAACATGGGCACCACTCAGCAATACCTCACGGAAGAATCTTCCATCGCGACTAAATGGAGCGACCTTATAGCGGAACAAATTCATACCACTGTTGGAGTCATACCCGTTCAGCGCTGCAACACTACCATGAAACTCAGGCAGCGATTGTCGAGGGTCGTCGTCACGAACTATCAGCCAACTGCAATGTAGATTATCCTGGCAACCCGGCAAGTCGTAACAAGGCGTTGCGATCAGTTGAACTTTTCCGTTGAGGCTATGCATCAGCGGGTAGCCACAGGTCTGTGCGAACAAGAGTTGGGGATTTAGCCATTGTTGCATCAAGTCGACCGGTTGCGAGGATTGCAATTCTCGCCCTAAACGAGCCACTACACGTTCTGTCAAACGAGCACTGGCTTGCACAACCAATCCGGGCTCAGTGTACATCGACAATCCGGCAACCACCGAAACATTACTCATGACGGCCTCCAACCACAAATGGATGCTGTGGCTCGTCAATCGGGGTGATGCCATAGCGCTGCATCAATGGCACATAGCCGTCGAAGACGAAATTACCACTACGCTGGCGATAGGCTCGTCGATTAGCTCGATATACTCGCGGCAATAGGTACCAGGGCAGCCCTGGCAGATCGTGATGAACCAGATGCAGATTGTTATTGAGAAACAGCAGGCGAAACGGCCAGGATGCTTCGTTGATCACACAGCGTTGCGCCGGCTCGACCGCCGGCCGATGCTCGTGGAACGAGCGCAACATGCTCAATGACAGCGCCGGATAGGCGACCGCCAGCAGGTACAACCAAGCGGGAATACCACAATAGTATTGCAATGCGCCCAATAAGAACCCGCAAAGCGCCAGATGTGGCCCCCATCGTTTCCATGCCTCGGCCTCACCCCGCAGCAAGCGAGGTACCTTGCGCATTGCCAATTCTACAATTACCCGCAAAGGCCCTAGTATCAGACGTACCAACAAGGTCTTTTCAGCCCGCAACATCAGACGTCGTAAAACACCGGCCTCCTGCCATTGTTGGTGAGTGACATAACGGCTTTCGGGGTCGATGCCCGGCACTGTCAAGCTGTCTTCTTCGTGATGCTTGAGATGGCTATCGCGGTACAACGCGAAGGGGAACCAGATAGCCAAGGGAGGCGTACCAATCAGCGCATTAATCATGGGCCAGCGAGTTGGGTGACCGTGAATCAACTCGTGTTGCAATGACATGTAAAGACCGCTCACCAAGGCCAGCAACGGCAGCGTCACTAATGCGCCAAGTCTTTCATATTGGAGGACCAGTAGCAGCCAACCGCCATACACCATACAAATCAATAGCCAGGTCGGCCATTCGCCTCGCGCGACCCCGGACTTGTGTAACTTGGAAACGAAGCGCTTCTGTCGAGCACTGAGGTAATGATTCATTAAAAATCTCTCCGTTCAATTTGCATGCATCTATCCTTCAAAGCAAAGACTCATCGATACGCTTGGCGACTTCTGGCGGCACCCACTGGACCCAAATTTCACGGTGTTCACGTAAGAACTTCGTTCTGACTTGCTCCACCCTCATACGACCGACACTCATTTCGGCAAGAATCTGGTTGAACACTGGCAAGGGCAATTGGACCTTTTCAAACAAGCTGATTAATTGAGGAGCTTACTCGTTCAGAGATCGAGATACGCCGATAGTTAGCTTGGTCGGCAATGAACTCCCGCCGATGGGATGTTCGTTGTTCTGGTCCGACAAAGTTGCCCAAGAAGCCTCACTGAAAGGGGGCTCCTCAAGTTTGATCAACTTGAAACGTCCCATCAGCGGAGTCGGTGACCAGTAGTAAAACAGTACCGGTTGACGCTGACGCATAGCGGAACTGATCGCGGTATCAAGTGCCGCACCGGTGCCGGTACGGAAGTTGGTAAAACTATCCTGCAGCGCATAAGCTTTAAGCTTCTGGCTGTTAACCAGCTCGCAGGTCCAACCACTTGGGCAATTGAGGAATCGTCCCTTGGACGGCTCCTCGGGATCGCTGAACAATGTCTTATAGCGCGGCAGATCGGCTACAGACTTGAGTTCCGGCGCCATCGGCTCGATGCCGTGTTCGGGGTCGCCCTTGACGACGTATTCCGGCACCCACCACCCCTCGGTTGCTCCCTGAACAGTCTCTCCGACAGAAAATACTTCACCGTTTTTTTCTGCATCACGCCAGACCGGGCTACGCCCAGCCCATTGTTCGGCCGAAACCTGAATGTCGTTATGCCGCAGGGCATTTTCCATAGTGATGGTATTACCTGGTAAAGCATCGGTCTGACAGCCATAACCCTTTTCCAACAAATAACGCAGCACCTCAGTGGTAAACATTCCGCTTTCCCAATTCAAGCCAGCAAATATCACCGGTTTTGGATAGGGACAGTTGACGCTATTGGCGGCGAAAGATATCCGGCTTGTCAGAGCAACCAGCAACACCAGGCTGGCGAAAGCAATACGAGATATAGACATGCAGTACTCCTTTATATGAAATACGATGAATTCCGAATGAGCCGTATATGCGCACTTGCACTTCAGCTACTCGCCTGCTGTGGATTGGAGTCTTACATGCACACTTGCACATGCATGACCATGCTTCTTGATCAGCAAAAACAGGGCAGATTTTAGGCACGTGCCTTATAAGTAACTAAAATGATGTGTTAGATGGTTATTTTTGCCAAAACCAAACTCAGCGACCTTTCTTGGGGCGACGGGAGGAAACTTGCACCAAGTTGGCGATTTCTCCGCGTACAGCGTCATTTGAAATCAGCTATTGCTTACAGAGTTAATTATTTACCCCCGATGTATATACAGGCACGAACAGGTTAAACTCTATAAATACGGGAGTAAATACGGTAAATTCTCATGCAATCCATGCTTTCAGATCATGTATTAGTCAGCCCTAACTTCAGCCGTCGCTTGCCACCCTTGCATGCGTTGGAAGTGTTCGCCGCGGCAGCTCGCTGCGGCACGTTCAGTCGTGCCGCCAAGGAGCTTTTCGTCACTCAAAGCGCCATCAGCCGCCAGGTTCAACAGTTGGAGGAATACCTGGGGGTAACACTCTTCATTCGCCATAAGACCGGCCTTCGTCTGTCTCCTGAAGCTAAAGCATTGCTGCCAGTGGTTGATGACGCATTCGCGCGACTGACCAACATGTGCAACAGCCTGCGCAACGCAGGCCAGGTACTGACCTTACGCATGCCTCCCACCCTGGCGACGCGCTGGTTTCTACCGTTGCTACCGGGACTACGTACCGTGATGCCGGATATGGACGTACGGGTAACCACCTACGACGCCTGGGAGCCACGCTTCGAAGACAGTGACATTGATGCTGCGATCATTCAGGGGCGGGGTGACTGGAAGGATGTCGAAGTCATTCCTCTGATGCAGGAGCGGTTAACGCCAGTCTGCTCACCAGAACTGGCGAAGTTCCTGACCGAACCTGCCGATCTGAGGCATCTGCCCCTATTGCATTGTATTCCGGTACAGGGCTGGAGCCGATGGCTGGAGGCGGCCGAAGTGGATGGAATAGCTGCTCACCGAGGACAATCGTTCGACACCCTGGAGCTCGCTTTATCCGCAGCGACCCGCGGACAAGGCGTCGCCCTGGGTGATTTGAACCTGGTACGCGAAAGCCTGAACGACGGGGTGCTTGTTGCGCCGTTCGATATCGAACTCGAACAAGGTATCTCTTACTACCTGATTTATCCGACTCAACGTGCCCAACTACCGAAAGTTCGTGCGCTACGCGAGTGGCTTCAAGCAGCCACAATACATACCTGCTCACCTATCCCTCCGAAGTCCTGAGCAAACCAGGCAGCACCGCAGAGTGCTGCCGGGCTACAACTACTTTTCCAATCTGCCTGTCGAGCAACCCGACGGCGATTCCTGTAGTTGATCTGTCAGGGACTGCATCGATGACACGTCAGGCTGCGAGTCGTGATCACCCTCCCCCTTAAAAGAGCGCGACCGCGGATGATCAATTTCTGCACGGCAACCAATTCGACATCGCCAATCTCGACTTCAGGTCGCCACGCACCGCCATCAGGTCATCAAGTACTACCAGGAACTGGGCGTCGACGAATTCAGCTTCTGGTGCGATAACAGCCTGCCTCATGCGGAGAAGAAAAAATCCCTGGAGCTGTTCATCAAGCAGGTGGTACCGGCGTTTCGCTGAGTCCACCCGTCAGGCTTTGCGATAAAACCCTGATAAGCAAAACGCCGGCTCATGCCGGCGTTTTGCTGTCGCGTCAGATCTCAATGGTTGTAGTTGCTCGTAACCTAGCTGAGTTTTATAACCCCAACAATAACTCAAAGAATACTTAAATCAGGCATTTTCACTACCGGAAGAGCGATCATGCCGTCTCGATTTCTTTCAGATGCGCATAGCTATCAACGAAACGCTTAAATTTGTGTTTACCGCAAGTGTACGCTTCATACTTCGCGGGCAAAGCCTCACTCACGCAGGTTGGCACAGGCTCAACAACCGCATCGAAATCCAAATCAATAAAGAAAGGTATTGAGTAACGCTCCAGACCGCTAGTATTGATGACACGATGCATTGTCGAAGTGTAGCGATCGTTGGTGAGGGTTTGAACCAAGTCACCAATATTGACGATAAAAGTACCTTCTACGGGTGGGGCAGTAACCCACTCCCCCGCACGATTCCTGACTTGCAAGCCGCCAACTGCGTCTTGGGACAGGACAGTCAGGAATCCATAGTCCGTGTGGGCCCCAATACCGATCTCCTCTTGGGAGATCCTTCCGATCTGGGGTGGGTAACGCAAAATGCGCTGAATAGTGATGGGCTTGCGCTGAAGATGTTCAAAGTAATCTTGTGGTAAACCCAAACTCAGTGAGATCCCGCCGATGAGCGTTCTCGCCAGCGCCAATACAGCGCAATGATAAGCGTCGGCAACCTTTTCGAATTGCGGCAGTGCGGACGGCATTTGATTAGGGCCAAAAAATGGAGAAACCTCATCGTAATGAGCTCCGTAATCAAAACACTCTTTGAAATCGCGGGTATTGGCAGGGTCTACGTTTTCCGCATACATCGGTATATAACCACGTAACGTAAGCCCGGAGTTTACGACATTGAGTTTGTTCTTCTCCTCATAGGGAAGTTTAAAAAACCCCTTGGAAAGCGCGTACATCTCATCTATCAACTGCTGCTCAACACCATGATTCTTTATATAAAAAAAACCCACCTTTTCGCAGGCATCACCTATTTGGCTTGCCACCTGCAGCGGATTTTCGCCGTTGATGAGCGGCGATATATCTATGACCGGAATTTCAGTGAACGCTGTTTGTTTGCTAGCCAAACGAATATCAAATAACTCTGTCACGCTTGCTCTCCTTTCCAATATGTCAATAAGGCAGAGGATTCAGAAAGCACGGCGGCGCCCTCTTTAATCCCACTGAAATCACACCTGATACGTCACCTTTAACACCCACTTTTCGTCCCGGACACTGATCAATCGATGCGATGGATGACAGGCGCGGACGAGCCAAACCAGTCCTTGTTTTGACGGATGTTAATCCTGGGTTTTTCATCACGCAAGCAAAATGTACACCTGTGTCACGAACGATTGACATATGTGTACATTTATCCTAATTTCAAGTCACCAAGCCTGATGAAGCCCACGTTGGAGCGCACCACGATGTCCAGTGATCCCTTGCTGCAACCCTATAAAATCAAGAATCTGACCCTCAGAAACCGGATCATGACCACCTCCCATGAACCGGCCTACCCTGTGGACGGCATGCCCAAGGACCTCTATCGCGCCTACCACGTGGAGCGCGCAAAAGCCGGTGTCGCCCTGACCATGACTGCCGGGTCCGCTGCCGTATCCCGAGACAGCCCGCCGGTGTTCAACAACGTGCTCGCCTACAAGGACGAAGTGGTCGGGTGGTTGAAGGATCTGACCGATGAATGCCACGAACACGGTGCGGCGGTGATGATCCAGTTGACTCATCTGGGCCGCCGTACCCGCTGGGACAAGGCCGATTGGTTACCGGTGGTGTCGCCGTCACACCGTCGCGAGGCTTCACATCGCTCCTTCCCGAAAAAAATGGAGGAATGGGATATTGAGCGAATCATCAAGGACTATGTAGACGCCGCGGAGCGTATGAAGGCGGCAGGTCTCGATGGTCTGGAGCTTCAGGCTTATGGGCATTTGATGGACCAGTTCTGGTCGCCGTTGACCAATCACCTCGACGGCCCTTACGGCGGTTCGCTGGAAAACCGCATGCGCTTTACCTTCGACATCTTGCGTGGCATCCGCCAGCGGGTCGGCGAAGATTTTCTGCTCGGGGTTCGCTACACCGGTGATGAAGAACTGCCCGGTGGCTTCAATGCCAGCGAGGGCATGCAGGTTTCCCACATGCTCAAGGACAGCGGACTGGTCGACTTCCTGAACGTCGTGCGCGGTCACATCGATACGGACGCCGGTCTGACCGACGTCATCCCGATCCAGGGTATGCGCAACTCACCCCATCTCGACTTCGCTGGCGAGATCCGCTCCTCAACTGGCTTCCCGACCTTCCACGCGGCGAAGATTCCTGATGTCGCCACCGCGCGCTACGCGATCGCCTCGGGCAAAGTGGACATGGTGGGCATGACTCGCGCGCACATGACCGATCCGCACATCGTGCGCAAAATCATCGAGAAGCGCGAAGAAGACATTCGCCCGTGCGTGGGCGCCAACTACTGCCTGGATCGCATCTACCAGGGTGGCGCGGCCTACTGCATCCACAACGCAGCGACGGGGCGGGAAACCACCATGCCTCACGACATTCCCAAAGCCGCCGTCAAGCGCAAGGTGCTGGTGGTCGGTACCGGCCCTGCGGGGCTGGAAGCGGCGCGGGTCGCCGGTGAGCGCGGCCATGATGTCACGGTGCTTGAGGCGGCTGACCAACCTGGCGGGCAGATTCGTCTGACTGCGTTGAGCGAGCGTCGTCGCGAGATGATCAGCATCATCGATTGGCGCATGGCGCAATGCGAACGACTGGGGGTGAAGTTTCACTTCAATACCTGGGCCGAAGCCGACACCGTGCAAGCCTTCGAGCCAGACGTGGTCATCGTGGCGACCGGCGGCCTCCCTGATACCGAGGTGCTCCGCGAAGGCAACGAACTCGTGATTTCAACCTGGGACATCATTTCCGGTGATATCAAGCCCGGTCGCAACGTACTGATCTTCGACGATGCCGGGGATCATGCTGCCCTGCAGGCTGCCGAGGTCATCGCGCAAAGCGGTGCGACCGTGGAGATCGTCACCCCTGACCGCTCGTTTGCACCTGAAGTCATGGCCATGAACCTGGTGCCCTACATGCGCAGCCTGCAGGACCTGGACGTCACCTTCACCGTCACCTATCGGGTCGATACAGTGGAAAAACGTGATGGCGGGCTCGTTGCAACCTTTGGCAGCGATTACGGACAGGTCCACAAGCAGCGCGTGGTCGATCAAGTGGTCGTCAACCACGGCACCCTTCCCCTGGACGACTTGTACTTCGACCTGCGTCCTCTCTCCACCAATGGCGGCGCGGTAGAACAGCATGACCTGATCGCCGGCACGGCACAGAACATCGTCACCAATCCCGAGGGACGCTTCCAGCTGTTCCGGATCGGCGACGCGGTGTCTGCTCGCAACACCCATGCGGCCATCTATGACGCTTTGCGCCTGATGAAAGAAATCTGAATCCGCCCCGCATCACACCCCAAAGGAAATCAAAATGTCTGTTTTTTGCTTCAAGGCCGAATAATCGCAACCGTCTTGCGACTTCTGCAGTGAAGGCCCTTCGACGGGCCTTCACTGCATATTCCTGCCCCGGTTACATTCCCCGCCGCGCCACTTCAGCGCCTGCCTTTACCGCCTTCCCCACAATGGACTCGATGTTTTGATCGGCCATCGACTGCAGTGCTGCAGCCGTCACGCCACGGTAAGCCATCAACGACTCAATCATTTGCCGCGGATCGCGGCTGGCAAGCATCTGGCCGCCTCCCACCACCACGCCTTGTGCAGCGCGCTGCGCGATTGCAAGGGGAATTCCCGCAGCCACCGCCTGATTAGTCAGCGCCATTTGCAGCATCGCCGGGAAGGCTGGCCCAGTCCCGGATAACGCGCTGAGGTAATCAATGCAGTCCTCATCAGGCACTTCGTCCGCCGAACCGACGCGCTCGAACAGTCGCTGCACCCATTGGCGGTCGTGCTCTGGAAGGTTTCCGGCACTGTACCAGGGCGTGAACGATTGCCTGATTTCCACAGCCGCATTCGGCATGGCCCGCACCACGACATCCGCACCGGTGGCAGCGTTGATGGCTGCCGCCGGAACTCCAGCCATCAGGGAAATCACCAGCTTGCCGCTGGCGTTGATCTGCAGTTCACGAAACTGCTCCGGCCGGATGGACAGCACTACAATATCGCTGAGGTCCACCAACTGCTGGTTGTCGGCCAGCAGTCTCACGCCTGGCCCGAAGGTACTGACGCCGGAGCGGTTCGAGATCAACAAATGGTCAGGCTTGATGAAACCGCTATCAAGGAGCGCCTCGGCGATTGCACGCCCTAACCAGCCGGTGCCGCCGATGATGCCCAGATTTCTACTCTCCATCGGCAGCGGACTCCTCGAATGTTTCGACCAAGGGAACGAAAACCCCGGGCTCTTTTTCTGCGTAGCCGAACTTTCCATAAAAGCGGTCCAGCTCGCGCCGCTTCGGTACTTTGCCGGTAAACACGCTCACGTACTGAGGAATCCGTCGAAATCGAACGACGATATCTTCATTGGTTTTCATGGAGATGTAGCCGATCTGCGTGAGGTAGATCGTCCTGGCCCGGACATCGGCCCCCTCTGCGTCGTAGCCAAACCGTCGGAACATGGCGGCCAAAGCATTCATTCGTGCTTCATCGGCTAAAGCGATTTCAGCTGTGACCTCGTCCGATTGCAGCGCCCAACTGCGCACGGCAAATTCGAATTGCGAGTCGAACAGCTCAGGGTTCACCCAGCACTCGAAGACGTTGAGAATCGCTTCGGAAATACTTTCTGCGTAACTCTCGCATTGGCTGACCATACCGCCGGTGTTCTTGTCCCGCCATCGAGCCAGGAGTGCCGCAAGCAGCTGTTCTCGATCTTCATAGAACCAGTAGAAGCTGGTACGAGACAAATTCAAGCGT
The DNA here is from genome assembly GCF_000282195.1 of Pseudomonas sp. GM18. Classification (GTDB taxonomy): domain Bacteria; phylum Pseudomonadota; class Gammaproteobacteria; order Pseudomonadales; family Pseudomonadaceae; genus Aquipseudomonas. Next base: position 13,076 of record NZ_AKJT01000012.1, read on the forward strand.
TTGGCCAGCGGCATCACCCGCACAGCATCCACACCCGACTCTTTAAGAGCATCGTAGGCCGCGTCCAGCCAAACATCGACGGAGCCTCGCCAGCCTGCGTCCTGCGCTTTGGTTTTCGCCCTTCCTGTCTGTGACATTCGGGTTGCACCTTTCTTTGAAAATTCTCCGTCACTCTACACCCCCAGGACCTGTAGCGTACACGGCATGTACATGGGCGTACATTTTCGAGACGCATGCTCACGCCATCCATCGATCCGAATCGATTCACTGGTCGAAAAAGCGCGGGCTTCACACAAAAAAACGCGGAGCACAAAGTACTTCATGCGCCACGTCATTAGAGATGAACTCGGATTAAAGATACTGCTTATAAATGATTTGCGTGACTTGCAAATATAAAAACCAGCCTCTTTTCTTGACCAGTGTTGCGGACTGTAAAACGCTCGAGTCAGAAGTTTTGGATAACGCCACGTTATCTTTGGCCAGGTAAAAAAATTGTTGGACGCTGCAATCCATTGAAACTTAATAATGGCTTCGCCAAAACTCCTTGCGTCCCTCTGGGCATCCGGGTCAATGCCGTCTGCCCGCACGAAATCAATACTCCGATGATACGCAGTGGCTTTGAACGTCGCGGCCTGGATCCGGACAAGGCCGTGCAAGAACTGAACAAGAGCGTGCCATTAGGCCGTATCGCCGAGCCTGAAGACATTGCGGATGTCATCGCATTCCTGGCGTCCGACGAGGCCAGGTACATCGCCGGTGAGACGGTAGAAGTCACAGGCGCCAAGCCGGTATCCGGCTAAGGAGAGGCAGCGATGCTCAAAGGTAAAAATGTAGTGGTGACCGGGGGCGGCAGAGGAATTGGCCGAGGCATCACCGAACAATTGCTTGAGGCGGGAGCTTCTGTGTTGATCGCTCAACGCCAGGCACTGGACGACTTGCGAGATCACCCTCAAGTCTATTTCGTCGAGGCTGATCTCGCCTCGATAGAGTCACCCAATTTGATTGCCCACTTCGCCCAGGAGCAGCTTGGTGGAGTCGATGTCTTGGTTAACAACGCCGGGTTCATGTTCGAGAAGTCCATAGAGGAAATGACCGAGCAGGACTGGGATCGCATGATGGCTGTCAATCTGCGGGCGCCGGCGTTCTTGTGCAAGGCGTTAGTACCCCAGATGCGTCAGCGAGGCGGTGGCAGCATCATCAACATCGGGTCGATCGAAGGGATCGGCGCCAACCCTGAACACGCCGCGTACTGTGCGTCCAAGGCAGGTATCCATGGGCTGACCCGCGCCTTGGCAGTCGATCTCGGCCGAGACGGCATCCGCTGCAATGCCATTGCTCCAGGGTGGATCAATTCCGAGTTGAGTGATGCTTACCTGGCCGCTCAGGCTGATCCCCGTGCAGCGCGCCAGGCGCTCCTGCGCCTTCACCCGGTCGGACGTACCGGATTGCCGACGGATGTTGGCGGAGCAGTTGTCTTCCTGGCCTGCGAATCATCGGCCTTCATCACCGGGCAGGTGCTGGTGGTGGATGGGGGGCGCACGGCGAAACTGCCACTGCCGTTTTGATCGAATCAGCCCGACTTGCAACGGAGGGAGCCACTCACCCACCTCCGTTGCAGGGCTCGAGTGAGGCCAGAAACGTAACGGCAGCAGCCACTTCTTCCAGAC
>NZ_AKJT01000013.1 GCF_000282195.1 Pseudomonas sp. GM18
CTGTCGAGCCTGCGAGGCTGCTACAGGCGAACGCAGACTTCGGCAGTTGCTACAAAAAGAGTGCGAATGGGATAAGGCGGTGGAGGCGGCGAGGGCTCCGGGCAGTCAGAGATCTGACTGCCCGGACTGTGGCCTTGTTAGCCACAAGCTGAAGAACAGGCGGGGGGGTGAATCGCGGGGGTTAATAAATGTCCTTTGAAAAAAGCGTAAAGGGCGTCTTGATCAGGATCTTGATGTCGAGCCACAACGACCAGTTGTTGATGTAGTTGAGGTCGATCTCCACACGCTTTTGCATCTTGTCGAGGGTCTCTGTTTCGCCACGGCAGCCGCTGATCTGGGCCAGCCCGGTGATGCCCGGTTTGATTCGATGACGGGCCATGTAGGCCTGGATCTTGCCGGTGTAGTAGTCGTTATGGGCAATCGCATGCGGCCGCGGCCCGACCAGTGCCATATGGCCTTGCAGCACGTTGAAGAACTGCGGCAGCTCATCGATGGATGTGCGTCGAATGAAACGGCCAACCGGGGTAATGCGCGGGTCTTCACGGCCGGCCTGGCGGACCTGGTGGTCGTCGTGCAGGCGCATGGAACGGAACTTCCAGACCTTGATGATTTTGCCGTTCCAGCCGTGCCGTTCCTGTTTGAAAATGATCGGCCCCGGGGAGGAGATCTTCACCGCGACGGCGATCACCAGCAGCAGCGGACTGAAGCCGATCAGCGCGAGGGCGGCGAGGCCTCTGTCCAGCAGGGTCTTGCTCAGTGCCGCAGTCGGGTAACTGGTCAGCGGGCTTTCATTGAGGTGGATAGCGGGCAGGCCATCCAGCTCGCTGACGGAGTGATTGAGCAACGTCATGCTGCCCAGGTCGGGAACCCAGACCACATCCACATTCGAATCGAGAAGGTCGATATACAGTGCTTCGACCTGTTTGGCTTCGCTCAAGGGCAACGCGATGTACAACCGCCGGACATCGTGCACCCGGATCAGTTCGCGCAGTTCCTGCAGCTGGCCCACGATCCGGTGGGTATTGACGTTGGTCGACAGCTCGTTGGGTTTTGAGCTGATCAGGCCGACCAGCGGTGGAAACTCGGTTTTGGCCAGTTTGTCCGCCAGATTCACCGCCAATTGGTCGGTGCCGATGATCAGGGTGTTGTATTGGCTGTGCAGTTGCCGATGGTAGTGCCTGGAAAAACTATGCAAAGGCAGGTACAGCAAGGCCTGCACGCAATAACCGGCGACGGCCCAGACCAGGATGAGTTCCCGGGAGAACAATTCGCTGGTCTTGCTGAGAAAGCCGATGCTGGTCAGGCCGGCCAGTGTCAGCAGCCATCCCACCAGCAGACGACCCAGGCCGGTCAGGTAACCATGCTGCTTGTGATAGACCAGAAGCAGGGAGTAAGAGGGGACCGAACCGAGGAGAGTAAGCACTGCAAGCACGCGATAATGAGCTTCGATTTCTCCTGTCTGGTACAACGCCAGAGCAAATAACAACGCATTGACCGAAGTGATGGCAATTATCCATTGCCCCCAGAAGGTCAGTCCTTTGGTTATGCTGTTTCGATTAATACGATTATGTACCATCGCGGTGTCCCTCGGGCGTGCGCCACGTTGTGTATCAGTCGACGGTTAATAAATGGCAGCCACGCGCAAAGGCTGAGCAAGCGCAGTTCGGTCAGAAGTTATTTTTATTATTGGAAGGGAATAACGCGGGCTATGGCTGGCCATCCGAATATTGTTTTCAAGTCAGCTGATACGGTTGTCTCAGTGTCCGGTTTTTATACTAGTACCTTAATCTATGTGGGTGTCTGACGAATTATAACGGATACCACGTCCAGTGCCCTTGTTATAAAAGGTCGTGCTCTTTTATTAGGAGGGCATCGCTAAAACGTCTATATAATTGCAGCATTCCGATAAGCGCTTGCCCGCCATCGGGAGGAAACCGGGCAGGAACTATGGAGAGAAAGATGTGCGAGGGACAGGCGGCGGGAAGTACAAGGCGAGGTGGTTAGGCAGTCAAGCGGTATCGAGTGGGGCGGGAAATCGCGTTTATTGTTATTGTTTTTGCGATTTTGCTCAGTAAGCGATTCTTATCCTTTGTGCCAGGCAATAACCACGGTTTCTGACCGAGCGAATCAAGCGTTCCCCGTTGGCGGCAGTCTTGAATTTTTTCTGTAACCGGCTCAAGCACATTTCAAGGCCGCTGTAATTCTCCGGGTCTTTATCGATGCGTAGAATAAGATCGTTCTTGCTGAGTACCCGTCGATCACTGATGACCAGTTGGGTGAGCATTAACGATTCGGTGCCGGTCAATGGGATGGTTATATCTTCCTTGATTAATGTTCTGTCGTCGGCATTAAACCACCAGATGTCGGGGTTACCCTGCGACTCTTTAACCCGGCTGACTGCAGAGATGAACTCTTCGTCTGCCACCGGTTTCTTGAGAAAGCCATCAACCCCGAAGTGCGAGAAGTGATGGAGTTCTGAATGCTCCGAGTTGGGAGTTATGAGTATGATTTCCGCATCTTTTTGATTCTTGCGGATAAAGCTGACATCGCTCAGCGAGATATCGGCCTGGTCGAGCAGGATGTGCGTGAATCGACTCTTTCGGATGCGTTCGCTGCTGAGTTTGCCAGATTCGATTTCAAAAGATAAATACAGGCGTTGTGCGAGAAGCGATTCTATTGCTTGTCGTGCCAGTTGATCTCGGGTGAAAATTAGAAAGCTGTTGTTTGACGTATTCACAATAAGGCTCCTTCCTAGTTTGGTGAAATTTTTAAAGCTTAAATAACCTCGGTCGGCGAGTAGTACCTCCCCTGGAAAAAATCGAAAGGCATGCTGCGGGCCAGTGTGTGCAGTGCTTTGTGCTCGACCCGGTCCGCGATGAACTTGATCTTGCTGTCATGGATCATGCTGCTCAGGCAGTCGTAAGACCTGTTGAAAAAGTCCTGACTGTTATCGACCATGATGTCGAAATTGGATCGGGTCAGGTCCACTTTTATGTAATCGAACAGCTTCGGGCTGATCAATTTTTCAACGCTGTCATCGCTTAAGTCATAGCCATCGAAAGCGATTTCGATCCCGTTGTCTTTCAATAAATGAATGTGATTGATAATGGTTCTTTTTTCTTTGAGATTGAATGAAAGGAACGAACTGCCGTTAATGCTGGGGATTAACTGCTGCTCATGCTTCTTGAGTGTCGTTTGAGCGTCGTTCAGTTCCCTGATGAACGCTTTATCCAACAACGCGGATTGGTGCATGGTCACGAACAATTTATTGGGCGTCTGTGCGGATGGGGAGGGTGTGGCCTCGATCTGTGAAAGGGCATTTAATTGGATCCGCATCAGTACTTCACGATAAATCGCCAGCGGGTGATCGGGATGCAGTGGCTGATACCCCTTGTTCAGAGGTGTCTGCTGTTTGGTCGCTTTGGCATAAATCTCACTGCCGAACAATTCATCGTTTCGCTTGAGAATTGATTGCCTGAAGAAAACCAATGCGAAGTTATCTTGCACGGTATATTGCCTGCTGGACTCCATCGTTTAGTCCCTTTAAGAATGAAAGTTTGCTTGCTTTACTGAAACGACTCCTCGAAGCAATCGATAGCCATAACCACGAACGCTATGAATGATGTTGATGCCGAAGTGCTTTTTGATTTTGTTTCGAAGGCGGCTTATGGATTTCTCCAGAACACGTGAGTCATAGAGCTTGATATTCAAACCCATGGATTCGGCCATAGAATCATGGTGCAGGATATTACCTTCTGCATTAATAAGCGCATCCAGGGCTTTCATTTCCTGATAGGCCAGATCCAGTTTGAACTCATCGTTGTATAAGTGCAGGCATGTTTGGTCCAGGGTCAACTTAGCGGTGGGCTGCCATTCAGGTGTTTCGAGCAGCTCTGAAATTAACCTGGCTTTTTCGTCCTGGTCGTTAGGTACATTGATGCAGTGATCGGCACCGGCCAAGTAACATTCAATTTTGGTTTGCGGGGCGCGAAAATTGATTGCAACGATAATGGACAGTTCTGTTGGACTCGTACGTAACTTTTTGATGAGCGCCAGGCAATCATTAAGAATGGAAGGGCTTTCAATATCGATTAGTACGGCATCGTGGGCTTGCGCTTCGCTATCTGGATTTAACGGGTTTGTGTAATCTAATGTATAAATATGCGTGAGATTGGGTACAAATAACTGCCGAAGTTTCTCTGCCGAGCGCCAAGTGCGCCCAATAGCGAGAATACCCCTCTGGCTATTTTCGATTTTGCTCTCAGTACTCATCATGCAAATTACTCATATGTGCTGGCGTTGCAATCTTAATACACAAAATACTGAAGTTATCTGACTTTTTATAACATTTTGAGCTTGTCAACAGGTGCCATTCCATTGCCAGTAGTTTCAGTTGATTCAATGACATAGCCAACTGTGGAGGCTTTAGCCAATTTGATTTTCTGATATCCGATTTAGTTAGTGAGCGCCTTTGCGTCGGACTAGGCCCTCTAGGTTGACTTTTCTATGATCAACAGTGAAGCGTGGCTGATCCGCGGATCAGGCTACAGAACGAGGCATCACTGAGAAGTCTTGCGTATAAATTGTGCGAAAGTCCGCATTTTTGATATCTGGAGTTGATTTATAAGGATATTCCACGGTGTTCTATGGCAGTTTAGGTGCGCGTTCAAAAGGCGCCAGTTCAACTGTCGCCTCTTTTTAGGGCAAATGAGAGCGGGGGGTATATTAATTGACTCTTTTTGCATTATATTCGTAATATTTTACGTCAAAAGCTGATTTTGTGAACGGTGTAGTTATTCCGTCAGGTTATTGAATACAAAAAGCTAAAACTGACATTGAATGGCCACTATACTAAAGTATTAGTCGAGAGGGGGAGCCGGTCATTGGTCCTTTTCGCAATTAATCATCCATGACACGCCAAACCGATCGACCAGCATCCCGAAGCGTGCCGCCCAGAACGTCGTCTCCAATGGCATTTGAATACTCCCGCCTTGCACCAATGCCGCAAACACTCGCTCTGCCTCAACCACACTGTCGACATTCAACGACACCGAACAACCGCTCATGCCGGCGCTGGGGCGATCGGGTGTGGTATCCGACCCCATGATCGACTGATCCCCGACCAACAGGCGCGTATGAATGATCAGGTTATGGCAGTCCGCTGGCACATGGTCGCGAGCCGGGGTTTCGCCGAAGGTCATCATGACTTCGATCTGGCCTGGCAGGCTTTTGGCGTAGAAGTTGAAAGCATCCTGGCAGTCGCCGTTGAAGATCAGGTACGGGTTGATTTTCATGTTCTGCTCCTGGTGATGGAATGGGGCAAATTGGTTGGACGTTCAGGTTCGTCTTCCAATCCCGATAGGCATTGACTCCTCATAGCAAAGCGCTAAAACGTGGTGAGCGACGATACTTTTTTAGATGTTTTTCCTATGGGCGAGGCGAGGCTTATCACCTCATATCCACGTAAAGTGGGCGTCGCTCATTCCACATACCGCATGACCTGCCACGCCCCCTCTACATCCGCCACCGAGTCCATCGCCCTATGCCCGTCCTTACCCGTTTCGCCTCTTTGCTCGACCAGGCGAGGCGTGCCTTGCTGCTGGTCTGGGGAACGTCCCGCGGGCTGTTTCTGGGGTTGGTGCTGGCGACGCTGATCGCTGGTGTGCTGCCGGCACTGGCAGCCTGGTTGGGGCAGCGGATTGTCGACGCGGTCGTTACCGCGATGCAGTTGCACGCGCAACAGGGCAGCGCGCCATTGTGGCCGGTCGTGCGTTATGTGCTGTTTGAAGCGGGCGTGCTTGCGTTGCTGTCCGGGACGCAGCGCGCGCTGTCGGTGCAGCAGTCGCTGTTGCGGGTGCAGTTGGGGCAGAAGGTCAACACGATGATTCTGGAGAAGGCCCAGACGTTATCGTTGGTGCAGTTCGAGAATTCCGAGTTCTACGACAAGCTGGTTCGGGTACGGCGCGAAGCATCGACCCGGCCGTTGGCGCTGGTGATGAAGTCGCTGGGGCTGATCCAGAACCTGATCGTATTGATCAGCTTCGGCGTGTTGCTGGTGCATTTTTCGCCCTGGGCGTTGGTGCTGCTGGTGGTCGGGGCGCTGCCGGTGTTCTTTGCCGAAGCGCATTTTTCCGGGGATGCCTTTCGGCTGTTCACGCGCCGGGCGCCGGAAAGTCGGCAGCAGAACTACATCGAGACGCTGCTCTCCCATGAGGGCTACATTAAAGAGGTGAAACTGTTCGGCTTCGCGCCGCTGCTGTTACAGCGTTATCGGGACACGTTTGCTCGTCTCTACGCCGAAGACCGGCGCCTGACATTGCGTCGCGATGGCTGGGGATTTGTGCTGGGACTGCTGGGCACCGCGGCGTTTTATCTGGCCTATGCGTGGGTCGTGGTCGATACCGTTCATGGCAGCATCAGCCTCGGGCAAATGACCATGTACCTGGTGCTGTTCAAGCAGGGGCAGACGGCGGTGAGCAGCAGCTTGAGCGCGATCAGCGGTCTCTACGAGGATGGCCTTTACCTGTCGAGCCTCTATGAGTATCTGGCTGAGCCGGTGGTGGCCGATAACGGAAGCCTTACCGTGGGCGCGGTGCCGGGCGATGGCTTGCGTTTCGAGAATGTCGGTTTCCGTTATCCGGGGGCGAGCCGCGCCGCTTTGCAGGGCATCAATTTACATCTGTTGCCCGGACACAGTGTCGCGCTGGTGGGGGAAAACGGCTCGGGCAAAACCACGCTGATCAAGTTGCTGACGCGGCTGTATCGCCCCGATCAGGGCCGTATTTTGCTGGACGGCAGCGATTTGCAGGTCTGGGAAGAAGAGGCGCTGAGACGGCGCATCGGCGTGATCTTCCAGGATTACATTCGCTACCAGTTCTCCGTCGGCGAGAACATCGGTGTGGGCGACACCCTGGCGTTCAACGATGAAACCCGTTGGCAGCAAGCGGCCGCCGAGGGCATGGCCGCGCCTTTCATCGAGCGGCTGGATCGCGGTTATGCCACGCAGTTGGGGCGGTGGTTTGCCGGAGGGCAAGAGCTGTCCGGTGGGCAATGGCAAAAGATCGCCTTGTCTCGCGCTTACATGCGCCGCGACGCCGATATCCTGATTCTGGATGAACCGACCTCAGCCCTGGACCCGGCGGCGGAGGCTGCGGTGTTCGAGCATTTCAGCCAACACACTGAAGGACGCATGACGTTGCTGATTTCTCACCGATTCTCCAGCGTGCGCAATGCCGACCACATCATCGTGCTGGATCAGGGGGCGATCCTTGAGCGGGGCGATCACGACAGCCTGGTCGCGGCGGGTGGGCGCTATGCGCAGTTGTTCAATGTGCAGGCTCGTGGTTATCGATAGCTCTGGGGAAATCAAAAGATCTTCAATGACCAAACAAATCCCCCATCCTGCCGGCCCCCGACCATCCACATCCCTCCAGAGTCAGCAACCGCTCTTTCGCCTCAAGCCCCCCGGCAAACCCCGTCAATTTTCCCGACGCACCAATCACCCGATGACACGGCGCGACAATCGATATCGGATTTTTACCATTGGCCGCGCCCACCGCCCGAACCGCGCTGGGATTGCCGATCTGCCGGGCTATTTCGCTGTAGCTGCGCGTCTCGCCAAACGGAATCGTCAGCAGCGCCTGCCACACCTGCTTTTGAAAGTCCGTCCCGGCAAAATCCAGCTCCAGCTCGAAGTGATTACGTGTGCCGGCAAAGTATTCCTGCAACTGCTGTGAGGTGCGCATCAGGATCGGGTTGTTCGCCGCTTCACTCATCGGCCCCAGCTTTACCCGGCCGGGTTTGTCGTTTTCCCAGAGGATGGCCGCCAGACGCGAGTCTTTCGCGACCAGCTTCAACTCGCCGACCGGCGACGCCAGGGTGGTGAACGTGTAGGTCATGCCGGCGGACTCCGCACACGTGCTGAACAGGGGCCCAGCATACTGCCTCGTCGGGGAGGCGCAATACGCAATTGCAGCCATACTTGCCTACTGCGTTTCCACCAGCAATGGTTGCCGGAAGAAACCAACCTGGAGAACTTCGCCACCAGTCCGGACACCAGGAAGATGCTCGAAAGTTGGGGTCATAAGTTTACAGGGCCGCAGGATCCCAACCACATCGCGGCTATTCTGGTAGGCGCGCCTTCGCTGGAAGGCAAACCGGTGGGCAAGAACCGCTTCTATGGGGCGAACGATCCACGGCGTAATACCGGGTTGTCACTCGGTTACTGAAAACAGGCGACCACCGGCCACCTCAGCTCCCTGGGTGGCCTCGATCCCGGGTAGCAGCTGCCGA
>NZ_AKJT01000014.1 GCF_000282195.1 Pseudomonas sp. GM18
CAGCCTGCGGCAGCTCCTACATGGGCAGGTATTGTCCGCTAGTTACTGTTAACCACACTTGAATACCTACGTTTGAGGTCAAACCGGCGCCTTCAAATCCACCCCCAACGCCTGGGCAAACGCCTTCACCAACGGACTGCGCACGGTGTTGTGGCGCAGGATCAGATTGAACGGCGTGACGATGTTGATCAGGTCCGGACGCACCGCCCGAAACTGTCCCTGAGCCACCAGGTTTGCCGCGTAATGCTCTGGCAGAAAGCCGACGAAACGGCCGGTCTTGACCAGCAGCGCCACGGCTTCCACTTGAGTCGCCGAGGCGGAAAAGCTGTCGTAGCGGGCAAAATTCAGTTTGTCCCGATGGATCGCGTAACGGTGGTTGATGCACTCGTAATCCTGCAGCACATTGCCGCCCATGTCCGCCTCCGGCACCGAGAACAGCGGGTGACCGACGGCGCAATACACGTACGAGCGTTCTTCATACAGCGGGAAGTAATCGAACTCTTCTCTTTTTTGATAAACCGGCACGATCCCGGCCACTAACCGCCCCTCGACCACACCTCTTTCCACTTCATCTAACTGCGACGCCTGAAGTTGAAATCTTACTTTCGGCGACTCTTCATTTATCCTTCTAAGCGCCACAACTAACGGCGAATTGGAGTCTGTGATTGTATTATCAATTACGCCCACTCCAAGGTCGCCAATAAGTTCGTTCTGCGCCGAACTAAGGCGATCACGAAAGTTATCGACCGAGGCAAATAAATCGATCGAGGCCTGGTACACCAGACGCCCTTCTTCGGTCAGGTGAAACCCTTCCCGTCCCCGGGTACACAGGCGCATACCGATACGAATCTCAAGGTCGGAAATCTGTTTGCTGATGGCCGCCAAGCCCACATTCAGCTCATTTTGCGCCGCACTGAAGCCACCAGCCTCGACCACGGCCTTGAATACTTTGAGCAGTTTGAAGTCCAGACCGCTGAGGGCCAGCGGCGCCCGATGTACCGTTTTTAGCGGCGGGTTTCCGGAATTGGAAAGTGGGGTTTCCATAATGCTTATTTACCTCTGGCGCCCTATTCAACAACCTGTGTCCAACAACAAAAACAGTGCTGGCTAATAATAATGAACACAGAAAACAAGGCTTGGCAACCGTTAATAAATCCCGCCAATCAGTGCCAACTCACTGATTTCGAACTATTAAAAGCTGACACTTCGATCAGCTCTCGCAACGAAGCAACTGCGCTTTCCCCCTGCCCTTGAATATTGATCAGCCATGACCACACCCGAATAATTTCCGGGAAGTGTTTCAGGCTCTGCACACCGATTTCAGTTCGCGTTACCGACGAGGAAAACAACAATGTCTCAAACCACCGACCGTCTCTGGGGTGCCCGCTTCAAAAGCGGCCCGTCCGAAGCCCTGGCGGCCCTGTCCCGTTGCCCCGAGCGCTACTTTCGCCTCACCCCGTATGACCTCGCCGGTTCCAAGGCGCATGCCCGGGAATTGCAGCGCGCCGGTCTTCTGAGCGAGCAGGAAACCCAGACCATGCTCGACGCCCTGCAGCGCATCGGTGATGACTTCCGTGCCGGCAGCATCGCGCCAACCCTGGACGACGAAGACGTGCACACCTTCATCGAGCGCCTGCTGACCGAACGCCTCGGCGCACTGGGCGGCAAACTGCGCGCCGGCCGTTCGCGCAACGACCAGACCGCCAACGACCTGCGGCTGTTCCTGCGTGATCACGTCCGTACTTTGGCCGTTGAAGTGCTGGCCTTGCAGCAAGCGCTGGTGGAGCAGGCCGAGCAACACGTCGAGAGCATCTGCCCGGGCTTCACTCACCTGCAACAGGCCCAGCCGATCGTTTTCGCTCACCACTTGCTGGCCCATGCCCAATCGATGTTGCGCGACGTGCAGCGTCTGGTGGACTGGGACGCACGCACCTCGCTGTCGCCACTGGGTGCGGCAGCCATGGCCGGTTCCGCCATCGCTCGCCTGCCCCAGCAGTCAGCGAAGGAAATGGGCTACAGCGGCGTGTGCGAAAACTCCATCGATGCCGTGGCCAGCCGCGATCACGTCGCCGAGTTCCTGTTTATCGCCAGCATGCTCGGGATCAACATTTCCCGCCTCGCCGAAGAATTCTGCCTGTGGTCGTCGCGGCAATTTCGCTGGGTCGCGCTGGACGATGCCTACGCCACCGGCAGCTCGATCATGCCGCAGAAGAAAAACCCGGACATCGCCGAGCTGGCCCGGGGCAAGGCTGGCCGCTTGATCGGCAACCTGACCGGTCTGCTGTCGACGCTGAAATCCCTGCCGCTGTCCTACAACCGTGACTTGAGCGAAGACAAGAACGGCGTGCTCGACAGCGTCGACACCCTGCTGCTGGTGCTGCCGGCCATGGCCGGGATGGTCGCGACCATGAAGGTCAACGTCGAAGAACTGCGCCGTCAGGCACCGCTGGGTTTCACCCTTGCCACCGAAGTTGCCGACTGGTTGGCGATGCGCGGCGTACCGTTCAAGGAAGCGCATGAAATCACCGGCGCATTGGTCCAGGCCTGCGAGAAACATGACATCGAACTGTGGGAAGCCTCGCCGGCGCTGCTGGCCGAGATCGATCCGCGCCTGACGCCTGAGGTACGCGACAGCCTGACCCTCGAAGCCGCCATCGCCGCCCGCAGTGGCTGGGGCGGTACCGCGCCGCAACAGGTGCGCGAGCAGATCGGCCGACTGAAAACCGCCCTTGCCGCGCAGCAAGCATGGACCGAGAACTATCAGGGCTTCCGCCTCTAAATCAGGACGCAAAACTGATAAACCACACACGCCGCCTGTATCAAGGGGGCGTACGGAGAAGCAACATGAGCCAGACACAGGCAGAACGACTCCAGGCGGAGCGCAAACTGGCGGAAAACCAGTTCGACATCACCCAGTACCAACACGTGCCACGGCGTTACTACGGGCGGATTTTCTTCGCCAGTGTGATCGTGATCGCGATTATCGGCCTGGTGCGGGCCTTCGCCGAAGGCAAGATCGAATGGTCGTACATCGGCCAGTTCCTCACTTCGCAAGCGATCATGTGGGGCTTGCTCAACACCATCGTCATGGCGGTGCTGGCGATGGCGCTAGGCATTGTCTTCGGGGTGATCACGGCGATCATGCGCATGTCGGCCAACCCGATCCTGCGCTATGTGGCGCTGATCTACACCTGGCTGTTCCGTGGCACGCCGCTGATCCTGCAACTGCTGCTGTGGTTCAACCTGGCGCTGATCTTCCCCACCATCGGCATCCCCGGCCTGTTCGAAATGGACACCGTGAGCCTGATGACGCCCTTCGTGGCCGCCCTCCTCGGCTTGAGCATCAACCAGGGCGCCTACACCGCCGAAGTGGTGCGTGCCGGCCTGTTGTCGGTGGATACCGGCCAGTACGAAGCCGCCAAGTCGATCGGCATGCCGCGCCTGCAAGCCCTGCGCCGGATCATCCTGCCCCAGGCCATGCGGATCATCATTCCGCCAGTCGGTAACGAATTCATCGGCATGGTGAAAATGACCTCCCTGGCGAGCGTCATCCAGTATTCCGAACTGCTCTACAACGCGCAGAACATCTACTACGCCAATGCCCGCGTGATGGAGCTGCTGATCGTTGCGGGCATCTGGTATCTGGCCACAGTCACCGTGCTGTCCTTTGGTCAAAGCCGTCTGGAGCGTCGTTTCGCTCGCGGCGCCGGCAAGCGTTCTTGAGGAGCCCAACATGAGAAGCATCGTCAAGGCCGTGAGCCTGAACAAGTATTACGACCATTTCCACGCGCTCAAGGACATCAACATCGAAGTCGAGCAAGGCGAAGTGCTGTGCATCATCGGCCCGTCCGGCTCCGGCAAAAGCACCCTGCTGCGCTGCGTGAATCAGCTGGAAAAAATCGACAAGGGCGGCCTTTGGGTCGACGGCGAACTGGTGGGTTACCGGATCGTCGGCAACAAACTGCACGAGCTCAACGAATCGCAGATCGCCCGTCAGCGCCTGGCCACCGGCATGGTGTTCCAGCGTTTCAACCTGTTCCCGCACATGACTGTGCTGCAAAACATCATCGAAGGGCCGTGCCAGGTGCTCAAGCGTTCGCCCAAAGAGGCGCATGAAGAAGCCTTGGAACTGCTCGCTCGCGTCGGCCTGGCCGACAAGCGCAACAGCTACCCGATCGAACTGTCGGGTGGTCAGCAACAACGTGTCGCCATTGCCCGTGCCTTGGCCATGCGCCCCAAGCTGATGCTGTTCGATGAACCCACTTCGGCACTCGACCCGGAACTGGTCGGAGAGGTGCTGTCGGTGATGCGCGATCTGGCGCAAACCGGCATGACCATGATCGTCGTCACCCATGAACTGGGCTTCGCTCGCGAGGTTTCCAACCGCATGGTGTTCATGGACGGCGGGCAGATCGTGGAGGCTGGAAGCCCCGAAGAAATACTAATAAGTCCGCAAAACCCACGCACCCAAAGCTTCATTTCTGCCGTTCGAACCTAAGTGCCCTTTGGCGCTCACAACACTCATAAGAGAACGACCATGAAGAACTTCGTTATTCCAGCAGTACTCGCAGGCCTGATGGCATCCGGCTTCAGCATCGCGGCAGAACTGCCGGCCAGCATCAAGGACAAGGGCGAGATCGTTGTCGCGATCATGCCGAACTACCCGCCGATGGATTTCAAGGATCCGGCCACCAACACCCTCACCGGCCTGGACTATGACCTGGGCAACGCCCTGGCCGAACGTCTGGGCGTGAAGATCAAATGGCAGGAAACCGGTTTCGAGCAAATGATCAACGCGCTCACGACTGACCGCGTAGACATGGTGCTGTCGGGCATGACCGACACCGCCGAGCGCCAGGCCAGCGTGACCTTCGTCGACTACTTCACCAGCGGTCCGCAGTTCTACACCTTGCAGAAAAACAAGAACACCCACGAGATCATCGACCTGTGCGGCAAGAAAGTCGGCACCAGCCGCCGTACCACCTTCCCGGCGGAAATCGCCGAGTGGAGCAAGGCCAACTGCGAAGCCGCCGGCAAACCGGCGATCAATGTGATCGGCACCGAAGGCTCGGCCGACGCCCGTGCGCAACTGCGTCAGAGCCGTATCGACGCGGCCATGCAGGGCAGCGAAACCCTGCCGTACCTCAAGACCCAGGAAAAGGACATGTACAAAACCGTGGGGCTGCCGATCTCCAAGCAGTTCTCGGGCATGGGCGTGAGCAAGAAAAAACCTGAGCTGAGCGAAGCGGTGAAAGTCGCGTTGCAAAGCATGATCGATGACGGCAGCTACCAGGCGATCCTGAAGAAATGGGACCTGGAACTGGGCGCGATCAAGACCGTGACCATTAACGCCGGGAAATAACACGGTTCGTAGCAGCTGCCGAGCCTGCGAGGCTGCGTTCGGCGGCGCAGCCGTCGTAAACCCTGCACGCGAGGTTTTCCTGAAACACCGCGTAGTTTGAATTCACGACGGCTGCGTCCGAATGCGGCCCACACCGAACGCAGCCTCGCGGGCTCGGCAGCTGCTACGGGTGTTTCAACTATTAATTCTGGAGCGCCATACGATGTCCTCCTCGCTGCAACCCACCTGGCCCGACCAGCATAAGGCCTGCCTCGCCCTGGCCTTCGACCTCGATGGCCCCACCGGCGATGCCATGCTCAATGGCTCGATCTGGCGCAAGCCCGAGTATTTCGGTTTCGGCGGTTACGGCCCCTATCGGGCGCTGCCGCGGATTCTCGATCTGCTGGATGAGTTCCGGATCCCGACCACGTTTTTCGTCCCGGCCTGGGTCGTGGAGAACTGGCCGAAGCAGTGCCAGGCGATTGTCGAGCGTGGGCATGAAGTCGCCTATCACGGCTACAAACACGAATCTTTTTACGCCCTGACGCTGGAGCAGCAGAAGGACGTGATGCACAAATCCCGCGAGGTGTTCTGGAAGTACCTGAACATCCGCGCTGAAGGTTTCCGCACGCCGTCGGGCGACTGGCGGGCCGAAACGCCCGCCATGCTGGTGGAAGCCGGCGTGACCTACTCCAGCAGCATGCGCGGCGATGACCGGCCCTACCTGGTCAACGTGCCGGGCTTCGATACACCGCTGGTGGAAATCCCTGGCCGCTGGGAAATGGACGACTACGCCTCCCTCGCCTACACCCGCGCGCCGGACTTTCCTTCCGGGCTGGACCGTACCGCCAGCTACGAGCTGACCCTCGATAACTGGTGCCGCGAGTTCGACGGTGCCATGGCTGAAGGGCTGTGCCTGACCACCCTGTTTCACCCCAAGATCACCGGTAAACCGGGGCGCATCCTGCTCCTGGAAAAACTCTTCGAACACATGCGCCAGCGCGACGACGTATGGTTCGCCACCTGCCGCGACGTCGCCCACTGGTGGCTGAAGGAGCATCACCATGGCTGATTCCATTGTCTGGCCCAACGGCTACCGCTGCGCCGTGGTACTGACCGTCGATTACAACGACATCCACGGCATCCTCACTCAGGCGCCGGAAGTCGCCGGGCGCGACAAGACCTTGTCGGTGTGGCGCTATGGCACCCAGCGCGGGGTCGAGCGTTTGCTTGGCGTGTTCGAAGAGCTGGGGGTTTCCAGCAGTTGGTTTGTTCCCGGCATCGTCGCCGAGGAAAACCCGCAACACATCCAGGCGATCCAGGCCGGTGGGCACGAGATTGCCTGCGCCGGCTATCGCCATCAGCACTACGACAACCTGACCCTGGCCGAGCAAAGCGCCGAGATCGCCAAGGGCTGCGCGGCCTTGAGCGCGCTGACCGGTCAGCGTCCGACAGGCTTTCGCATTCCCGCCGGCAATGGCGCGCCGGGTTTCATCGAGGCGTTGCGCGAGCATGGCATCCGCTGGTCCTCGTCATGGCGCGGCGATGACTTGCCCTTCGCCCACCCGACGGCTCCCGAGGTGATCGAACTGCCGCTGCACTACGAGCTGGAAGACGAGCCCTACTTCGCCTTCAACCTCAGCCCGGCGGTGCCGCCGGCGCAATCGCGCATTGCTTCTTACAGCCACACCCTTGGCAATCTGCAAATGGACTTCGCTGGATTTCACCGGTTCGGCTTGTGTTACGTGCTGCGGTTGCACCCGGAAATCATCGCCACGCCGGGGCGGATCGGCGTGTTGCGCGCATTGCTGCAAAGCATTCAGCAGCACGACGACGTATGGATCGCCACCGGTGCCGAAGTCGCTCAGTGGTGGGCCGAGTCGGCAGCGCCAGTGACCGAGGATCACCCAGCCGCTGTGTACGAGCGTCATTATCGGGATTACGGCGTATGAAAGATCAGGATGGGGTTATGCGAATGGAGCGGCTGGCGCAGTTCTGCGTCGATACCCGTTTCGAAGATTTGCCCGCCGCGTTGGTGGAGCAAGCCAAGCGGCACATTCTCGACACCTTCGGCGCGGCCCTGGCCGGGGCCGACAGCGATGTCGCCAGACAGGCGCGTCAGGTGTTCAAGGGGGAAGCCGGCAGCACGTTGGTCTGGGGCACCGGTCTGCGGGTCGGCGCGGCACAAGCCGCCATGCTCAACGGTATCGCCGCGCATGCCTTGGAGCTGGACGACACCGGCGGCTGCGACCATTCCGGCGCGGTGGTGCTACCGGCGGTGATGGCGGCGCTGTCGATATCGACGAAACCAGTCGACGGCCGCGAACTGATCACTGCGGTGGTGATCGGCTACGAAATCGGCCGTCGAGTGCTCGAAGCCTGCGGCAGTTACTCGGCCCACAACGGCGCCGGTTGGCATTCCACCGCGACGTGCGGAGTGTTTGGCGCGGCGGCGGCCAGTGCGCGAATTCTCGGTCTGGATGCACAACAAACCTTGTCGGCAATGGGCATTACCGGCAGTTTCAGCGGCGGTCTGTGGGCGTTTATCCATGACGGCTCGCAAAGCAAGAGACTCCACAGCGGACGCGCCGCCGAAGGTGGGTTGTTGGCCGCGCGGTTTGCTCAACAAGGCATCACCGGGCCGACAAAACTGTTCGATGATGTCTGGGGCGGCTTCCTCAAGACCCTCGCGGCGGACACCGCCGTGCCCGAGGCGTTGGACGCCGAACTGGGCCACGTATGGAAACTTGCCCGCTGCTCGATCAAGCCTTACGCGGCATGCCGGGGGACGCATTCGGCGATCGACGCATTGGGCCTGTTGCTCGATCAATTGCAGGTCAGTGCCGATCAGGTCGAGGACGTTCAGGTATCGCTGTGCGGATTCCTTCAGGACATGTGTGGTGGTCAGGACGTCAGCACGTTGCCGGCGGCGCAGATGAGTCTGCGCTATGCCCTGGCGGCCCGGCTGGTGCAGGGTCATTGTCGATTGGAAGCCTATGACAATGAACAGCGCCGCCACCCGCGGATTGCACACTGGATGTCGCGTATTCGCCTTGAAGTCGACCCGCAACTGTCCGAGGATGGCGAGCCTGTCGTCAGCGTGCGGACCGTGAACGGTCGGCAAGCGAGCCTGTGCGTTGACGTGCCGTTGGGGGCGCCGGGCAATCCGCTGAGTGATGCGGCGCTGGAGGAGAAATTCTTCAGCCTGGCCGAGCGGGTGATACCGCGACAGCAGGCCAATCAATTGCTGGAACAGTTGTGGCGGCTGGAAAGTTTGAGTGCTGTCGAATCACTGGAGCAATGGCTGAACACACACTGATCGTTCCCACGCTCCGCGTGGGAACGTCTCACCGGACGCTTCGCGTCCGCTTTTGGGACGCAGAGCGCCCCTGGCTGCATTCCCACGCAGAGCGTGGGAACGATCAACACTAAAACAAGGACTCGTGTTCCACCGTGGCCACTTACTCCCTCGTTATCCGCCGGCTGATGATCTGCTCGCTGACCATCGTCGTCAGTCGCGCCATCACCAGCCCGTTGCTCACGCTATTCCTGAGCACCAAGCTCGGCCTCAACCAACAGGACGTCGGCCTGTTGCTCGGCATCGCGGTGTTCATCGCCACCCTGCTCGCGCTCTATGGCGGTTACATCATCGACCGCCTCGAAAAACGGCGGCTGTTGATCCTGGCCATGCTCTCCAGCGCCATCGGCTTCGTGCTGCTGACCTTTGCCGAAAACCTCTACCTGACCACCGCCACCCTGGTGATCACCGAAACCGCCTCGGCGCTGTTTCTGATCGGCTCCAAGGCGATCCTCAGCGAAAACCTGCCCATGGGCCAGCGCGCCAAGGCCTTTTCGCTGCGCTACACCCTGACCAACATCGGCTACGCCACCGGTCCGATGCTCGGCGTGGTGATCGCCGGCGTGTACCCGATTGCGCCGTTCCTGATCGCCGGCGGCATCGCGTTCTTCAGCATTTTCCTGATGAGCGGCATTCCCAGGGACCCGGCCCAGATACCCGCCATCGGTCAGCCCCAAAGCTTTCTCAAAACCCTGGTCACCCTGAAAAACGACCGCACGCTGATCATGTTCACCTGCGGCTGCCTGCTCAGCACCGTGGTGCACGGTCGTTTTACCTTGTACCTGTCGCAATACCTGCTGGTGACTCACGACTCCAAACGAGCGCTGGAAACCATGGCTGCCCTGCTCGCGTGCAACGCGATCAGCGTGATCCTGCTGCAATACCAGATCGGCCGGTTTCTCAAACGCGAACAACTGCGTTACTGGATTGTCGGCGGCAGCAGCCTGTTCATCCTCGGCTTGATCGGTTTCAGCCTCGCCGACAGCCTGGTGAGCTGGTGCATCGCGATGTTCATTTTCACCCTCGGCGAAATGATCATTTACCCGGCCGAATTCCTCTTCGTCGACACCCTGGCCCCGGAAGAGCTGCGCGGCAGCTACTACGGCGCGCAGAACCTCGCGGCCCTCGGTGGTGCGCTGAGCCCGGTGATCTGCGGCTTCCTGCTGATGCATACGCCCGCGCCCACCATGTTCTATGCCCTGAGCGCGTTGACAGCGATGGGCGGTTTTCTCTGTTTCATGAGCGGTCGACGAGTCGCAATACTGCAAAAATAATGCATTGAAGATGCATTAATATGAATTTGTCAGCATCAGCAATGATCGGCACACTGTGCGCCGTTCCTCCCCCAATAGTTGGAACCACTTCAAGGGCTTTCCGGGTACCCGGACAAGCCTTTTTTTTGCCCTGGTTTTTGTCAAAGGATCGATGTTCGTCATGCTCGCTCACTGGTTGCCCGCCGCCATCAACACCCGCCCCTCCGAATGGAGCCGTGCCGCTATCGGCATGGCCATGGGGACGATGTTCAGCGTCTGGGTCTGCGGCCAGGTGTTCGGCCTCGATGTGGCGCTGCATCTGATGGGTCCGTTGGGCGCTTCAGCGGTGCTGTTGTTCGCCGTGTCCTCGGGCGCGCTGGCCCAGCCGTGGTCGATTCTTGGCGGTTACCTCTGCGCGGGGGTGATCTCGCTGCTGGTCGCTCACGTACTCGGCCGCACCCTCGGCAGCGCCTGCCTGGCGGCGGGCATGGCGCTGATTCTGATGTGCTGGCTGCGTTGCCTGCACCCACCGGCCGGGGCGCTGGCGCTGCTGTTGGTGCTGGCAGACCCGGCGACCATCGCCATGGACTGGAAAGCCCTCGGCCCGGTGATGCTCAGTGGCTCGACGATGCTGCTCAGCGCGTTGGCCTACAACAACCTGACGCGCATTCGTTACCCCAAACGTCCCACCGAACCGGCCCCGCTAATGCCCGCGGCCGACAGCCTGGCGATCACCGCCGAAGATCTGCGACGGGCACTTGCCGACATGGAGGCCTTCTACGACGTCACCCCTGAAGATCTTGAGCAGTTGATCCATGCCAGTGAGTTGCATGCCAAGCGACGCAGTATCGGTGAAGTGCTGAGCAGCGGAGTCTGACACCTTGTAGCAGCTGCCGAGCCT
>NZ_AKJT01000015.1 GCF_000282195.1 Pseudomonas sp. GM18
ACCCTGCCCTACCAACTCCTTCCGGCTTCGATGAACTGAAGCGCAACCGCGGTCGAAAACTGCGTAACTCGTTGTTTACCAAGGAGTTTTCCGTTTCGACTGCGCCGGAAGTGGGGCGAATTATAGACGTCCAGAATCTGCCGTCAACCCCTGATTACGCTTTTCTATCAGGATGTTCAAAATCCCTGCTTATATATAGACGCAACCGCAACGAATGCGCAGTATATTGCCCAACACGTAACACACTACTCTCGTTTCTCACCTCGGACGATGCCACGCAATGAATGACCACCCCCGCAGCCTTGCCTCGATCTTGCTCTCGGTAGGCCTGCTCTTGATAGCCATGGCATCGATCCAGTCCGGAGCTTCCCTGGCCAAAAGCATGTTCCCGGTTATCGGCGCTCAAGGGACCACCACCCTGCGGCTGATCTTCGCCAGCGTGATCATGCTGCTGCTATTACGCCCATGGCGAGCGAAGCTCACCGCAAAGTCCCTGCGCACGGTAATTGTCTATGGGATGGCGCTGGGCGGCATGAACTTCCTCTTCTATATGTCCTTGAACACTGTCCCGCTGGGTATTGCGGTAGCCCTGGAGTTCACCGGCCCATTGGCGGTCGCTATTTATGCCTCACGTCGGGCGATCGACTTTCTGTGGATCGCTCTGGCAGCCGTGGGTTTACTGCTGTTGATTCCGACTGGCGCCACGAGTGCAGGTATTGATCTGGTTGGCGCAGGTTATGCCCTTGGCGCTGGTGTCTGCTGGGCGTTGTACATTCTGTTCGGCCAGAAGGCCGGTGCCGATAATGGCGTGCAGACCGCCGCATTGGGCGTGATGATTGCCGCACTGTTCGTAGCCCCCATCGGTATCGTCCATGCTGGTGCTGCACTGCTGACACCCGCGCTGATTCCCGTGGCCATCGGTGTCGCCATTCTGTCCACTGCCCTGCCCTACACCCTGGAGATGGTCGCCCTCACACGGATGCCGGCCCGGACCTTCGGCACATTGATGAGTATCGAACCCGCGTTCGGTGCACTGTCCGGCCTGTTGTTCCTCCATGAGTACCTTTCCCTGTCGCAGTGGATGGCTATCCTGTGCATCATTCTGGCTTCCGTCGGCGCAACCATGACCATGGGGAGCACCGCCAAGCCCGCAGTTGCGGCGGATTGAAACGAGATTTGACGAAGGTCTGGTATTTGCCGCTCAATTAGGCCATGTTTAGGCCACGTAACTCAGTGTCAGACATGGATTTTTTCAGATAGGGATATCAGAACGCTTCAAGCAAAAGCGAATGCAGGCAGACCCGGGCACAAAGATCCGGGGCCTCTATAAGGACAGCAATGAAACGAATTTTGATACTGATCGCCGTGCTTGCAGTTGCGGGCTGCGCGGCGACCTCGAAAACCCAGATCAAACACGGCAAGAAAGGACTGCATATCAACTGTTCTGGGCTGTCGTCCTCCTGGGACAAGTGCTACGCCAGCGCCGCCAATTCGTGCGCCCCCAAAGGTTACAAGGTGATCGCCAAGTCAGGGGATGCGGTCGAAGAGCCCGGAGATTATCCGTTTGGCCTTAACCCCGCCGGCTATACCAGCCGCAGTATGATCGTCATCTGCAAATAACCTTCCACGCCTATCTGGCTTGCCTGGCCCGATAGGCGCTTCGCCCGGGATGCTGCTAACGTTCGTCAGTCACTGACCGTTCAGCAAAGGGCGACATCCATGACCACCGCTATCAATCACAAGAAAATCCTATTGGTCGTCGGCGCAGGCGATGCCACCGGCGGCGCCATTGCCAAGCGTTTTGCCCGGGAAGGTTACGTCGCCTGCGTCACGCGGCGCAGCGCAGAAAAACTTCAGCCACTGGTAGATGCCATCACGATCAGCGGCGGCGAGGCTCACGGTTTTGCTTGCGATGCGCGCAAAGAAGAGGACGTAATTGCGCTCATCGAACAGATCGAAACCGAGATCGGCCCCATCGAAGCGTTTGTCTTCAATATCGGCGCCAATGTGCCGTGCAGTATTCTCGAAGAAACCGCCCGCAAGTATTTCAAGATCTGGGAAATGGCCTGTTTCTCGGGGTTTCTCAATGCTCGCGAAGTGGCCAAGCGCATGGTCACCCGCCAACGGGGCACGATCCTGTTCACCGGGGCCACCGCCGGCTTGCGCGGTGCCGCAGGTTTTGCAGCCTTCGCCGGCGCCAAGCACGGGATTCGCGCCCTGGCCCAAAGCATGGCCCGCGAACTGGGGCCGATGAACATCCACGTCGCCCATGTGGTGGTCGATGGTGCCATCGACACTGACTTTATCCGCGACAGTTTTCCGGAAAAATACGCGACCAAGGATCAGGACGGCATCCTCAACCCCGAGCACATCGCCGAAAACTATTGGTACTTGCACAACCAGCCACGGGACGCCTGGACGTTCGAGCTGGATCTGCGCCCCTGGAACGAACGCTGGTAAGCCCTCCCCCTACGACAAAAAGAAGAGCACATCGACCATGAGCAAAACCGTGGAGTTCTTTTTCGACCTCGGCAGCCCCGCCACCTACCTGGCCTACACCCAACTGCCAAAAATCTGCGCGCAGACCGATAGCCAGCTGATCTACAGGCCGATGCTGCTGGGCGGCGTCTTCAAAGCCACCGGCAACGCCTCCCCGGTGACCGTTCCGGCCAAGGGTCGCTACATGTTTCAGGACCTGGACCGCTATGCCAAACGTTACGGTGTGCCGCTGAAGTTCAACCCGCACTTCCCCATCAATACCCTGATGTTGATGCGCGCGGTCACGGGTATGCAATTACGTTATCCCGAACGCTTTCAGGCGTTTATCGATTGCCTGTTTCACGCCCTGTGGGTGGAAGGACGCAGCCTCGATGATCCCGCGATCGTTGCCGACGTGCTGACGCAAAACGGTTTCGATCCGAATGAGGTGCTGGCGCTCACCGCCGATGAGAACGTTAAAGCCGCCCTCAAGGAAAACACCGAGGAAGCGGTGCAACGCGGTGTATTCGGCGCACCGAGCATGTTTGTCGGGGACCAGCTGTTCTTCGGCCAGGATCGGCTGGACTTCGTCCTTGAAGCCCTGCGGGCGCGATAGCCGGACATAAATCAGGCGCTGGAAACAGCGCCTGAATTCAAGTCGATCAAATAGCCGCGGTCCGGGTGTTCAACCACTCAAGGGCCGCGCCATCAAGCAACGGGCTCAAGCGCTCGCGCACTTCGGCATGGTAGCCGTTGAACCACTGCTTTTCGTCTTCGGTCAGCAGCGACGGCTCCAGGCAGCGGGTGTCGATCGGGCACAGGGTCAGGGTTTCGAACTTCAGGAATTCACCGAATTCGCTCTTGCCCGCCTCGCGGTTCAACACCAGGTTCTCGATCCGCACGCCCCAACGGCCCGGACGGTAGGTACCCGGTTCGATGGAAGTGATCATCCCTGGCTGCATTGCAGTTTGCGGCGCGGCCGCCGCCTGATAGGCGATGACTTGCGGACCTTCGTGAACGTTGAGGAAGTAGCCGACGCCATGACCGGTACCATGCCCGTAGTCGACACTTTCGGCCCAGAGCGGTGCGCGGGCGATGGCGTCCAGCAACGGCGACAGAATGCCCCGCGGGAACTGTGCGCGGGAGAGTGCAATCACGCCTTTGAGTACGCGGGTGCAATCGCGCTTCTGCTCGTCAGTCGGCGTCCCCACCGGCACCATCCGCGTAATGTCGGTGGTGCCGCCCAGGTACTGGCCGCCGGAGTCGATCAGCAACAGGCCGTCACCCTCGATGACTGCGTGTTCTTCTTCGGTGGCGTGGTAATGCGGCATCGCACCGTTGGCGTTAAACGCGGCAATGGTGTTGAAGCTCAGCGATACGTAATCCGGACGCCGGGTGCGGGCCGCGGTCAGGTGTTCGTCGATGGTCAGTTCGGTGATGCGCTCACGCCCCCATGCCGCCTCCAGCCAGGCGAAGAATTCGCACAACGCCGCGCCATCCTGCTCCATGGCCCGACGGATGTGCTCGGCATCCGCCAGGCTTTTCTGAGACTTGGCCAGGGTGGTCGGGTTCAGGCCTTCGACCAGTTTCACATCACTGTTCAAGTTATCCAGCAGACCCGCCGTCACCCGCGCCGGATCGACTTGCAGGCTCGCGCCGCCTGGTATGGCGCGCAAAGCGGCGGCCACTTCGCTGTAATCGCGCAGGGTCACGCCGTCCTGTTCAAGGATGGCACGCAGCTCGGCGCTGACTTTGCTCAGGGCGACGAACAAAGTGGCCTGTTGCTGGCTGATGAGCGCGAAGGACACGAACACCGGGTTGAACGACACATCGCCGCCGCGCAAGTTGAACAGCCAGGCGATGTCGTCGAGGGTGGCGATGAAATGCCAGTCGGCACCGCGCTCTTTCAACACGTCACGCAGCTGGGCGAGTTTTTCGCCACGGCTGACGGTCGCTTGAGGCGGCAGATGTTGATAGATCGGCTCGTTCGGCAGGCTCGGACGATCACTCCAGACTTCGCTCAGCAAATCGATGTCAGTGCGCAGACGTGCGCCGCGCTCTTCGAGTTTGCTGCTCAAGGTACGCGCCGACGCCACAGCCATCACCGCGCCATCGACTGCGACGACACCACCTTCAGGCGTTTGCTCGGCCAGCCAATCAAGCGGGCCGGGTTGACCCGGTTGCAGTTTGACCAGCTCGATGCCGCTGCCCTTGAGCTCCTTGCTCGCTTGTTCCCAATAACGGCTATCAGCCCAGACGCCGGCAAAATCCGGCGTGACGATCAGCGTACCGACCGAGCCATGGAAACCTGACAGCCACTGCCGTCCCTGCCAATAGCCCGGCAGGTATTCCGACAGGTGCGGGTCGGCCGACGGCACCAGCAGAGCATGAATGCCCTCCCGGCTCATCAGCTCGCGGGTTTGCGCCAGGCGCCGGGGTACCAATCCATTGATCGAAGGCTGCGTACTCATCGTGTCTCCTGCTAACCACTTCATCATTATTGTTGGGTGCCGATCAGAGTCGGCGCTTAAGGACCTGTCGTCCAGAATGCCGGAGCACTGGCGGCGGCCGTTTTGATCAGGTGCGCAGCCTGGTCGATATCCTGCTCGGTAGTGAAGCGCCCCAGGCTCAAGCGAATGGTGCGACTGGCCGAGCGCGCGTCATGCCCCAGCGCCAGCAGCACATGGGATGGCGCATTACTGGCGGAGTTGCAGGCCGACGTCGCGGAAAACGCGATCGAGGTGCTCAACGCCGCGGAATTGAACTCACCTTCGTTGAAAGTCAGGCTCAAGGTATGGGGGATGCGCTGGGTCGGACTTCCATTGACGTGAATACCGGGAATGCTCAGCAGCTGGTCGAGCAAGCGTTCACGCAGGCGCACGATGGTGGCTTTTTCTTCATCGAACGACGCGGCTGCCAGCGCGAAGGCGACGCCCATGGCTGCGATCTGGTGCGTCGCCAGAGTGCCGGAACGCAACCCGCCCTCATGGCCGCCACCGTGGATCTGCGCCTGCAGGCGCTGTTGCGCGCGAGGCCCGACGTACAGCGCGCCGATGCCTTTGGGGCCGTAGACCTTGTGCGCCGAGAACGACATCAAATCCACTGGCCATTGGGCCAGGTCGATCGCCACTTTGCCCGCGCCCTGAGCCGCGTCAACGTGGAACAACGCATCGCGATCACGCACCACCTGGCCGATGGCCGGGATGTCGTTGACGGTGCCCAGTTCGTTGTTGACCAGCATCAGCGACACCAGAAAGGTGTCTTCGCGCATCGCCTCGCTGACCGCTTGCGGGGTAATCAGGCCTTCGGCATCGGGCACCAGATACGTCACGGCAACACCGCTGTCCTGCAATTGTCTGGCAGTGTCGAGAATCGCCTTGTGTTCAATCTGGCTGGTGATGATATGGCCGCCGGACACACCGCGGGCCTGGGTAACGCCCTTGAGTGCCAGGTTGTTGGATTCGGTGGCGCCGGAGGTCCAGACGATCTGCTCGGCCTGGGCGCCTACCAGTTCAGCGACCTGGCGCCGTGCCTGCTCGACCGTTTGCCGGGCCTGTTGACCGAAGACGTGGGAGCTGGATGCCGGGTTGCCGAAGTTACCGCTAAAACCCAGACACTCGACCATCACCTTGATGACCCGCTCATCCACCGGCGTGGTGGCGGCGTAATCGAAATACAACGGACGTTTATTCATAGAAGACTCGCAGAGCGTGTTCCGGGATCAGGAAGCTCGTCACTGGAAATATCAAAGCGTCGCCTTATGAGCGACGCCGAATTTTCAGAACGATAGCAATACCTGATCGGAGGCCGTTAAAGAAGAACAACTTCATTAAAAGTGCGTAGGAACGCTCCTGAAGTCGAGCTTAACAGGCATCGGCCAACCGGTTGAAGCAATGCGTCAGCTAAAACTTTCAAGCAACAACGGATACATGGAAGCCACCAGCAACAAGGCCATGCCCCAGTTGAACAGGCGTAACCAGCGGCGATCGCGCAGCACGTTACGCAACAACGTGCCACAACCAGCCCACACCCCGACGCTCGGCAGGTTGATCAGGGCGAAGACCGCAGCAATCACAATCACGTTGGTGAAATAGCCCTGCATCGGCGTGTAGGTGCTGATGGCACCGATGGCCATGATCCAGGCCTTGGGGTTGACCCATTGAAACGCCGCCGCGCCCAAATAACTGATCGGCTTGCCCTCTCCCTGCTCACCCTCGGCGACCGGCCCGGAATGCGCAATCTTCCAGGCCAGGTACAGCAAATACGCCGCGCCGACATAACGCAGCACGGTGTAAAGCAATGGATAGGTTTGAAACACCGTGCCCAGGCCGAAACCGACCGCCACCACCAACACGAAGAAACCGCAGGTAATGCCCAGCATGTGAGGGATGGTGCGGTTAAAGCCAAAATTCACGCCCGAAGCCAGCAACATGGTGTTGTTCGGACCGGGGGTGATCGAGGTGACAAGGGCAAACAGGGCAAAGCCCAGTAGCAGGTCGAGCGAGAGGGTCATGGCGGCAGTCCGTCAGGGTCAGTCAGGTGTTGACCCTATCGCACGCCTCGAGGGAAACCCATGGACAGTTGCGTGAAAGTTAGAGCAGTACAGTTGTCGCTCAGCTTGGGCGACCGTGCAGCTGTACTGTGCGTTCGGCGTTCATCTCGCCTTGCTTGTCAAAACTGATCGATTTGGCCGGCTGGCCGAGCAATTCGGCTTTCTTGGCATGGTACTCCTCGAAGGACAAGCCGCGACGATTCAGGGCTTCCAGCGCCAGCTCCCGGGTTTCTTCGGCGGTGTAGGGGCGCAGTTCCGGTGAGACATGACTGGCACATCCGGCGAGAACGGAAACGGCGAGCAGCAGGAAAGTGGCGAGTAGAGGTTTCATTTCGGGCATCCGGCTATCTGGGTTCGGGCAATGAACACAGGCTACCCGCGCGCCCTGAAGGGCAGAAATCAATGCTCTCGATAGTGGGTATCGGGATGAAAAGATCGTCCGAACGCGGCCCGAGCCTTCGGCAGCGCCTACGGCAAATCATATATACCTAAATAACCTATAAATATTAATTTACGGTCTTTTACGGAATAACAGCGAGCCTTTATAAACAACTCCATTGCGTTACGCACTGTTGCTCACGCAACTGTTTGCCTGGCAACAGTCGATCAACAAACCGCCCGTCAAATCGCACAGCGCCTGTCCATCAACGCGCTAAAAGCCGCTAAACACGGGGCTCCGAAGGATTGGTACAGCTCTTGCTCAACGCTGGTGACTACTCACTGCTCGCTGAGCAACTGTTTAAAAAGGAACTGTTCATGTCGCGTCTATTGAAAGTCGTTGCCCTCTCCGGCGGTACCTGGCGCCCGTCCCGCACTCTGGTGCTGACCCAGGCGCTGTTGGCCGAACTGGCCGGGCAGTTGCCGATCGAGAGCAAGTTGATCGAACTGGGCGATATCGCCCGACCGCTGGGCGCCGCGCTGTCGCGTCAGGAACTGAGCGCCGACATCGAAGCCGAACTGCAAGCCATCGAAAGCGCCGACCTGCTGATCGTCGCCGCGCCAGTTTATCGCGGTTCGTACCCTGGCCTGCTCAAGCACCTGTTCGACCTGATCGACCTCAACGCGTTGATCGACACCCCGGTGCTGTTGGCCGCCACCGGAGGCAGCGAACGTCATGCACTGGTGCTCGATCATCAATTGCGGCCGCTGTTCAGTTTTTTCCAGGCCCTGACCTTGCCGATTGGCGTGTACGCCACCGAAGCCGATTTCTCCAATTACCAAATAACCAGTGAGCCCTTGAAGGCCCGCATTCGTCTTGCTGCAGAACGTGCAGCGCCGTTGTTCGGCGTGCACCCCAAAAATCTGCTGAAAATCGCTTAAGGACTTCTTCATGGATGTTTTCTGGTTTCTGCCGACCCACGGCGACGGCCATTACCTGGGCACCACTCAGGGCGCCCGCCCGGTGACCCTCAACTATTTGAAACAAGTGGCCCAGGCCGCCGACAGCCTGGGTTATCACGGCGTGCTGATTCCCACCGGACGTTCCTGCGAGGACTCGTGGGTGATCGCTTCGGCCCTGGTGCCACTGACCGAACGCTTGCGGTATCTGGTGGCGATCCGTCCGGGGATTATTTCACCGACGGTCTCGGCGAGGATGGCCGCGACCCTGGATCGACTGTCCAACGGCCGCTTGCTGATTAACGTGGTGACCGGCGGCGACCCGGATGAGAACCGTGGCGACGGCAGCTTCCTCGATCACAGCGAACGCTACGAAGTCACCGACGAGTTCCTGCAGATCTGGCGTCGCGTGCTGCAAGGCGAAGCAGTGGATTTCGCAGGCAAACACCTGCGGGTGCAGAACGCCAAGGCGCTGTATCCACCCGTACAGAAACCTTATCCACCGCTGTATTTCGGGGGGTCGTCCGATGCGGCTCATGACCTGGCTGCCGAACAGGTTGATGTCTATCTGACGTGGGGCGAACCACCCGCCGCCGTGGCTGAAAAGCTTGCCGATGTGCGAGAACGCGCGGCGCGCAACGGTCGCACGGTGAAGTTCGGGATTCGCTTGCACGTGATCGTCCGCGAAACCGCCGAGGAGGCCTGGAAAGCCGCCGATAAACTCATCGAGCACATCAGCGACGAGACCATCGCGGCGGCGCAGAAGTCATTCTCGCGCTTCGACTCCGAAGGCCAGCGACGCATGGCCGCGTTGCATGACGGCCGTCGCGACAACCTGGAAATCTCCCCCAATCTCTGGGCTGGTGTCGGTCTGGTGCGCGGCGGTGCCGGGACCGCGCTGGTGGGCGACCCGCAGCAAGTGGCGACGCGGATCAAGGAATATGCGGACCTGGGGATCGAGAGTTTCATCTTCTCCGGCTACCCGCATCTTGAAGAGGCTTATCGCTTTGCCGAACTGGTGTTTCCACTGCTGCCCGAGCCGTATGCCAGCCTGGCCGGACGTGGCGTCACCAACCTCACCGGGCCGTTTGGCGAAATGATTGCCAATGATGTGCTGCCGGCTCACGCCAAAGCCTGAAAACCTCTTCCTGCTGATCGTTCCCACGCTCTGCGTGGGAATGGCTCTAGGGACGCTCCGCGTCCAGTGACGCGGAGCGTCACGGGCTGCATTCCCACGCAGAGCGTGGGAACGATCAAACAGAACGCATATGTCGCCAGAAAGAAGGAACACCCGCGTGACTGCCAAGCCGCTAAGCGCCCTGTTGCCCCCTTTGCAGACCGCCCGCCAACTGGCCGGCGAGTTTGCCCTGACCGCTGTCGAGCGCGATGAGCGCGGCGGTACGCCGAAAGCCGAACGTGACGCCTTGCGCCACAGCGGCCTGCTCGCTTTAAGCATTCCCGCCCAGTACGGCGGCCTCGGCGCCAGCTGGAGTGAAACCCTGACCATCGTGCGCGAGTTCGCCAAGGTCGACAGTTCGATCGCACATGTCTTCGGCTTCCATCACCTGATGCTCGCCACCGTGCGCCTGTTCGCCCGGCCCGAACAATGGCAGCCATGGTTTGAACAAACTGCGCGCAAGAACTGGTTCTGGGGCAACGCCCTCAATCCGCTGGACACCCGCACCGTGGTGAAAAACCTCGGGGGCTGGCGCGAGTTTTCCGGCAAGAAAAGCTTCTGCTCCGGCGCCAGCGACTCGGAAATGTTGATCGCTTCGGCCGTCGATGAAAGTGCCGGCGGCAAGTTGCTGATCGCCGCGATTCCCAGCGGGCGCAGCGGCATCACGTTGCACAACGACTGGAACAACATGGGCCAGCGCCAGACCGACAGCGGCAGCGCCACGTTTGAGCGGGTGCGGGTCGAAGAGTCGGAATTGCTGCTCGACCCTGGCCCGCTGAGCACGCCGTTCGCCTGCCTGCGCCCATTGATCGCCCAGCTCACGTTCACCCACATGTTCCTCGGCATTGCCGAAGGTGCCTTTGAAGAAGCGCGGCAATACACCCTCACCGAGACCCGCCCGTGGCACAAATCCAGCGCTCCGGATGTGCGCCAGGATCCTTACGTACTCGGCCATTACGGTGAGTTCTGGGTGGCCCTCGAAGGTGTCCGTTTGCTGGTGGAACGGGCCGCCGACTTGCTCGACAAGGCTTGGGCCAAGGGGCCGAATCTGAGCACCGAGGAACGCGGATATCTGGCCACCGCGATCGCCACCGCCAAGGTCGCCGCCACGCGCAATGGCCTGGAGCTGTGCAGCCGTTTGTTCGAGGTGACTGGCGCCCGCTCGACTCACGCCTCGCTGCGACTGGACCGTCACTGGCGCAACCTGCGCACACAAACCCTGCACGACCCGGTGGATTACAAACTCCATGAACTGGGCGAGTGGGCGCTGAACCAGTCCCTGCCGATCCCGACCTTCTATTCATAGTTATCCACTCAGGGAGCCTGCCCCATGCAACTGCTGACCTTACCGCCCTCACCCGCGCTGGCCACTTCGATCCGCGCCACGGCGCAGGTGTTCGAAGACCCGAAATCCCAGGCCTTGCTCGCGCACTTGCAGCAGGTCGCGCCGAGTGAAGCCAGCGTGCTGATCATCGGCGAAACCGGCACCGGCAAAGAGCTGGTGGCGCGGCATATCCATAACCTCAGTGCTCGCCGCAACCGGCCATTCGTGGCGGTGAACTGCGGCGCCTTTTCGGAATCGCTGGTGGAGGCCGAACTGTTCGGCCATGAGAAAGGCGCCTTCACCGGAGCACTGAGCGCCAAGGCTGGCTGGTTCGAAGAAGCCGATGGCGGGACCTTGTTCCTCGACGAAATCGGCGATCTGCCGATGGCCATCCAGGTGAAATTGCTGCGGGTGCTGCAGGAGCGCGAAGTGGTGCGACTGGGGTCGCGCAAGAGCATTCCCATCGACGTGCGGGTACTGGCGGCGACCAATGTGCAACTGGAAAAAGCCATCAATGCCGGGCACTTTCGCGAGGACCTGTATTACCGCCTCGACGTGGTCAGCCTGGAACTGAGCCCGTTGCGCGAGCGCCCCGGCGACATCCTGCCGCTGACCCGGCATTTCATCGAAGCCTACAGCCAACGCTTGGGTTACGGCAGCATCACCATTAGCAAAGAGGCCGAACACAAACTGCGCAGCTACAGCTGGCCGGGCAACATCCGCGAACTGGAAAACGTCATTCATCACACCCTGCTGATCTGCCGCAACGGTGTGATCGAGCGCGATGATTTGCGCCTGTCGAACATGCGCATCGAGCGTCAGGACGACCACCACGCCAGCGTCGACGACTCGCCGGAAGCCTTGCTCGATCGGGCCTTTCAAAAGCTCTTCGAGGAACAGGCCGGCGCACTGCACGAGAAAGTCGAAGATGCGTTGTTGCGAGCCGCCTACCGCTTCAGCCACTACAACCAGGTGCACACCGCTGCCCTGCTGGGGTTGAGCCGCAACGTGACGCGCACGCGGCTGATCAAGATCGGCGAACTGGCGGTGAACAAGCGTCGACCGACGGAAAACCTGCAGGGTGAGCGCTTGATGCAGTTGTCGATTTAGCCGATCAGTGTGCAGTGCAGCGCGTTGTCGTGGCTCAGGGCCGCGACGACTGCTCGTCGGGCACTCGGTTGTGGTGAAGAGGCTGACCTATAGTTGTTCGACCGGAAAACGGCGAAGGAACACCTTAACTCCACAACAATAAAGGGAGAACCGTCATGAGCGTTAAACCCATTCCAGAGGGTTATCACAGCATCACCCCTTATCTGGGCATTCAGAAAGCTGCCGAAGCCATCGACTTCTACAAAAAAGCCTTTGGCGCCACCGAAGTCATGCGCCTGGCCATGCCCGATGGCGGCATTGGTCACGCGGAGCTGCGCATCGGCGACAGCCCGATCATGCTCGGCACACCGTGCGACGAAGGCCCGTTGAGTAACCCGGACAAGTCGCCGTCCGTGGGCCTGCACTTATATGTGAACGATGTGGACAAGTCCTATAAACAGGCCATCGATGCCGGTGCCACGGTGGTGTCCGAGGTCAAGGATCAGTTTTATGGCGACCGCACGGGGACCTTGAAGGATCCCTATGGGCATCTGTGGTTTCTGGCCACACGCAAGGAGGATCTGACGCAAGAGCAGATCGAACAGCGGGCGAAGGAGATGTTCAAGCAAGGTTGATAGCTTCGGTATGTGATTAGGCCCCATCGCGAGCCGGCTCACGATGGGGTCATCACATTCAACATCAACATTGGCTGCTCCCACACAGCGCAGAAACACGAAACATTTTCTTTCATATCCCCTTTCGGGATTTCCGATGCTCATACGTCTTATTTAGATGCAGTCGGTCGCGTAGGCAAAAGCCACGGCCGGCCTTTCATGGACCACAACGCTGGGAAGCCCGCAGCAGAGGTCCTCTCATCGAAACAAGACCTTTAATCATGTCGAAGAAATCCCGCTCAAAACTCTGGTTTCTGGTCCATAGCTGGCTGGCCCTGCCCATCTGGTTCTTTGTATTGATCGTCTGCGTGACCGGTACCCTGGCGGTGGTCAGTCAGGAAATCGTCTGGCTGGCCAACCCGCAAATGCGCGCCAGCCCGCCTTCGGACGACGCACCGCTACTCAGCTATGACCAGATCATCGCCGCCATCAAAAAGGCCGAGCCCCAAACGCTGGTCGAGCGTATCAACCGTCCCGATGAGTCGCATTTCGCCCTGGACGTGAAGGTCAGTTACCCGGACGGACGCTCGGTGACGGTCTATGTGAACCCCTACAGCGGGGTGATTCAAGGCACGGCACCGCAATTCAACTTCAGAGCCTTCACTCGCGCGCTGCATGGCTGGTGGCTGGTGCCGTTCACCAATGGCTACAGCTGGGGCTGGTATCTGGTGTCGTTCCTCGGCTTGCCGATGCTGGCGTCGCTGGTGACGGGGCTTGTGGTCTACAAACGGTTCTGGAAAGGCTTCTTGCGACCGACCTTGCGCATTCGTCATGGCGCGCGGATTTTCTGGGGCGACTTTCACCGGCTCAGCGGCATCTGGTCGATCTGGTTCATTGCGGTGATTTCCGTCACCAGCACCTGGTTCATGATTGAGGCCATCCTGTTCGATAACCACATTTCGATTTCCACCGCACCGGTCGCTCCCGTCGTCCCGCGTGAGAGCGTGCCGCTCACCGTCGATGGCGCACCGGCGCCGATGATCAGCCTGGAAAGCGCGATCCGCGAGGCCAAGGAACGCATTCCCGGTCTGGAAGACAGTTCTGTCAGCCTGCCCGCCAATGCCTATAGCCACCTTTCAGTGAGCGGGCGCAGTTGGTACCCGTTGATCTACCAGAGCGCCGAGGTCAACCCTTACACCGGTGACATTTCCGCCACGCGCCTGCTGTCGGATCGTTCGGGCCTGGAGCTGGTGACCGAATCCATGCGTCCGCTGCACACCGGCGATTTTGGCGGTATCTGGATCAAACTGATCTGGTTCTTCTTCGGCCTGATCCTGAGCCTGATGGTCCTCAGCGGCCTGTTGATCTGGACCAAACGCACTGCCCTGGCCACGGCCAACGCGCTCAAGCGCAGCAACAAGCGTCCACGGGCTGCGCTGACCGCTCAGCCCGCCCCGGCCATGAGCCGCGAAGCCACGGAGGGCAGCCGATGAGCCAGGTCGCAGCAGAAAAACCGCGTTCGCCGCTAAGCCGCTTCTGGCACACATGGCGCTTCCACATCAACGTGCTGCTGTTACTGGTGCCGCTGGGGTTCATGCCCAAATACTTCGCTGACGCAGCGCTGTTTCGCGGTGACACCGGCCTGGGTGAGCGTGAAGTCGGTGAAGTTCAGGTCGGCCCCTGGAGCCTGCGCCTGGCTGAATTGCGCAACGCAGCCCCGGTATCCGATGGCCCGGCCGGCTACTTGAAGTTCTTCAATGCTGCGCTCTGCGACAGCTGTCGCGATCAGGTCAAGGCGACTTACCTGCGCATTGGCAAACCGCGCAGCCTGCGCGCCGCCGGGGTGATTTTCTTTGGCACGCCCTACCACATGGGCGCCGCGCTGCCGGTACCCGAAAAGACCAAAAACGACGCTGAGCTGTGGATCACCATGGAGGGCTGGGACGGCGCCATGCATCAAGCCTCCATTCCCCTGAGCCAGGCATCCCCGGCCACCGTCGCATGGCTGAACAGACAAGGAGGCAAACCATGATCGCCGCTTTTCGCCCCGTTTTACTGGTGCTCTGCGCCGCCTTCAGCGCCAGCGCCCTGGCCCACAACCCGATGTGCGAATGCAAGGCCATCGACGCCGAACAGATCCGTTGCACCGGTGGTTTCTCCGACGGCAGTGGCGCACCGGGCGTGACCCTGGATGTGATCGGCTACGACGAAACCATCCTGGTGCCGGGCAAGCTCGGCGCCGATTCGACCCTGACGTTCAAGAAACCCGGCGCCGAATTCTACGTGCTGTTCGACGCCGGTCCCGGCCACGTGGTCGAGATCGACCAAGCCGACATCGAGGCGCCCTGAACATGAGCATGACCACGCCAACCACCCAAGTGGTGCGCCCGGCCGGTGCCGGCCATGAAACCCTCTATGTGTTGCTGTTGTGCCTGATGATCCTCGCGGTGGCCGGTTCGGTGGTCGCCTGGCGCGGCGAGTCCCGGGAGATGAGCAGCGTCGGCAGCCATCAACTGGATGCCCGTCGTGACTTGAGTGCATCCGAGCAAGGCATTTACGCAGACCTGCGAGTCACACTGGATGAAATCCATCTGTTGCGTGAGGAACAGCAAGCACTGCCCACACCCGCCACCCTCGCCGATGAAGGTTTCGCGCCGTTTGCCCGGGACGCCAGTTCTGTCAGCCGAGGCGGTCATGCCTGGCAATTGCTGGACGCCAAGGCGTACTTCGGCCAGAGCCAGACCGTGGCCGGCTCGTTCCTGATGCGTTTGACCGCTGACGACGATGCGCCAGACGTCTGGCTCAATCGCGGCAAAGCTCTCACTACCCCGACTGATCTGACTGACGCCGCGCTCGAAAGCGCCGGCTGGCGGCAGATCGTCGCGCAATTCGATGCCGGGGTCACCCGCCAGCATCGGCACTGAACCCTCGCCCTCACCCGAGAGAAGACCGCTTCCCCATGCCTAGTTCATCTCAACGTCCATTTTTGCGCCTGCTGCTGGTCGGCCTGCTTGCCTGTTTGCTGACGCCGCTGGCCAGTGCCGAAGAAGCCAAGCGCCTGCGCATCGGCATCACCCTGCACCCTTATTACAGCTACGTGGCGAACATCGTCGGCGACAAGGCCGAAGTGGTGCCGCTGATCCCGGCCGGTTTCAACCCGCACGCCTACGAGCCCCGCGCCGAGGACATCAAGCGCATCAGCGGGCTCGACGTGATTGTGCTCAACGGCGTGGGCCATGACGATTTCGCCGACCGCATGATTGCCGCCAGCGAAACCCCGAATATCAAAGTGATCGAAGCCAACGAAAACGTGCCGCTGCTGGCCGCCACCGGCGTCGCCGCTCGCGGTGCCGGCAAAGTGGTGAACCCGCACACGTTCTTGTCGATCAGCGCTTCGATTGCCCAGGTCAACAACATCGCCCGCGAGTTGGGCAAGCTCGACCCGGTCAACGCCAAGACCTACACCCAGAATGCCCGCGCCTACGGCAAGCGCCTGCGGCAGATGCGCGCCGATGCCCTGGCCAAACTGACCCAGGCGCCGAACGCCGAGCTGCGCGTGGCCACGGTCCATGCCGCCTACGACTATCTGCTGCGCGAGTTCGGCCTGGAAGTGACCGCCGTGGTCGAGCCGGCCCATGGCATCGAACCCAGCCCCAGCCAGCTGAAAAAGACCATCGATCAACTGCGGGAGCTGGACGTGAAAGTGATCTTCTCGGAGATGGATTTCCCGTCCACTTACGTCGAGACCATCCAGCGTGAATCCGGGGTGAAGCTGTATCCGCTGTCGCACATTTCCTATGGCGAATACACCGCCGACAAGTACGAAAAGGAAATGACCGGCAACCTCAATACCGTGGTTCGGGCGATTCAGGAGTCAGGCGCATGACCGCTCAAGAAACCCTGACCGTACAAAGCACCGGCCCGACCCTCGATTTCGCCGAAGTCAGCCTGACGCTGGGTCGCACGACGATCCTCGACAACGTAACTTTTCAGGTCCGACCCGGCAGCGTGCATGCCCTGGTCGGCCCCAATGGTGGCGGCAAGAGTTCGCTGATCAAGACCCTGCTCGGGCAAATGCCGCATCAGGGTCGCTTGAGCCTGCAATGGCCCGGCGAACCGGCGACCATCGGCTACGTGCCGCAAGCGCTGGAGTTTGATCGCGGTTTGCCGATGACCGTCGACGACTTCATGGCGGCCATGTGTCAGCGGCGCCCGGCATTCCTCGGTTTGAGCAAGCATTACGCGACGGCCATCGGCGAAGCGCTGGAACGGGTCGGCATGCAGGACAAACGCAAACGGCGCATGGGCGCGCTGTCCGGCGGCGAGCGCCAACGGGTTTTGTTGGCCCAAGGGCTGATTCCGGCGCCACAGTTGCTGGTGCTCGATGAACCGATGTCGGCGCTTGATGAAGCCGGTATCCAAGTGTTCGAACGGCTGCTGGGCGACTGGCAACAGAGCGGCATCACCGTGCTGTGGATTGAACATGATCTGGAAGCCGTCGCACGTTTGGCGGACCGGGTCACCGGGCTCAATCGGCGGGTGCTGTTCGATGCCACGCCGAAACAGGCGCTGACCCCGGAGCGACTGCTGACCTTGTTCTCGACCCATCCCAGGAGCGCTGCCTGATGAGTTACGAAGCCTTTCGTTTGATGGTCCAGGGTTGGGCCTCGCAAGGTTACCTGCCGGAAGCGCTGGCCTATGGATTTGTGGTCAACGCCCTGCTCGCCGGATTGCTGATCGGCCCGGTGCTGGGCGGTCTGGGCACGCTGGTGGTGGTCAAGCGCTTCGCATTTTTCTCCGAAGCGGTGGGTCACGCGGCGTTGACTGGCGTGGCCATCGGCATTCTGCTCGGTGAACCTTACACCGGGCCTTATGGCAGCCTGTTCGGTTACTGCCTGCTGTTCGGGATTTTGCTGAACTACCTGCGCAACCGCACGGGCCTGGCGCCGGATACATTGATCGGCGTGTTTCTGTCGGTGTCGTTGGCGCTGGGCGCGAGCCTGCTGTTGATCCTGGCGGGCAAGATCAACGTGCACATTCTGGAAAACGTGCTGTTCGGCTCGGTACTGACGGTCAACGGCAACGACCTGCTGGTATTGGCCATCGTCGGTTCACTGGTCATGGCTCTGGCCTTGCCGCTGTACAACCGCATCATGCTCGCCAGTTTCAACCCGCAACTGGCGGCGGTACGCGGTGTGGCGGTGAAAACCCTGGACTACCTGTTCGTGATCCTGGTGACGCTGATCACGGTGGCAGCGGTGAAAGTCATCGGCGCGATTCTGGTCGGCGCCCTGCTGGTGATTCCAGCGGCGGCCGCGCGCTTGCTCAGCCAGTCGCTGAAGGGCTTCTTCTGGTGTTCGGTGCTGATTGCCACGGTGAGCACCCTGTGCGGAATTCTCGCGCCGATTGTCTTTGACCTGCCCATCCCGTCCGGCGCCGCGATCATTCTGGTGGCCGGCATCGCCTTCGCCCTGGCCGCGATCGCTCGCGGCATCGTCCCAAGTCTGAAAGGGAACCTCGGATAAATGTGTTTTTCTCTGCGTCAACTGACCCTGGCCGTAGCCCTGTGTGGCCTGGCCCATACTTCCATCGCAGCGGACAGCGCCAAACCGTTGCACGTGCTGGCGTCCTTGCCGATCACCTATGGTCTGGGCGAAGTGTTGCTCAAAGGTACCGAGGTCAAACTGGAACGGGCCGCGCCGGACAATCTGCCCGGCAGCCGACAGACCGCCTATTTCACCGGCCGTGGCGCTCCAGCGCTGGCCAAACTGGCGACCGACGCCGATGCAGTGATTGGTCTGCGTTCGCTGTGGGCGGATGATCCGCTGTACCCGATATCCCGGCGCAGCAATATTCGTATCGTCGAAGTCGACGCCGCCCGCCCGGTGGACGGCGCCCTTCCCGGCATCGCCGTGCAGCCCGGCAACAAGGTCGACGGTTTGAACAGTCAGCCGTGGCTTTCCAGCAACAACATGGGGCGCATGGCGGACGTGATGGCGGCAGACCTGGTGCGCCTGGCGCCGGCGGCCAAACCGACAATCGAGGCCAATCTGGCAGCGCTCAAACAGCGCCTGCTCAAGCTCAGTGCCGACAGCGAAGCGCGGCTGGCCAGTGCCGACAACCTGAGCGTGATGAGTCTGAGCGATCATTTCGGCTACCTGATCGGCGGCCTCAACCTAGAGCTGATCGGCCTCGATGCACGGCCGGATGCCGAGTGGACGCCCGAAGCGCTCAAGCAGTTAGGTGTGATGCTCAAGGACAATGATGTGGCGGTGGTGTTGCATCATCGACAGCCGTCGGAGGTGGTGAAAGCAGTGATTGCCGAGGCGGGCAGTCGGTTGGTGGTGTTGAGTGTCGATGGGGCGGATCCGGTGGCCGAATTGGAAGGGAATGTGGATATGGTGATCAAGGGGTTGAGCGGGGCGTAACGTCAGTTGGACCGCGAAGGCAATCTCAAGTCATGAAAAAGCCCGCCGACCTTACCGGTTCAGCGGGCTTTTCGTTGCAGCCAGAGACGCTCAGTGAGCCACGGCCGCCTGCTCTTCCATTTTCTGACGCAGGCTCAGCGGACGCATGTCGGTCCAGACCTCTTCGATGTAGGCCAGGCATTCCTTTTTCAGGCCGCTCTTGCCCACGGTGCGCCAGCCTTGTGGCACGGCTTTATAGTCGGGCCAGATCGAGTATTGCTCTTCGTGGTTGACCACGACCTGAAAGAGGATGTCTTCGCGGTCGAATACTGACGTCATGCTGTCTCTCCATCGCTATCGGGTGGGCTGCACGCCGTGCGCAGCCGTTATGTAAAAAGAACGTTCGAGGCGCCAGAAAATTTAGAGGCTGGCGGTGGCTGCGGCCATGGCCCTGCCGAAAATGTCGGCCACCCGATCGATTTCGGCGGCGGTGATCACCAGTGGCGGCAGGAAACGCACAACACCGCCATGACGCCCGCCCAGCTCGAGGATCAACCCGCGCTTGAGGCATTCGCGCTGCACCAGCGGCGCCAGACGACCGAATACCGGTGGATGGCCTTGAGCGTCCGGCACACCAGTCGGGTCGACCAGTTCGACGCCCAGCATCAAGCCACGTCCGCGAATGTCGCCCAGCTGCGGGAAGTCCCGCTGCAGGATGTGCAAGTGTTCGCTCAGGCGTTCACCCATGGCGGCGGCGTGCTCGCAAACCTTGTGCTCGGTCAGGTAGCGCATCACCGCAGAGCCTGCGGCCATGGCCATCTGATTACCGCGGAAGGTTCCGGCATGGGCGCCCGGCAGCCAGGTGTCGAGCCAGTCGCGATAGACCACCACCGCCAGCGGCAGGCTGCCGCC
>NZ_AKJT01000016.1 GCF_000282195.1 Pseudomonas sp. GM18
CCCCCCCCAGCCACTGGCGGGTCTGCGGGCTGTACCAACCGGCTTCGGCATCGCGACACAGATCGCCCAGGACGGCACCGGCCTCTACCGACGCCAGTTGATCCTTGTCACCGAGCAACACCAGACGGGCGTGAGCCGGCAACGCGTCGAGCAGGTTGGCCATCATTTCCAGGTCGATCATCGAAGCTTCGTCCACCACCAATACATCCAGTGGCAAGCGATTACCGGCGTGGTGACGGAAATGCCGGGTGCCGGGACGACTGCCGAGCAAACGGTGCACGGTGGTCACATCCGACGGGATCTTCTCGCGCACTGTTTCAGCCACTTTCAGGGTTTGAACCTGCTGGCTGATGGACTCGGTCAATCGTGCGGCAGCCTTGCCGGTGGGTGCCGCGAGACGAATGCGCAGCGGTTTACCGGCCTCCACTGCGGGTGCCTGGAGCAATGCGAGCAAGCGTACAACCGTAGTAGTCTTGCCGGTTCCCGGTCCGCCGGTGACGATGCTGAATGCACTGCGGGTAGCCAGGGCACACGCGAGCTTCTGCCAGTCGATCACGTCATCAAGCGTGGCTGGACCGAACAAACCGGTCAGGCGTTGGGGCAAATCACCCGGCGTTGCTTCGTGTGCCGCCAGGCGCTGGCGCAGCGCGTGGTCGATGCGCCGTTCGTAAGCCCAGTAGCGGCGCAGGTACAGGCGTTTACCCGACAGCACCAACGGCCGGTGTTGCGCAGCCTCACGCCCATCGACGGCCAGAGCCACCAGACGGCTGGACGCCAGCACCTTGCACCAATGGGCGCCGTCCAGCGCCTCAAGCAATTGCGATGGCAACAACATCGCACCGCTTTGCACATCACCTTCCGGCGGCAGCGAAAGGGCGAAGTCAGGCTCTTTCAGTGTTTCGAACAGATCCAGGCAGACATGACCGTGGCCCAGTTGGTGACTGATCAACGCGGCGGCCAGCAGCACCAGTGGGTCATCGTCGGGAGCGAGTTCGTGGAGAAACGCGACGAAGGCCTTGTCCAGCGCTCGCAGCCAGCCGCGTTCGACCCAGCGCGTGAGCAGCAGCAACAAATCATCAGCGCGACTCAACGGGGCCAGATCCGCCAGGCTTTCAGCCGCCAATGGCATGGGCAACAAATCGGCGAAAGTGCGACTCATAGCAGTACTCCCTGTTCCCAGGCGGGTTCGGCCTTGGGCTCTGGTTTGCCCTGGAACAACCGGTCCAGGCGCTCGATCAGTTCCCGTGGCGGACGGGCAAAATACACGCCCTGGCTGGCCGCGCGAGTACCGCGAAGAAACAGATACAGCGCCCCACCGACATGTCGGTCGTAATCATAATCGACCAGCCGAGCCTTGAGCTGACGATGCAGGGCGAGCAGGTACAGTACGTATTGCAGGTCGTAACGGTTGTCGAGAATCGACTGTTCCATGGCCTGCTCGGTATAGGCCGTGTCATCGACGCCCAGCCAGTTGGATTTGTAGTCCGCGACGTAGTAGCGGCCTTCATGCTCGAACGTCAGGTCGATGAAGCCTTTGAACATGCCATTGAGCAGCACCGGTTCGGCGGCCACCCGGGCCACGCCGTGATGGGTGTATTGACGCACCAGCTCATCGAGCTTGAGCACATCGACTTTATGACTGGCGAACCAGAACTCCATCTCGACCCGGTATTGAGTCAGTTGCTCGAACACCACTGACGGCTGTCCGCCACCGATGTGCAACGGGGATTTGAGCAAGTGCTGCAGCCAGCTGCTCAGTGTGGTGATCCAGCCTTCCCAGCCACGGCGGTTGCAGCGACGGGCGATGGCGTCTTCCACGGTTTGCGGTGCAGCGGCAAAACCTTCGTCACCGGCCCATTCGAGCAATCCATGAAGAAAAGTGCCGGGGTTCGGACCACGAGGGAATCGATGGATATCAGCGCCGCCAGCGGCCACTTCTCGTGGCGCTTCGGGATCGAGGCGCTCGTCATCAAACAGCTTTTGTGCTTGCGGACTCTCCGGGGCTTCGTCACTGCCCACGCTCAGACTGTCACCAATGCGCAAGGCGCTGTAAGAGGCGATCCACCAATTTTCGCTGGCCTTGCGCCTGGGTATCAGCGGGGCAAGCAAGGTCGCTTCATTGCGCGGCGGATGGTAATGCTCGGCGGTCGCGTCAGGCATTTCCCCGTAGTTCAGCGCTGGGCAGTCCTGCTGCAGATCTTCCAGCCAACGCCGCAACCCTGCCGACTCAGCCAATGGCGCACTACCGCCCAGCAGATAACCCAACGCTGAAAGGTGCAGAACCGAACCGTTGTTATTGCCGCGCTTGAGGTCCGTCACGCCGAGCCAGCAAGCATGTTGTGCCCGGGTCAGGGCCACATAGAGCAGTCGAAGATCTTCGGCCAAACGTTCATCATCGGCCAGGGCGATCAACTCGGCCGTCGGTTTCAAGCTCACCTGTGCCTTGCCCGCGGCATCGTGGTAATGCAGCGGCAGACGGCTGCCATCCACCGGTTTTGCCGAGCAGATGAACGGCAGAAACACCAACGGATATTCAAGCCCTTTGGATTTGTGGATGGTCACGACCTTGACCAGTTGCTCATCACTTTCCAGGCGCAGGATCTGTTCTTCGCCGGCCTGACCGGACAATGCCAAATGCTCGGACAAATGACGGATCAGCGCTTGCTCGCCATCGAGTTCGGCGGCGGCCTGCTGCAGCAACTCGGACAAGTGCAACAGGTTGGTCAATATGCGTTCACCATCGCTGCGCGCGATCAACGCCTGGGGCAGCTGAAAGTCATGTAGCAATCGCCGCAACATGGGCAGCACGCCCTGCTTGCGCCAAAGCTCGCGATAACCGCGGAACTGCATGACCCGTGCCTCCCAGGCCAGTTCGTCCTGATTCAGCCGCTCCAGCTCAGCCAAAGAAAGGTTCAGCGTGATGCAGGCCAGCGCGGCACGGAGGGGGCGTTCGACATCCGGCTCGGCACAGGCCTTGAGCCAGATCAGCAGATCATGGGCCTCCTGCGCGGCGAACACTGAATCCTTGTCTGACAGGTAAACACTGCGCACACCGCGGGCGGAAAGTTCGCCGCGCACGGCCTGGGCCTCTTTGCCGTCGCGCACCAGAATCGCGATATCCGCCGGCAGCAGGCCTCTGAAATCCTTACCATCCTGGATGAAGCCCGCACGCCCTTGCTGACCGCCATTGAGCAGCGCAGTGATTTCACTGGCGCAGGCGGCGGCCAATTGTTGTCGATACACCACGCCGGACAGTGGCTGATCTGCGGACAAGTGCCAGATGTTCAGGGCAGGCACAACCTGACCATCAATGTGCAGGGCTTCTTTGCGCCCCTGAGACTCGACGGGCAGAAACGGTACCGGGTTCTCGCCATTCTTCTCACGAAACAGGAATGCGCCACGCCCCTGCTCACGAGATTCGGCACGCTCGAAAACATGGTTCACCGCGTTGACCATGCCATGACTGGAACGGAAATTTGTACCCAGGGTATGCAGGCGGCCGGTGGTGGCCTGACGGGCGCGCAGATAGGTATAGATATCGGCACCGCGGAAGGCATAGATCGCCTGCTTCGGGTCGCCGATCAGGAACAGGCCGGATTCAGGATTGTTGTCTTCGATGCGATAAATGCTTTCGAAGATTCGGTACTGCACCGGGTCGGTGTCCTGAAATTCGTCGATCAGCGCAACCGGGAACTGCTCGCGGACCAGGGTCGCCAGACGCTCACCGCCATCGGACTGCAAGGCCGCATCGAGGCGCAGCAGCATGTCGTCGAAGCCCATTTCCGCGCGGCGACGCTTTTCTTCCTCGAACCGGGCACCGACCCAGTGGGCGGCATGTTGCAGCACGGCGGCATCGGGGGTCGGCAAGCCATCGAGACTGGCCTTGAGGCCGGGCATCGCATCGAGACCGGGGTGACGGGGAGCTTCACCTTTCC
Organism: Pseudomonas sp. GM18; assembly: GCF_000282195.1. Taxonomy (GTDB): domain Bacteria; phylum Pseudomonadota; class Gammaproteobacteria; order Pseudomonadales; family Pseudomonadaceae; genus Aquipseudomonas. Next base: position 3,936 of record NZ_AKJT01000016.1, read on the forward strand.
AGGCTTCAGCCATGCCATCGGGAGTCAGGCGAGTGAAGCCGGTACCAATGTCCAGTTGCTCCAGAGATTCGTCTTCGGCCCAGGCCCGGAGCTTTTCGAACCAGGGTTCAAAGTAGCGCGCCTGCATCTTGCGACCATCGACGCTTTTGCTCGCGACGCCCTGATGACAGATCGCAAGCAGCTCATCGGACCATTGGCGCCAGGGCATCTTGAGTTCGAGCAAAGCGGCCCGTCGTTCCTCCAGGCACTCGGCAATCAACTCGGCAGGTTCTTTACCTTCAACGCTGTCACGCTCGCTGGCGAACAACCCACGCACTCGCGGCAACAACGCCGCCGGGCCACCCCAGTTGCCGCGAACCCAGTTCAGCGCATCGCCTTGCATCGGGTAGCAGAACAGTCGCCAGTAGTCGCGCAGAACTTCGCCGAGCAAATCACTGTGATCGGTTTCCAGGGTCTGGGTGAACAGGCTGCCACTGTCGAATGCATGTTCGCGCAGCATGCGCTGGCACCAACTGTGGATGGTCGATACCGCCGCTTCATCCATCCACTGGGCGGCGATGTCCAGGCGGTTTGCACAACCAGGCCATTGTTCGGGGAGGTATTGCTCGCGCAACTCGGCAATGAGGCCATCCGGCGCCGATGTCTCATCACGGAAAAACCGCGCAGCCTCAGCCAGCCGTGTGCGAATACGTTCGCGCAGTTCTTTGGTCGCGGCATCGGTGAAGGTCACCACGAGGATTTGCGGCGGCAGCAATTCACGGCCAAAACCACTCGACTCGTCGCCATGGCCAAGGACCAGACGCAAGTACAGCGCAGAAATAGTGAAGGTCTTGCCGGTCCCGGCGCTGGCTTCGATCAGTTGGCTGCCACGCAGGGGGAATGCCAGGGCCAACGGTGTTTTCGTGGTCATGGGCGCGCCTCCTCGCTCGTCAATGAACGCCAGGGAGCCTCAAGCAGCGGCCGATACAACGCGTCGCACCAATCGGGGAAGGTCTCGTCGGCAATCAGGACATCGTAGTCGGCGTATTGCCGAGCGAGTGCCGGGCTTTCGCGGCGCTCGCCATCAGTGGTCTGGCCATCGCCTTCATAGGCCTTTCGGGCAGCGGCGTCGGCTTTGACCGGATCGGTTTGAACGAGCCAGGCGAAGGCTGTTTTTACGGCAATCGGCAGCGGCTGGCGCATGCCCGTTTGCCAGGCCAGCAACAGATTACCCAGGGCATCAAGTGCTTGATCCTTCGCCAACGGAGCCAGTAACAGACTGTCGTCGCTGGCCACCAACGCGGTGGTCATCGGCATCCCGCTGGCACAGGCAACCAGGTGATTGATCCATGGTCGCGTCAGACGATGCCATTTGCGGGTCTTGAGCGAGCCGATGCTGTTGGGAATCGTGGTGACCGACAGCAAACCACCGTCCGCCCGTTGATGCAGGGCACTGAGCCAGCCCTCCAGGCGCAGCCCATGCAGTTCCAGACTCACCGGCAACGCGCTGGTGAGCGGGGTCGGCCATAACGCCAGGAGCTGCTGATAGCGCTGCAACAGATCCGGCAGCGGCTCGATCAACTCTCGTTGCAGACATTCGCCAAATCCGGCCATGGGCAAGAGCCCGCTATTTTGCAGGCGTTTCGCCTGCGCCTCCAGTACCTGATCGGTTTGGTCCAGTTGCCCCAGCGCTGCTTCGAGCAAGCTGTCGCTGAGGCTATAGCGTTGCAGCGCATCGAGTACAAATGGCTCTTCATCCGCCAAAGGCGCTTCGGCAGCCTCGAAGAACACTTTGAGCCGCTGACTGAAGAAATGCCGTACAGGATTGCGCAGAAAATCCTGCAATTGACCCAGACTCAGCGGCTCGTCCTGAATGTAGGCTTCAAGAACCTCGATGGCAGGCGTCATACCGCTGGACTGATGAAGTACCTGCCATTCGCTGGCGTAGCTGAACAAATCATCGCCTTCATGGAAGTAGCGTGCACTGAAGGGTTGCAGGGGATGTTCCTGGGTCATGGATTCAAGCAGATCATCATCGTCATTGTGCAATCGCCAACCGCTGGCGAGATGGTCACGCAGCTGTCCTATCAATACCGAAGCAGGGCGCTCACTGTTGTCCCGAATACTGCGGCCGACCCAGCTGATATAGAGTTGGTCCCGCGCCGACAATAATGCTTCCAGCAACAGATAGCGGTCATCTTCGCGCCGGGAACGATCGCCGGGCCGGTAGTCGCTGCCCATCAGGTCGAAGTCCAGCGGCGGCTGCGCGCGAGGGTAATCGCCGTCATTCATGCCCAGCAGGCAGACCAGTTTGAACGGGATCGCTCGCATAGGCATCAAGGTACAGAAATTGACGGCACCGGCGAGAAAGCGCTGAGACAAGCGACCTTGGTCGAGGCCAGCCAGCCAGGCCTCACGGACTACGGTCAGCGGTAACTCGTCCTGCAAGCCTACCGACTCGCAAGTCTCAAGCCAGGTCTCACGCAGCTCTTCGAGCTGGGCCAACAAATAGTCGTCATGCTCATTACTGGCCTGGAAAAACAACTGCACCAGTGCTTGCAAACGGATGCCCCAGAGTTTGGGGGGCGCAGGCTGGGTGAGTTCCTGATGGGCAATCTCCAGTGCATCCAGCAGTGCGACCAAAGGTCCTATCAGCGCAGCATCCAGACCGCCGATCTCGTCGTAGGGTTCAATACCCTCGCAGGCACTGGCGCTGCCCACGGCATAACCAAGCAACATCCGTCGCAAGCCGAAACGCCAACTGTTTTGCTCCAGTTCTTCTGGCAGGCCCAGGCCCGCACGCTGCTCGGCATTCATCCCCCAACGGATACCTGCGCCTTCGATCCAGCGGTGCAAGGTCGGCAGGTCACGTTCCTCTACGCCAAACCGAGCGCGTAATGCCGGAACGTCCAGCAGATCGAGAATTTCGCTGACAGGGAAGCGACTGTCGGGCAGCTTGAGCAGATGCTCGACAGCGATCAGTAGCGGATCCCTGCCGCGCTGGCCCTGATCCGCGAGCGTGAAGGGAATGAAGCGTGGGTCGTGGCGATCAAGCTGACCAAAGACAGCACGGATGTGGGGGGCATAACTGTCGATGTCCGGAACCATCACGATCACGTCGCGAGGCCTGAGGTCTGGATCAGCACTGAATCGTGCGAGCAGCTGATCGTGGAGAATCTCCACTTCGCGTTGAGCGCTATGGGTGATGTGAAAACGGATCGATTCGTCCTTTGTCAGATCGACAGCAGGCCAACTCTCGCGAGTTTCGTTCAGGGGGCGCAATTCCAGGATGTCGTCCTGCAACTGATTGAGCATGCTCTGTGGCTGGTTATCGCTGAAAAGGTCGATGCGCCCATCGCGAAACGCCGAGCGATAGCTGTTGGGATCGTCGTAACTGTCGAGCAGATTGATGTAGTCCCGCCCCTGCTTGCCCCACGCCGCCAATAGCGGGTGGGCATGCTGATGGAGCGTTTGCGGATCAAGCACAACCGGCATGCCGCGCTTGCGAGCCTGGCGCTTGTATTGATGCCGCAACAGGTCTTTATCGGCGACGATGTCCGCCCAATGGTGGCGACATGGGTTGTGTACGCACAGTAAGACCTGACTGAATCGAGCCAGCCCGGCAAGTGCCTCCAGGGCTTGAGCTGGCAGTGAAGAAATCCCGAAAACAATCACCCGTGAAGGCAATCCACCGGGCGCTCTGTCGAGACCATTGATACGCTCGATAAAGCGTTGGTGGACACCCGCGCGGCTTTGCGCCATGCCTTGTTCACCGACATCCAGCAACAGCGCACGCCACAGCTCTGCTTGCCAGCAGTTGGCCGGGGCCAGCGCTTTGGCTTCGCCTCTGCCATTTCGTAATTGGTGACGGCCTTCTGCCCAGTCTTCGAGCCAGTCCGCCCTGTACACCTGATATTGGTCGAATAGATCGGCCAGACGCTCCGCCAATTGATAGCGTTTGCGTAAGTCGGTGTCATTCGTAAGGAAGCGCTGCAGGGGTTCGAAGTGCGGTTGGTTGATCAACTGTGGTAGCAGACGCATCAGGCGCCAGGTCAGCGGGGCTTTATCGAGCAGGGATTTGGCCGGGATTTCGTCACGTCCCAACACCATGCGATAGAGCTGCCACATGAAGCTGCCTGGTAACTGCACATCGATGGCAGCGGCAATTCCGCAGCCGCCCATGTCGTCATCTTCAGGGTCTTCGGCCAGTGCCAGCTTCAGCCATTGGGCGATGCCGTTGCTCTGTACCAGGGCGATTTCATTTTCCAAAGGAGCCAACGGGTAGCGCCGCATCCAGCTGACCACCAGGCTTCGCAGCTCGTCCAGGCGGTTGCCGTGAACCACCATAAAACCAGCACTGAGGGACGTAGCGTCCGGCATAAAGGCTTCCTTGGGAAAATACAAAAGCTAGGGCCGAACCTTAGCACTGTCGGCAGACCGTGACAGCCGGGAGCGTTCCGATGATGCTGTACGAACTTTCCTTCGGG
>NZ_AKJT01000017.1 GCF_000282195.1 Pseudomonas sp. GM18
GGCTCGGCAGCTGCTACAGCCGGCACCGCCAGGCTCACCGCGCGCACCGATGCGCCGACACTCAAGCCCAATGTCTTCGCCGTCTGCGCATCGACAATCAAGGTCCCGGCGGCGACCCGCGCCGGGGCTGCGGTAATCCGGCATTCGGCAAACTGGCGGTTGTGAATCAGGTACGTCGCCGCGTGTTCTCCGGGTGTGCCGATGCTCAGTTGCAACACCTGACTGTCGCGCACCGCACGGATGTCACCGGTGGCGCATTCGATCAGCGGCCCGCCATCAAAGATGTCGATGTAATCCCGATGCTCGAAGCCTTCAGCCTTGAGCATGCCCAGGGCAGGTTCAGTGTTGGGGTGGACACGGCCGATGACCGCGCGTGCCGCTTCAGGCAACAGGCAGGTCGGCAGCGGAAACTTGGGCATCAGTTCGGCGATGAAGGTTTTGTTGCCAAGGCCCGTGAGGTAATCGGCGTCGGCAAAATTCATCTTGAAAAAATGTCGACCCAGACCTTCCCAGAACGGCGAGACGCCCTCTTCGTCTGAATAACCGCGCATCTCCGCGATTACTTTTTCACCGAAGTGCTGACGAAACTCCGCCAGAAACAGGAAGCGTGCCTTGGACAGCAAGCGGCCATTCAGGCCGCTGCGGTGATCGGCGTGCAAAAACAGTGAACACAGTTCCGAGTGACCGGTCATGTCGTTGCCGAGGAATAACGTCGGCAGTTGCTGATTGATCCCGAGGTTTTTCGACGCGGCGACAAACAGGCCCAGTCGATAGTTGTACCAGGGCTCGCGCAGGCCGACGGCGCCCGCCAATGCACAAATACCGACCGCTTCCTGCTGGTCGTTCTCCAGCACAAACAGGTAGTCGGCATCAGCGCGTTCGGCCTCACCGGCGAAGGTTTTCGCTGCCCATTCCAGGCGATGACTCAAGCGTGCCGCATCGGCCGGCAAGGTGGTCAAACCGGTCCCGGCGCTATGGGCCAGGGCCAACAGTGCCGGCAAATCTGCCGGTGTTGCGGGACGGACGATCATCGCACTTGCTCCTGGGCAGCTTTCGGCTGACGTTCTGATTGACGTTTGGATAGAAAGACTTCGGCCAACATGCAGCGGGCGCTGCCGCCGCCAATGCGTTCGATGGTGTCGATGTTCACCGGCAGCGGCGTGACGTGGGTTTCGATCAAGCGGCGCTGATCGGCATCCAGCGATTGCCAGGCAGTGCGCGACATCACCAGCAAGGGTTCGCCCGCGGCGTTGTGGACTTCCAGCATGTTGCCGGCGAACGACTCCAGTTGCGCCCAGTCCAGGGCAATCACTTTTTTACCGCTGTCTTCCAGCCGTGAGCGCAGCGCCAGGCGTTCTGCCGGGTGAGTGACGGAGGCCAGGCACGCAACGGCCAGCCGAGTGCCGACACTCATCATCACGTTGGTGTGATAAATCGCCACGCCCTGGCGGTCCACCGCATTGAAGGCGCACAACTCGTAACCCAGATGGTCGACCAATTGGTCCAGCGCCCGAGCGTGGGTGCGGGTGGAATAGCCTGCGTAACAAATCCGCTGCTCGCGATCCAGCACCATGCTGCCGGTGCCTTCGAGGAACACTTCCTGCTGTTCCAGGCTGGAAAGATCCAGCATCTGCTCGACCCGATATTCGTCCCGTAGCCAGTCGAGCACGCCTTTGTCGCGTTCCAGACGGCGGTTGTGGCCCTGCATCGGATACAGCACCAACGTGCCGTCGGGATGGCTGCTCCACCAGTTGTTGGGGAAGATCGAATCGGGGGTATGCGGCGCTTCACGGTCGTTGTGCACCAGGACTTCGACGCCATGGTTGCGCAGCGCGGCGACGTAGCCGTCGAACTCTTGCAAGGCCTTGAGCTGCACATCCTCGGACACATCGGCCGGGCGCTGGAAACGGTTGTTCGCCGCCGTGTCCTGATTGAACGAGAAACGTGTCGGGCGAATCATCAAAACGGTATTGGTGGTTTGCATGGGCACAGATTCAATGAGGGTTGAGAGGTACTCATTGTCTGTTTCGGCGGCGGAAAAACCCGGTTGTTAAGGGCCGGCGATGTGATGGAAATGGCTGAAAAATGTGGTGGGGTCAGCCGATTCGGCCCCCTGTAGCAGCTGCCGAGC
>NZ_AKJT01000018.1 GCF_000282195.1 Pseudomonas sp. GM18
AAGCTGACCGCCAAGAGCTGGCTGACTGAAGCGCCGCTGCGCATGCTGATGAACAACCTCGACCCGGAAGTCGCCGAGAACCCTAAAGAATTGGTGGTTTACGGTGGTATCGGTCGTGCGGCACGTAACTGGGAATGCTACGACAAGATCGTTGAAAGCCTGACCAACCTGAACGACGACGAGACCCTGCTGGTGCAATCCGGCAAGCCAGTCGGCGTGTTCAAGACTCACAGCAACGCCCCACGCGTTCTGATCGCCAACTCCAACCTGGTTCCGCACTGGGCGAGCTGGGAACACTTCAACGAACTCGACGCCAAAGGCCTGGCCATGTACGGCCAGATGACCGCCGGCAGCTGGATCTACATCGGCAGCCAGGGCATCGTTCAAGGCACCTACGAAACCTTCGTCGAAGCCGGTCGCCAGCACTACAACGACAACCTGACCGGCAAGTGGGTGTTGACCGCTGGCCTGGGCGGCATGGGTGGCGCTCAGCCTCTGGCTGCAACCCTGGCCGGCGCTTGCTCGCTGAACATCGAATGCCAGCAGATCAGCATCGATTTCCGCCTGAAAACCCGTTACGTCGACGAGCAAGCCAAAGACCTCGACGACGCACTGGCTCGTATCGCCAAATACACTGCCGAAGGCAAGGCTGTCTCCATCGCCCTGTGCGGCAACGCGGCTGAAATCCTGCCGGAACTGGTTCGTCGCGGTGTGCGTCCGGACATGGTCACCGACCAGACCAGCGCCCACGACCCGCTCAACGGTTACCTGCCAGCCGGCTGGACCTGGGACGAATACCGCGCTCGCGCCAAGACCGAACCTGCTGCCGTGGTCAAAGCCGCCAAGCAATCGATGGCCGTGCACGTTAAAGCGATGCTGGACTTCCAGAAAATGGGCGTGCCGACCTTCGACTACGGCAACAACATCCGTCAGATGGCGCAAGAAGAAGGCGTGGAAAACGCATTCGACTTCCCGGGTTTCGTACCGGCTTACATCCGTCCGCTGTTCTGCCGTGGCATCGGCCCGTTCCGTTGGGCTGCGCTGTCGGGTGATCCGCAGGACATCTACAAGACCGACGCTAAAGTTAAAGAACTGATCCCGGACGACGCCCACCTGCACAACTGGCTGGACATGGCCCGCGAGCGCATCAGCTTCCAGGGTCTGCCGGCACGTATCTGCTGGGTTGGCCTGGGTCTGCGCGCCAAGCTCGGTCTGGCGTTCAACGAAATGGTGCGCAGCGGTGAATTGTCCGCGCCAATCGTGATTGGTCGCGACCACCTGGACTCCGGTTCCGTATCCAGCCCGAACCGCGAAACCGAATCGATGCAAGACGGTTCTGACGCCGTGTCCGACTGGCCACTGCTCAACGCTCTGCTGAACACCGCGAGCGGCGCCACCTGGGTTTCCCTGCACCACGGCGGTGGCGTCGGCATGGGCTTCTCCCAGCACTCGGGCATGGTGATTGTCTGCGACGGTACTGACGAAGCGGCCGAGCGTATCGCTCGCGTGCTGCACAACGACCCGGCCACCGGTGTCATGCGTCACGCCGATGCCGGTTACCAGATCGCAATCGACTGTGCGAAAGAGCAAGGTCTGAACCTGCCGATGATTACCGG
>NZ_AKJT01000019.1 GCF_000282195.1 Pseudomonas sp. GM18
AAGCGCGGGCGGATGATCACCTCACCGTGGGCGTGACCCAGCATGTGAAGGTGGGCACGGCGCAGTTTGTCGAGGCGGGTCAGGAGATTCACTACCACGCCGGGGAAAAGGTGGTGGTTGAGGGCGGCATGGAGCTGACGGCCAAGGCTGGTGGCAGCTTTGTGAAGATTGATGCAGGGGGTGTGACGATCAGTGGGGCTGAGGTGAAGGTGAATTCCGGTGGCGCTCCTGGCGCCGGCACCGGGATTGGCATTCTCGCCCCGCTTATTCCGGGCCTCGCTGCTGCCGACATCGCCGGTCGCCTGATGAAAGAAGCCAAGACCAATCCGACCTGGCTGGAATTGAACCTGCATTACGACAACCTTGAGCCCGTACCGGGTGCGTCGTATCGAGTTGATTTTGCCGACGGGTCGACCCGTGAAGGGGTGCTGGACGATGACGGCTTTGCTCGTTTGGAGGATGTTCCGAAAGGACCGGCCAAGGTGTATTACGGCGAGGATCCAAGGCCGTACAACCGTGAAAGCGTAACGGTCGTCCAGAACTCTGACGAAAAGGTCAACGCAGATTTACGCAAGCTCGGCCTGGACCCGGACCAGGTTGATTTACAAGCATTAGTGGAGAAAGCCGCAGGGAGGCTGACATGACTGACGAAGTAGCTGAGAGCGGAAACGAAAGTGGCGAAGACCGTAGCGCTGCCTACCAAGAGGCCGCTGTAGAACTGGCAAAAGGAATCGCGCTCGGCGCAGTGCCTTTTCTTGGCCAGGCCATCGACGCCTACGACACTATCGAATCATCTATCGTCCTCTACAACGCAGAGTCGACGGCAGGCAAGGAAGACGCGCAATTTGATCTGCTGATGGCCGTCATCGGTTGGATTCCAGGGCCGGGTGACGGGCTGAAGAAGAGCTTGCGTATCGTCAATAAAGACCCACAACGCTATGCCCCGGTGCTGTTTGACCTGCTTCGCTTCGTACTGCAAGAGTGCGGGATTAAAACCAGCCCCGAAGAACTGCTCAAGCAGATATTCGATGCGGGAAAACTGCGCGCGGAACTCGACGAAATCATCACCGGCGTAAAAGGTTCGTCGACTTTCCAGAGCCTCCCCAACTGGGCAAAAACGGCGGTCGTCACGGTACTCGTTACCTCTCGAGACAACATGCCGGCAATGGTGGGGATTGTTGAAAAGCGGTTGGTTAAATGGAAAGGGATGCAGCGCAATAGCTCTGCAGCCTCTTCCGGGTCAAGCCACCCCAAAAAAGCGGAAAAGCCTGCAAACAAAGACTCGGCTGTTGCAACGAAGGGGAAAGACGGCGCGAGCGGCACCCATTCAAACCAGGTTGAAGCCTCCAAAGTAGGCCTTCAAGCGCCAGCCAGTATTTTGAATGAAGGGCTGGGGGTTAGTGGGGAGCATATTGCCGACTACATCTGCGCGGTGGAGTTTGGTTGGGGGAAGGATTGGGATGGGCATGATAAGGGGGCGGATGGGAAGTGGCTGGAGGGAGTTCCTAGTGCGAGTAAAATGGGGAAATTATCAAAGGGCGGTAGCCCAAAGGCCCGACACGTTTTGTACAAACTGACAGATGGGGCCAATGGAACCGGCATTGACGCTGTCTGGCGTGCAGATCCTGCCACAAACGACGGGAAAAAATTTGCGGTTGTTGAGGCTAAAGCAAGTCGCGACGAGGACGGTCCGAAGTTCATGCGTAAGCCCAATAACAGCCGGAAACCTAGCGTCGCCTCAAAATTGGGAGTCTCGGGCGCTACAGATCCAAGTACGTTGTTAGAGCCTCAAGAGCCCGAACAGGCTGACACTACTCAAAAGAAAAAAGGGAAATTTGCGAAGTCCAAGCACCCTACCCCTCCCAGCGATAAAAAAACCAATAAGTCAGCAAAAAAAAATAAAGAAATACTTGTTCAAATGAGCAAGGAGTGGATTCAGAAAAACATTGGAGATGCTGTCTCCGAACGGTTGGCTGACCAGGTTTCAGCATCATACAGTCGTCATTTGTTTTACGCCCCGTTATACCACCAGAAACAAAGTCCAAAAGAGCACGCAGAAGCTCGACTGAACAACGGCGACGAAACAACCCATGCCAACCACTCCGCATTTCATTATACCGACAGCGAAGTTAAGTCCTTTGTGAACAAGCGAAAAAAATCTCTTGCAGCAAAACACGGGGCATTACCATCACTAACTACTGAGTAACATTCATCATGAACAAAAGACAAAAATTTCTTAGCGAAACTAGATACAAAAACTTTCTGACTTACAGCGAGGAGACGAAGACTTTCTGGAAAAGCAACAAATTTGAATCAGACTCTCCTGAACAAGAAGCCTCCCTAAGAGCAAATCATTTTAAAAACCTGGCACTAAAAACACTATTTATATCGTATACAGCAGGCGTGGAGATCTATTTGCTAGCACCATTACTGGAAGATCTTATATCCGCGTACGAAGAGCGCCAAAGCAAACTTTCAGCCTCTGAGCAAATAGCAAACATTTCACCACTTGCGATTGATGACTGGCCAGACGAGTTCGAAGAGTGCGTACAGGTTTTCAGCCTATGCATCTTGCTTCACAGAACAGATCTGCTAAAGCGATTCGCCAAGCTTTTAGATGATGCAAACTACAAAGGCGAAGACACTCTTTACGAAGACCTGCTCCGCAAAAACCTACCCAACCGAGAAGATATAGATGAATGGTATCACGATGTATACACTCCTTTAATACAGGCCATATATGCAGACGAAAAAGAGGAGGCATCTCAGCTGCTAGGTGATTATTGCAAACAATGGTATGCAGCATTCAAACAATCCCCTTGGCACGACTCACACTTGCAAGGCGACGAAGGAAGTTATGTCGGATACTGGGCATTCGAGGCCGGGGCCATTGCTTTCCTATATGGGATCGATGACAGAAAAATCAATCATATGGTTTATCCAAAAGACTTGGTCGAATATGCGAGAAATTATAAGACTGCAATAGGTTCCCAGACTGGTCGTATTGTTGCTGGCGAACCCTGCGGCAAAACGGGCTATTGGTTTACCCCAGCTCAAGCCAACTCAAGACGCCACTTCCAACAAGGCGAAATCATGCCAAGCTTCAGTGACTCGAAATGGGGCGATACGCTTTGGTATTGGTCCGGTGAAGAGTGAACTTATCTACAAATTCCGCTCAGCGGCCACTTCCTGGCCCT
>NZ_AKJT01000020.1 GCF_000282195.1 Pseudomonas sp. GM18
ATCAGGCTGCTGAAACTGAAGGACTCGCCCCACAGCTTGAACGGCTGCAAATAACTCGCGGTGGCAGTGTATTTGCGGTAACGGGCGTTCGGCTCGCCGGGGCCCGGATCGCCATTATCCTGGGCGTCGAACGCACCAATACCTTGCTGCATGCCCAGGTCGAGGTTGACGAAGGCACTGCCAACCCGCCGACCGTGGTTGACGCCGAACTGCGCTTCGCTGATGCGGTTGCTGCTTAGCTTGAGCTTGCTGTCTTCGATGAAGTTGTTGGTGCGCAGGGACGAGATACCGGTACTGAGAGAGGTCTTGCTCAGGGCGTCGCGATGGATCACCCGCTCGGCGCGCAGTTGATGGTTTTCGCTGTCGCCGGTCTGCTTGAAATTGAAACCGTTGGCCTGGGCTTGCGAGCGGTACTCGCTCTGGCTGTAGGTGTAACTGAAGTTCCACCAGCCCCACGGCACGCTGTAATTGAGCATCGCGTTGTTGGACGTGTGCTGGTGATCGGTCATCGCATCGTGACCGCCACGCAGCATCAACTGATCGGCCAGGCCCAACGGGCTGTCCCAATCAAACGTCGTGCCCCACTGCTGCTCGCCGG
>NZ_AKJT01000021.1 GCF_000282195.1 Pseudomonas sp. GM18
TGATGTTGATGCCGCCGACCGAGGGGGAAATCGGGACAGACCACGTTTAAATCATTAGCTGACTGCTTACCTCGCGAACTGAGCTTCAAACACAGCCTTCAGCTATGGCTGGCGCTGCGACAATATGGCAGCCCTGAAGAAGAGGATGGCCTTTCAAGTTTATTGACGCTGATCGCTCAAAGACGCGTTGGAAACCGGCCTGGTCGTATCGAGCCGCGAGCCATAAAACGAAGACCTCAAGCCTACCCCTTGCTGACCAAATCACGTCGGTCAGCAAGGGCAGATATCAGGAAAAATGGGCACGCTAAACATGTTAAGTAAGCGCCATTCAAATCCGTCCCCTTTTCTCGTCCCCGTTTATCTGAAGAAACGGTTTCCACAAAAACCACCATCTACCCCCCATAAAGATGGGTAAATAAGTGATCAATTTCCTCATGAAAAATGACAGAGTCTTTGGAAAACTCCAAAGAATCAGATACCGCAATCAAGCCTCTGAGCTCAACGGGAATATCCTCTACCCTAGCAAATACAGTGGGCATCAAGTATCGAAAGTAGTCACCCATTACAGTACCCCCATCATAACCAACAGGAAAATCCTCACCTGACACACTTCCTTCTACACCATGAAAAACGTAAAAACCTTTAATTGATGGCAGACTATATTCCGTCAACCTTCCACTAAATAATGATCTGTTGGCAACCCATTCTTCAACCTCTTGCCGAGATGAAGTATACCTATAAGCATAAGCTGAATAAAAACCCAGTATCGTCTGCCCTTTTTTATTTTCCGAGCATTCATCAAACTCAGCGGATTCTCCCCACATAAACTCATTAAAGCTATCGAGTCTTTCATCTACGTCGAAAACTTCCAAAAGTATAGCTGGGAGCGCCCCAAAGCAGTTATTTACCATGACCGCAATGGCTCCGTTTTTATCCATTGCAAACCAAGTAATAAGTTCGCCAAACCCGGGCTTCCAGTACTTATTCAGTGTCATCATTTCTTCTCCGGCCAGACAACCTTGCAGTTCGGACAGGTATCAATAATAGCTTTCGGGGTGATTCCCCCTTCCTCTCTGACTGTCTTTGGACGCAAAGCATCCGTAAATTTTACACCTGCCGGATTTACTCCCAACCTTACCAGCTTGTCAACAGCTGCTACCTCAGCGCATGCGCCTGCCGCGTTCCTACACAAGCTAGTGAGCTCGCCAATTTTAACACCTAGTTGGTTCTCTATATAATTAACTGTACGCACATCCAGAGTTTCAGCAGTAATTTTCCCATTACTGCTCCCCACAGCTATTTTTCCTGATACCGGGTCATAAGCACCGATCATTGTAGCGACTTTAGACGCTTGGGTATTACTAGGAAATGCATTGATGGCGTCCAGCAACTCCTGAGTTGCACGTGCAGAGAATTTATCATTTACAGGGACATGCAGCACTGTTCTATCAAACAGCCCAACCGACTCACCAGACACAAGCGAGCTATTCCAATATGGGTTTGAAACCGGTGCAATATTGACACTTGATGAATTCGGTGACTTTGTACCGGGGATTCTGACACTAGCGACGCCCAGAGCCCCCACCACTATGTTTCCAGCAGCGTTCCAGAGATCACCATTAAACGCCTGATTCGCACCATAAGCCGCTTGGAGTACACCATTGGCCGCTGCCGCGACTCGTATGCCAGCTCCCAATGAACCAGTAAGGCTGTACAACGCCGGACTACCGAGGTTCGAAAGTCCCTGTTGCTCGTTGTTAATCTGCAAATAGCCTTGAGCGTCTTTATAGACCAGCTCGTTTTCACTTTTTGGTCTGATCCAAGCCAACTGATCGCCCCAGCCTCCCAGTTGTGCTCGCAACGCGTCGGCGTAGGCGTTTTTTGCCTCGGTGGTCCCGGCATAGGGGTAAATGCCAACGGAATCAGGACCGTTCTGGATCAAAGCATTCGCAAGGGTACGCGCTACATCTTCACCGTATTTGAGCGCCATATCGTATGTGTAAACCTGCACATACGCATTTAGCTCCGCGAGTTCCGCAGCCGAGAGCGAGCTTTTGTCCAGTCGATACTTCGCAAGAAGGTTATCGCTTCGTTGATCAGCGCCCTCCAGTTCCACCAGCTGTCTGGCGGCGCCAATACCATTTGTTTCCTTGAACTCTTCACGCGCTCGATCACGTTTGGCTTCGGCGTGCTCGCCCAAGAAGTTGTACTGCGTAGCATTCGCCGCCACCGCAGCACCAACCCCGACATCCCCACCCGAAGCCGCCGCACCTAGCACACCCACAATTTGCGACAGCGCAAGGAGGTTGGCCTGGGCCTGGTTGTACTCCGCAGAACCCGGAACGAGGTTTGAAGGTAAAAGTTTGTCGCCCAGCAATCCGACCAACACTTCGTTGGCGCCACCTGCCAGCGCTCCGGTGCGGAAATCACCGCCCATCGCTTCAGCCAGCAAGCCACCCAAGCCCGCATGCAGCAGAATTTTTTCAAAACCGCCCTCTGGCAGGTTCAGATCTCCGATTTTCCCGGCGCCGACCGCGCCACCAATACTTGCGGCTATGCTCGCAGCCGAACTGGCCAGATTGTCCTTGAAGCTTCCGCCGTAGACAGCCGTCTTGATCACCGCATCGGCGGTCACCTTGATCGCCACAGTATTCAAGCTCTTGACATCAAACCCAATCTTGCCTGGATCGTACTTGAGACCCTGAGTGACACCCGCCGTGGCAGCGGCTACGACGTAACCTTTGATACTGTCCTTCGAGGTAACGTCTTTGATGACCTTGCCAAGATTGCCCCGGTTGTCGATGGTGCTAATAGTGGCCTTGGTCGCCGCACTCACTGCGACCGCCTGCAACATCGTGTTCATGCTGGCCATCATCGGTCCCATGACAGCAGCCAGTGCAATCGCAATGATCAACTGCGAGGCTGGCCCTAGTCCCGAGTTGCTGTACTTGAACGACTCATGAATCTCCTTGACCTGCCTCCAGTCCACATCGCCCCGTGCTTCGGCTTGCTTCAGCCAGGCCAGTTGCGGATCGGCCTGGACCATCGCATCAATGGTCTGACTGACGCTTTGCTGATTCACCTCTTTGAGGTCGATTCGCAGACCTTCGACGGCTTTGATCGTGATGTTGCCTTTGGCAATCATCTGGGTCTGGCGCAGTGTCTCATCGGTATTGCCCTTGCCTTTCGATGAGGTCCAGAAGGCATCGCCATCACTCTTGGTATGGCTCTCGTCATGCAGGTCCTTCACCCCTTCGAAAACAATCGCCCCACCACTGTCCAGCGTGATGTTCTTGCCACTGTCCAGCTTCGCCACCTGATACCGCTGATCGCCCTCGCTGATCAGCGTCAGGTTGCCACCGGTCTTGATCTCGGTACCCACATGGGTGATCTGCGTGACTTCATCACGCTGGGTTTTCTCGGCCCCCCAGCCCCCCTTCTCCTTCATGTCATACA
>NZ_AKJT01000022.1 GCF_000282195.1 Pseudomonas sp. GM18
CTGCGTGGGAATGCCTCAACGGACGCTCCGCGTTCGGCTTTGAATGGGACGCAGAGCGTCCCGGGCTGCATTCCCACGCGGAGCGTGGGAACGATCACTGACTGAGGAAGCACCCATGATCGAATCCCTGGAAAAAATGCTCGCCAAGGGTGTGGATAACTCATTGCTGCGCTTCGGCCTGGGCAAGGGTTATCTGGATATTGGGGAAAACACCAAGGCCGCAGAGCATTTCCAGCGCTGCGTCGAGTTCGATCCGAAGTATTCGGCAGCCTGGAAGCTTTTGGGCAAGGCTCATCTGGCGCTGGCGGACTACGCGGCGGCGCGGCAGGCCTGGGAACAGGGCCTGGAAGCCGCCCGCGCCCATGGCGACAAGCAGGCGGAGAAGGAAATGACGGTGTTTCTGAAAAAGCTTGAACGTCAGGCGCACTGATCAGAGATAACGCAGGCCAAGATCAAAAGATCTCAGCCTGCGGAGTTATCCACAGCAGCATCAATACCAGCGAGCTTCACCCGGTGGACGCTTCTTGAAGCGCTTCATGCTCCACATGTACTGGCTCGGATAAGCCCGCACATACCGCTCGACCACCTGGCTCATGGCCGCGCAGGAGGTTTCGGTATCGGTGCTGTACATGGCGTCCGGTGCGGCTTCGAGGATCACCTTGTAACCCGAACCGTCCGGCAGGCGCAGGGCATGCAGGAACACGCCGACCGCTTTGCCGCCGGCGAGCATGTTCGGCACGAATTTGCTGGTCAGGGCCTGAGTGGCGAAGAATGGCACGAAGATCCCGGCAGATTCGGCCGGTTCCGGATCAGCCGGAATGCCCACTGCGCCACCCTTGCGCACTTCCTTGATCACGCTGAGGATGCCTTCCTTGGTGGAAGCGGCCACCCGGTTCCCCAATTGCACCCGCTGCTTGCGCAGCAACTCATCCACCGCCTTCAGTTTTGGCGGGCGGTAGAAAATGATCGGTTTGCACTGGCTGCAATAGAAGTGGTTCAACACTTCCCAGTTGCCCAGGTGGCTGGTGATGCCAACCACACCTTTGCCGGACGCCAAAGCCTCTTTCAGAACGTCGAGGCCTTCGACTTCCCGCACCAGTTCAATGGAACGCTGGGCTGGCCAGATCCACGCGCAGGCGCTTTCGGTCAAGGACTTGCCAATGTCTTTCAGGCTCTGGCCGACCAGACGCTCACGCTCGGCCGGGTCCATCTGCGGAAAGCACTTGGCGAGGTTGATCCGCACCACGTCGCGGGAACGGTTGGGGGTTTTCCACATGATCCAGCCAATCGCCGAACCCACCGCCTGCACTGCCCGCCACGGCAGCAGGGCAAACAGCCGCAGAGCGCCTACCAGCAAGGCGCCTTTAAACTTATCCACAGGTCACTCCTGATCTTGTGCTGTGCGCGAGGCGGCTATTCTAACCGCCGTTCGCCAAGGGGGCGTAGCGATCGCAATCACGGGTGTGATCCATGACCATGCCCGAAGCCTGCATCAGCGCATAACAGATGGTCGGGCCGACGAACGTGAAGCCGGCTTTTTTCAAGCCTTTGCTCATCTCGATGGCGGCCGGTGTCACCGCTGGGACTTCACTGCGATCCTTGAAATGATTGATCACCGGCGTGCCGCCGACGAACGACCAGAGAAACGCCACCGGGTCCTCCAGCTCCAGCCAAGCCTGGGCATTGCGCCGGGCGGCGTTGAGTTTGAGGCGATTGCGGATGATCCCCGGATCGAGCATCAACTCATCGATTTCAGCGTCACTCATCTGCGCCACGCGCTGTACATCGAAGCCGAACAGCACCTCGCGATAACGCTCGCGTTTGCGCAACACGGTGATCCAGGAAAGCCCGGCCTGGAACCCTTCGAGCAAAAGCAACTCGAACAATCCCTGCGCATCGCGTAGCGGCGTGCCCCACTCCTGATCGTGATAAGCCATGTACAACGGATCTTCGGTACACCAAAAGCAGCGTGGCATAAGGCTCCAGGGGGCGTGCGCAGGACCGAATCGGGTATACTCCCGCTCTTTAAATCGCAGCCCAAGAAACAGGTGAATTTCGTGAGCCAGCCTACGCCAGCCGTGCGTACCTTCCAAGACTTGATCCTCGCCCTCCAGCAATACTGGGCCGAGCAAGGTTGTGTGGTACTTCAGCCCTACGATATGGAAGTAGGCGCCGGCACTTTCCACACTGCCACGTTCCTGCGCGCCATTGGCCCGGAAACCTGGAACGCCGCTTATGTGCAGCCCAGTCGTCGCCCGACTGACGGCCGCTACGGTGAAAACCCGAACCGTCTGCAGCACTACTATCAGTTCCAGGTGGTGCTGAAGCCGAACCCGGACAACTTCCAGGAACTGTACCTGGGCTCCCTCAAGCACGTGGGTCTGGACCCGCTGGTGCATGACATCCGTTTCGTCGAAGACAACTGGGAGTCGCCAACGCTGGGCGCCTGGGGCTTGGGCTGGGAAGTCTGGCTCAACGGCATGGAAGTGACGCAGTTCACTTACTTCCAGCAAGCGGGCGGCATCGAGTGCTACCCGGTGACCGGCGAGATCACTTACGGTCTGGAACGTCTGGCCATGTACCTGCAAGGCGTGGACTCGGTCTACGACCTGGTCTGGGCTGACGGTCCGTTCGGCAAGGTGACCTACGGCGACGTGTTCCACCAGAACGAAGTGGAGCAGTCGACCTACAACTTCGAACACGCCAACGTCGAGAAGCTGTTCGAACTGTTCGACTTCTATGAAAGCGAAGCCAAGCGCCTGATCGAACTCGACCAGCCGCTGCCGTTGCCGAGCTACGAAATGGTGTTGAAGGCCTCACACACCTTCAACCTGCTGGATGCGCGCCGGGCGATCTCGGTGACCGCGCGTCAGCAATACATTCTGCGTGTACGCACCCTGGCGCGTTCCGTCGCGCAAGCCTACCTGCTGGCTCGCGCCAAGCTGGGCTTCCCGATGGCGACCCCGGACCTGCGTGATGAAGTACTGGCCAAGCTGGAGGCTGCACAATGAGTGCTCAAGATTTTCTGGTTGAACTGGGCACCGAAGAACTGCCACCCAAAGCCCTGAACACCCTGGCCGAAGCATTCCTGGCCGGTATCGACAAAGGCCTGCAAGCCGCTGGCCTGAACTACGAGAGCAAAACCGTCTACGCCGCGCCGCGTCGTCTGGCCGTGCTGATCACCGCGCTGGCGACCCAGCAGCCGGATCGCAGCATCAACCTCGACGGCCCGCCACGTCAGGCTGCGTTCGATGCCGAAGGCAACCCGACTCAAGCGGCCCTGGGCTTCGCCAAGAAGTGCGGCGTCGAGCTGAGCGAAATCGATCAGAGCGGCCCGAAGCTGCGCTACAGCCAAAGCATCGCCGGCAAGCCGACCGCGAGCCTGATGCCAACCATCGTCGAAGACTCCCTGAACGACCTGCCTATCCCCAAGCGCATGCGCTGGGGTGCCCGCAAGGAAGAATTCGTTCGTCCGACCCAATGGTTGGTAATGCTCCTCGGTGACCACGTCATCGACTGCACCATCCTCGCTCAGAAGGCCGGCCGCGACTCCCGTGGTCACCGCTTCCACCACCCTGAAAGCGTGCGCATCACCTCGCCGGCCAACTACCTGAACGATCTGCGTGCTGCTTATGTACTGGCCGACGCCAACGAGCGTCGCGAGCTGATCAGCAAGCGCACCGAAGAACTGGCGACAATGCAGGAAGGTACGGCGATCGTTCCGCAAGCCCTGCTCGACGAAGTGACCGCGCTGGTTGAATGGCCGGTGCCGCTGGTGTGCTCGTTCGAAGAGCGTTTCCTCGACGTGCCGCAAGAAGCGCTGATCACCACCATGCAGGACAACCAGAAGTACTTCTGCCTGCTGGATGCCGACGGCAAGTTGCTGCCTCGTTTCATTACCGTGGCCAACATCGAAAGCAAGGATCCGCAGCAGATCATCGCCGGTAACGAGAAAGTGGTTCGCCCACGCCTGACCGACGCCGAGTTCTTCTTCAAGCAAGACAAGAAGCAAAAACTCGAAGAATTCAATCTGCGTCTGCAGAACGTGGTGTTCCAGGAAAAACTCGGCAGCGTCTACGACAAGGCCGAGCGCGTGTCGAAACTGGCGGCCTACATTGCCGCTCGCATCGGCGGTAACGCTTCCTGGGCGGCGCGTGCCGGCCTGCTGTCCAAGTGCGACCTGGCGACCGAGATGGTCGGTGAGTTCCCGGAGATGCAAGGTGTCGCCGGTTACTACTACGCCCTCAACGATGGCGAGCCGGAAGATGTCGCCCTGGCGCTGAACGAGCAGTACATGCCGCGCGGTGCCGGCGCTGAACTGCCGACCACCCTGACCGGTGCGGCCGTGGCCATCGCCGACAAGCTCGACACCCTGGTGGGTATTTTCGGTATCGGCATGCTGCCGACCGGTAGCAAAGACCCGTATGCCCTGCGGCGTGCAGCGCTGGGTGTGTTGCGGATCCTGATCGACAAGAAACTCGACCTCGACCTGAACGACGCCGTGGCCTTCGCCGTGAATGCGTTCGGTGCCAAGGTCAAGGCTGCCGGCCTCAATGACGCCGTGCTGGAGTTCATCTTCGACCGTCTGCGTGCCCGTTACGAAGACGAAGGTGTGGACGTCGCGACCTACCTGTCGGTACGTGCCCTGAAGCCGGGTTCGGCCCTGGACTTCGACCAGCGCGTACAAGCGGTGGAAGCGTTCCGCAAATTGCCGGAAGCCGCTGCCCTGGCCGCCGTGAACAAGCGAGTGTCGAATCTGCTGAGCAAGGTCGAAGGCTCTGTGCCGACGGTCGTTGAAGCCAAGTACTTCGACAACGCCAACGAGTTCTCGCTGTATTCGGCGATCCAGCAGGCGGACCAGGCTGTGCAGCCAATGGCCGCTGCTCGTCAATACAGCGAATCGCTGGCGCGTCTGGCCGCATTGCGCGAGCCGGTGGATGCGTTCTTCGAAGCCGTGATGGTCAACGCCGAAGACGCCAAGGTGCGAGCCAACCGCTATGCGCTGCTGGCGCGTCTGCGTGGGTTGTTCCTCGGCGTCGCCGACATTTCGTTGCTGGGCTGAGGGGCTGCTGTTGAAACTGCTGATTCTCGATCGGGACGGGGTGATCAATTACGACTCCGACGCGTACATCAAGTCGGTGGAGGAGTGGATTCCACTCCCCGGTTCGATCGCAGCGATCGCGCAGTTGAGCAAGGCCGGCTGGACGGTGGCGGTCGCCACCAACCAGTCGGGCATCGCTCGCGGCTATTACGACATCGCCACCCTGGAGGCCATGCACGCTCGCTTGCGCGAGTTGGTGGCGGAGCAGGGCGGCGAAGTCGGGCTGATCGTCTATTGCCCGCACGGGCCAGACGACGGCTGCGATTGCCGCAAGCCAAAACCCGGGATGTTGAAAACCATCGCCGCGCATTACAACGTTTCGCTGACGAATCTATGGTTCGTCGGCGATACTCTCGGTGACCTGGAAGCCGCCAAAGCCGTCGACTGTCAGCCAGTTTTGGTAAAGACCGGGAAAGGCGAAAAGACTCAGGGCAAGACCCTACCGGCAGGCACCTTGATTTTTGACGATCTGGCGGCGATTGCCGCAGAACTTATCCACAACTAAGGCTCTTCTGACATCCTGGCCAAGGACTGATCGGGAGTGCGCTTGAATAGGCGGGCAGTGCCCGCAACGGTAAATGTCGCCATGTCGATACTGCAGGCCATCAGAACCTTCCTCTTTTACCTGCTGCTGGGCACCAGTTCGTTGCTCTGGTGCACCCTGAGCTTTTTTATCGCGCCGTTTCTGCCGTTCAAGGCGCGTTATCGCTTTATCAACGTGTACTGGTGCCGCTGCGCCTTGTGGCTGAGCAAAGTCTTCCTGGGTATTCGCTACGAAGTGAAGGGTGCCGAGAACGTACCTGAGCAGCCCTGCGTGATTCAGTCGAACCACCAGAGCACCTGGGAGACGTTCTTTCTCTCGGCCTACTTCGAACCGTTGAGCCAGGTGCTCAAGCGCGAACTGCTCTACGTGCCGTTCTTCGGCTGGGCCATGGCCATGCTGCGGCCGATCGCCATCGACCGTGACAACCCGAAAGCTGCGCTCAAGCATGTGGCAAAAAAGGGTGATGAACTGCTCAAGGACAATGTCTGGGTACTGATTTTCCCGGAAGGGACTCGCGTTCCCTACGGCACCATCGGCAAGTTCTCCCGTGGCGGCACCGCATTGGCCGTCAATGCGTCATTGCCCGTGCTGCCGATTGCACACAATGCCGGCAAGTTCTGGCCAAAAACCGGTTGGGCCAAAAAGCAGGGCGTGATCACCGTGATCATCGGCGCGCCAATGTACGCCGAGGGTAACGGACCACGGGCCATCGCCGATCTGAATGACCGGGTGCAGGCCTGGAACGAACAGATGCAACGCGAAATGGGTTCGCTGCCAGCAGCCCCGGCGGCACCGAGTGCGACCGATCAAGTGACTGTCTGAGATTCTGTGGATAACCTGTGTACCGTTTTGTTGAAAATCGCTGTATTTAGTTTTTAAGCTTTTGATTTTCATACATATTTCTTAAGAAGATAAAATTTCGGAAAACGTGCATAAGTTTTTTTCGGACGTAAAAAAACCGGCTGATATAGCCGGTTTTTTTATGCCTGTGAAAAGTGTTCGGCTCATTCGCTCAATAGGGGCAGCTCGACACTGAACGTTGTGCCTTGCCCCACCACGCTATGACAGGAAATCCTCCCGCCGTGACGATCCACTACGGCCTTGACCATGGACAACCCCAGCCCCAGGCCGTCACTGCCGTGAGCCGATGCAAAGCGTCGATACTGACTGAACAGCTCGGGAAGTTCTTCGACGGCAATCCCTCGGCCCTGGTCGGCGATCTCGCACGTCAACCAGCCCTCGGCACAACTCACCCGCACGGTGATCCGCGAACCTGCCGGACTGTACTTGATGGCGTTTTCCAGCAGATTGAACAGTGCCCGTGTCAGTAACGACTGATCAGCCAGGACCAGCGCTTCAGCGTCTTCGTCGAGGTCATGCAGCAACTGAATGTTCTTCAGATGAGCGATGCTCGAGGCCTGGTCGAAGGTATCGAGCAGCAACATCGCGAACATGCTCGGCTGAAACTGATAGGCCTCGGATTCAGCCTTTGCCAACTGCACAAAAGCCTCGGTCAGGTTCAGCGCCTTGCGCACTTGTAATTCGATCTGACTGAACACTTGAGTGTCGCCAGACTCCTGATGCCGTTGAACGTCGAGCAAAGCCAGAATCGCCGAGTGGGGAGCCCTCAGGTCATGAGACAGGAAACGCAGCAACACGGCCCGCTGCTCCTCGGCGTCCCGTTCGACGCTCAAGTCAGTGAGGCTCAGTAACCAGCCAATCACCGAGTCGCCTTCGGCCGGCAACAGCGGCGCCAGGTCCAGACGCAGGCTGCGTGCCTGGGTGTCACGAAACTCCAGCGACTCCAGGGCCGACAACGCAGGTAGCGTTCCATTGGACGGTACCGGGTAACCTAACTCGCTCAGTTGCTCGAGCATGTCCTCGCCCACCAGGCTGCTGGAAAATATCTCTCGAGCCTTGCGGTTGGCCAACAGAATGCGCCCGTTCGGATCGCTGATCAGCGTCGCCACCGGCAAGTACTCAAGGCCATCGGCAATGAACCGCCGGGTGTCACGGGTCCGGCTCATGGCCTGCTCCAGCGCGACGATTTGCCCTTGCAGCACATCGCCGGCCGGGGCCGGGGTGCGGCGGCGTTCGGGAAAGACTTTCGGCTCGCTGTCCAGGCGCGCCAGTTCCCAGCCGAAATAGGCGAGCACCGCATTCAGCCTTCGCCAATTCCAGATCAGGTAACCCAACAGCATACCCAGCAGACTCGCGGCCGGTGACCACCACCAACCAAGACGTAACAGCAGGCCCGAGCCCAGCAGCGCGACCGCCATTGCCCCCAGGGTCAGCCATAGGGCGCGACGCGGACGCACCAACATCAGGCCCAGCAACTCACCGACAATCACCACCGATAACAACGCCGCCAAGCGTTCATCGAGAGCCACAATGTTGCGCTGTTGCAGCAGCCCGTTGAGGATATTCGCCTGAATTTCGATGCCCGGGGTGGTACCGATGCTCGCCGATTGCGGTGTCACGTAACGGTCCCCCAAACCTGGAGCGGTGGAGCCGATCAGGATCAAGCGATCGCGCAGCAACTCGGGCGGGACTTCACCGCGCAAGACGCTGACGTAGGGCACACTGGGAAAACCCGCATCGGAACGGATGAAGGGAATCCGTATTTCGTGGGCTCGCTGCCAGCCTTGCATCGACGGCGGGGCAGGGGTTCCGGGCATCGGTACATTTTCCTTGTCGGCAAGGGTCTGTTCGTACAACAGCCAGGCCAGTTGCGCGCGTGTTTGTTGTGCCGGTCCTTCGCTTAAATACACACTGCGCACGATCCCGTCGGCATCCGCTTGGGCATTGATGTGCCCGATGCCTTTGGCGCAATGGCTCAGTGGCGCCACCGGTTCAATTTCCCCCAAAGGCTGCCCATAACGCGCCACGCCTTCACGCAGCAACGGCACGAAGACATTTCCGGCACGGCAGGCCGCCTGGGCCAGAAGCTGATCGTTGCCGGGATGGCTATCGGGTTCGCTGAAAATGACGTCGAACAGAATGCCTTTGGCGTTCGCGGCGCTGAGCCGATCAAGCAGTTGCGCGTGCATGGCTCGCGGCCAAGGCCATCGGCCAAGCTGCTGCAAGCTGTAGTCGTCGATCGTGACGATGAGTATTCGTGGGTCCACCGGCAGCGGGCTCAGCCGGCGCAGGTTGTCGTATAGCAGATTGCTCAAGGTCAGGCCTTGGCTCATCGACAGCGCCGCCGTCAGCGGCAACAGGATCAGGCTGACCCACAACCACTCGCGGACCATTCGCCGAAACAGCCGCTGAGCCTGGGTCGGCTCGCGACCGTCCTTCCTTGGGCGGCCCTTCATCGGTCGTCGGCCAGGGTGTTATTGGACACGCGTGGTCCTGGGGTAATAGAAAATGTCATACACCCCGGTCTCTCCCTCTAACCCCTGAGCGTCATACGCCGACAGGCGAACATGGTAGAACAACGCTTTCAGCCCGCTGAATTTGACCTCGGGTGTGCTGGAAAACTGCTCTTGCTTGATGTCCAGAAAGGCCGCGTCGGTGGCCACTTGCGCCCGATAACGCGTGGCCCCTTCGATGGGCTTCATGATCAATTGCCAGACAGGCACATTACCCGTCTGACCGGCTTGCCCCAACAAACGCGGGGCGGGCAACAAGTCGATTGGCGTCAACGTGCCTTGTTTCTGAATACGCAACCCCTGACGGGCCATGACCTGGACTTCGTCATCCTCAGGGCCCTGAGTCCGTTTGGCAGTGGAGCGGGCAGAGCGGGGGGGCGACGGTACGTCATCACGATTGACCGCCACTTGCCCGTTCAGCACCTCCAGTAGTGCCTGGCCACCGTCATCGTTGCGCACCCGGAAGTGCGTGCCCCGTACGCCCAGTACACCGACCGGCGTGACGATCTGAAAACGATCATGGTCGCTGGCACGCTTGATCACATAGGACTCGACCTGGCCCTGCTCAAGGATAACCTGAGGGATCGAATGTTCTTCATTGAGGTGCAGCGTGATGTGGGAGCTGGAGGGCAACACTACCCGCGAGCCATCGCCCAGGGACAGGCTGACAAACGCCGAGGGCGAGGTCTTGACGCCTTCCTGCTCGTCGATCGGCATGCCTTCTTGCAGTGGCGTCTGTTTACCCTTGGTGTCCAGTTTCCAGGCTTCGCCGGTCAGGTGCTCGACAGTCGCGGGCAGCGGTTGGCCGCGGCATTGTTGATTGTCATCGATATAAGGCAGACGTTTTGCCGAGATGGCAGCCGCCGATGCACTCTGGGTGAGCAATCCCATCAAGCCGGCAACCAGTAAAAGACAAACGCCAGAACGGCGTGGGAGCAATAAGGTCATGGGGTTCATGGATTGGCTTTTATGCTCTTATACAAATCATGCCGGGAAACGCACGCGCTTGACGCACGATACCTGACCGGATGCTCTGGCAGATAGCCATGGGAGCAAAGGAAATGAGATGACACATCCCTGTGTCGGAGCCGAGCAGGCACTCCGTGTGTTTTCCCCTGAACTGCAGACCCGCCGAAAACCGGCGATCGACGGTCCTGCAGTTTGGCATTGACGCTCCCTGCGTCGGAGCACATCCCGATGCCCCTGTGCCGCTCAGCGAAAACGAATTTACCGGCATAAGCGACCTTGCGCGGTCATTCTCAATATTTGTTCAGAATTGACTGAAGGCGCCTAAAACACCCAACGTTGTTGCGCCGAGCGAATGTCGAGCTGGTCGGCTTCCACCTGTGCGGAGTGCACCGGGGCAAAGCCTGGCGAGTCGCCCATCACTGTGTTTGTCTCTGTTGGACCAAAGTAACGCGGCACAGCCGCCTGATCGATGACTGCAATCGACTGGACCGTGGTGCACCCCAGCCCCAGGCCAGCTGCCAACATCAACGCTGCCAGCCTTGTGAACCCATTAGAGAGAATATTTAGACGCATCTTCCCACAGTCCCTTGAACATTCTGCCGATGATTCAACGCCTACCGGCGAAGTGACATCAGCAGCGTATCCATACTTGGGAAATCCGCAGCAATTCGCCACAATTGTTCAGATTCAATCAATCAGCCTAAACTCCTGTAGGAATTTTCTTAACCGTTGCACTTACGAGATGAAGGAAGCACTCGGCATGCGTGTCGCAATACTGGATGACGAACCCGCCGAACTCCGCCGGGTGGAACAGACACTGCGGCAGATCCCCGTAACGGGGGAGCAGGCGTGGACGTTGCACAGTTACGAGCGGGGAGAGGACCTGTTACGGCAACTTCGCCGGGAAACTTTCGATCTGCTGATCCTCGACTGGCAATTGCCCGATATCAGCGGCCTGTCGTTGTTGCGCTGGACCCGGGAACACATGGACTCACCACCGGCCGCGATCATGCTTACCAGTCGCGATACCGAAAGCGATATTGTCCAGGCCTTGAACGCCGGAGCCGATGATTACGTGAGCAAACCGTTTCGTCCCAACGAACTGATGGCTCGGGTCAGCGCGGTGCTTCGTCGGCATGGGCTGCAACGCACAGCAGCCACCGAAATACTCACATTCAATGACCTCGAATTCGACGACGCCGAACTCACCGTCACCCGTGCCTCCACCCCCATCAGCCTGACCGAACGGGAATACCGTCTCGCCCGCTGCCTGTTCGCCAATCTGGGCCGACCTTTGTCCCGTGAATACTTGTATCAGCGCTTTTGGACCCATGAAGAAATCGTGTCCTCCCGCCCGCTCGATACTCATATTTATCGCCTGCGCAACAAGCTGGGCCTGACGGCTGATCGCGGTTGGCAACTGCTGACGATTTACGGGTATGGGTATCGGCTTGAGAGCGTAGCGACTACCGGCGAATGAAGAGCGGTTACATTTCTACGATCAATAAAAAAGGCCAACGCTTTGCGTTGGCCTTTTTTGGTTTGGCGGTACCGGATCAGAAGTCCAGGTTAGACACCGCCAAGGCGTTGCTTTCGATGAAGTCACGGCGCGGTTCGACCGCATCACCCATCAGGGTGTTGAAGATCTGGTCGGCGCCAATGGCGTCTTCGATGGTCACTTTGAGCATGCGGCGCGAGCCCGGATCCATGGTGGTTTCCCACAGCTGATCAGGGTTCATCTCACCCAGACCTTTGTATCGCTGGATGGTATGACGCTTGGTGCTTTCGGCCATCAACCATTCAAGGGCTTCCTTGAACTCGGTGACGGCTTTCTTGCGTTCGCCACGCTGGATATAAGCGCCATCGTCCAGCAAGGTGCTCAGTTGAGCGCCCAGGGAAACGACGGTCTTGTAATCGTTACTGCCGAAGAAGTCGCGGTTGAAGGTGACGTAGTTCGACAGGCCGTGGGAGATCAGTTCGACCTCTGGCAGCCAGACGTTACGTTCACGGTCTTCGCGCAGGCTGGCCTTGTAGACCAGGCCGGACTTCTCGACGGTGCGCAGGCGAACTTCGTACTGAGCCAGCCAATCCTGCATCGCTGCGTGATCGGACAGTTGCTCCATGCTGACGGCTGGCAGGTAGATGAAGTGCTCAGTCAGCTCCTGTGGGTACAGGCGCGACAGGCGCTTGAGGGTCTTCATCACCAGACGGAAGTCATTCACCAGACGCTCGAGGGCTTCACCGGAGATACCCGGGGCTTCCTCGTTCAGGTGCAGGCTCGCATCTTCCAGGGCCGACTGCGTCATGTACTCTTCCATGGCGTCGTCGTCTTTGATGTATTGCTCTTGCTTGCCTTTCTTGACCTTGTACAGCGGTGGCTGGGCGATGTAGATGTAGCCACGCTCGATCAACTCCGGCAACTGACGGAAGAAGAAGGTCAGCAGCAGGGTGCGGATGTGCGAACCGTCGACGTCAGCATCGGTCATGATGATGATGTTGTGATAACGCAGCTTGTCGATGTTGTACTCGTCGCGACCGATGCCGCAGCCCAGCGCGGTGATCAAGGTGCCCACTTCTTGCGAAGAGATCATCTTGTCGAAGCGCGCCTTCTCGACGTTCAGGATCTTGCCCTTCAATGGCAGGATGGCCTGGGTCTTGCGGTTACGTCCCTGCTTGGCGGAGCCGCCAGCAGAGTCACCTTCCACGAGGTACAGTTCGGAAAGGGCAGGGTCTTTTTCCTGGCAGTCCGCCAGTTTGCCCGGCAGGCCGGCGATGTCCAGCGCGCCTTTACGGCGGGTCATCTCACGGGCTTTACGCGCCGCTTCACGGGCACGGGCCGCGTCGATCATCTTGCCGACGACCAGCTTGGCTTCGTTCGGGTTTTCCAGCAGGAAGTCGGAGAAGTACTTGCCCATTTCCTGTTCGACCGCGGTCTTCACTTCGGAAGACACCAGCTTGTCTTTGGTCTGGGAGCTGAACTTCGGATCCGGCACTTTCACCGAAATGATCGCCGTCAGGCCTTCGCGGGCATCGTCACCGGTAGTGGCGACTTTGTGCTTCTTCGCCAGACCTTCCGCTTCGATGTAGGTGTTCAGGTTACGCGTCAGTGCCGAACGGAAACCCACCAGGTGAGTACCGCCATCGCGCTGCGGAATGTTGTTGGTGAAGCACAACAGGTTCTCGTTGAAGCTGTCGTTCCACTGCAGGGCGATTTCCACGCCGATGCCATCTTCACGCTGGATGTTGAAGTGGAACACCTGGTTGACCGCAGTCTTGTTGGTGTTCAGGTATTCAACGAACGCACGCAGACCACCTTCGTACTTGAACAACTCTTCCTTGCCGCTGCGCTCGTCCTTGAGGACGATGCCGACACCGGAGTTAAGGAAGGACAGTTCGCGAATCCGCTTGGCCAGGATGTCCCAGCTGAAGTGGATGTTCTTGAAGGTGTCAGCCGAAGGCTTGAAGTGAATCTGGGTACCGGTGGATTCGCTGTCGCCAACGATTTTCATCGGCTCTTGCGGAACACCGTGGACGTAAGTCTGTTCCCAGATCTTGCCGCTGCGGCGAACGGTCAGGACCAGTTCTTCGGACAGGGCGTTAACCACCGATACACCTACACCGTGCAGACCGCCGGAAACTTTGTAGGAGTTGTCGTCGAACTTACCGCCGGCGTGCAGCACGGTCATGATGACCTCGGCCGCCGAGACGCCTTCTTCTTTGTGCACGTCTACCGGGATGCCACGACCGTTGTCGCGAACGGTGATGGATTCATCCGGGTGGATGATGATGCTGATGTCGTCGCAGTGGCCGGCCAAAGCTTCGTCGATCGAGTTATCGACCACCTCGAACACCATGTGGTGCAGACCGCTGCCATCGTCGGTGTCACCAATGTACATACCGGGACGTTTGCGTACGGCATCCAGGCCTTTCAGCACTTTAATGCTCGTTGAGTCGTACGTATTTTCTTCGCTCAATGCCTTCACTCCCGATGGTCGTGGGTCTGGGTGATACGGCCCTGTTCCACGTGGAACAGAGCGACTGGCGTTTCCGTCTGCCAGCCTTCCCTCAATAATTCGTGATCTACACAGGTGATAAATACCTGGCAGCGTAAGTCTTCCAGCAAGCGGCAAAGCGCGCGACGGTGGTGCTCGTCCAGTTCGGACGGCAGGTCATCCACCAGATAAATACACTGGCCGCGTCGGGCCTGGCTGACCAAGTGCCCTTGGGCAATCCGCAATGCACAGACCACCAACTTCTGCTGACCACGGGACAAGATGTCCGCGGCGTTATGTGCGCCTAATCGGAGACGCAAATCAGCACGTTGTGGTCCGGCCTGGGTATGACCCATTTGCTGATCCCGCTGAAGGGATCCGGCGAGCACTGCACTCAACTCACGGTCTTTGTCCCAGCCTCGGTAATAGCTGAGCGTCAAGCCCTCAAGCTCAACCAGTTCGCTCAAGGTCTGTTCAAAGACTGGTTTCAAGGCTTTGATGTAAGCGCGGCGGTATTCATCTATTTCATTGCTGGCCTGGCACAGTTCCCTGTCCCAAACCGCTTGCGAAACGGCGTCAAGTGTACCATGCCGCAGCCAAGAGTTTCTCTGGCGCAAGGCCTTCTGCAAGCGCTGCCACGTGGACATGAATCGCGGTTCCACGTGGAACACACCCCAGTCGAGAAACTGCCGGCGAATCTTCGGCGCGCCTTCCAGCAGGCGGAAGCTGTCCGGGTTGATCAACTGCAGCGGCAGGATCTCCGCCAGTTGTGCTGCACTACGGGCGTTCTGCCCGTCGATACGGATCTGGAACTCTCCCTGACGATCGCGAGATATCCCCAATGCGCTGTGCCCGCCCTCGGCCAATTCGACCTGGCCAAATACCGTGCACGCCAATTGCTCGTACTGAATGACCGGCAACAGGCGGGTGCTACGAAACGAACGGGCAAGCCCCAGCAGATGAATGGCTTCCAGAACACTGGTTTTGCCGCTGCCGTTGGCGCCGTAAAGAATGTTGATTCGGGGGGAGGGGGAGAAGGTCACCGGGTGCAGATTGCGCACCGCGGTGACCGAGACGCGACTTAAGGACATCTAGCTTCTGCTGAGCATGATTACAGACGCATCGGCATGACAACGTAAGCCGAGTCGTCGTTGTCGGACTCTTGCACCAGCGCACTGCTGTTGGAGTCGGACAGGATCAGGCGAACCTGCTCGGTGGTCATCACGCCCAATACGTCGAGCAGGTAGCTCACGTTGAAGCCGATTTCCAGAGAGCCGCCGTTGTACTCAACGCCCACTTCTTCTTCCGCTTCTTCCTGCTCCGGGTTGTTCGCCTGGATCTTCAGCTGACCGTTGGCCAGTTGCAGACGGATGCCGCGGTACTTCTCGTTGGACAGAATCGCGGTACGGCTGAACGCTTCACGCAGGGCCTGGCGATCGCCGAGTACCAGCTTGTCGCCGCCTTTAGGCAGAACGCGCTCGTAGTCAGGGAATTTACCGTCGACCAGTTTCGAGGTGAAGGTGAACTCACCGGTGGTAGCACGGATGTGATGCTGGCCCAGCACGATGCTGACGTTGCCGTCCGGTTCGGTCAGCAGACGCGCCAGTTCCAGAATACCTTTGCGTGGCACGATGACCTGATGACGATCCGGCTGACCGATATCGGCCTGCATCGAGCACATGGCCAGACGGTGACCGTCGGTCGCCACGGCGCGGATGATCCCGGCCGAGACTTCCAGCAGCATGCCGTTGAGGTAATAACGCACGTCCTGCTGCGCCATGGCGAAGCTGGTGCGTTCGATCAGACGACGCAGTTTGCTTTGCTCCAGGCTGCAGGTCAGCGAACCCGGGCCTTCTTCCACCGTCGGGAAATCATTGGCCGGCAGGGTCGACAGGGTGAAGCGGCTACGGCCGGCCTTCACCACGAGCTTCTGCTCGTCGACCTTGATATCGATCAGCGCATCGTTCGGCAAGCTCTTGCAGATGTCCATCAGCTTGCGCGCAGGCACAGTGATGGAACCCGGGTCTGCAGGCTCTTCGAGTTGCACACGACCGACCAGCTCGACTTCCAGGTCGGTACCGGTCAGCGACAGTTGCTGGCCTTCGACAACCAGCAGCACGTTGGAAAGCACCGGCAAGGTCTGTCGGCGCTCGACGACGCCTGCGACCAGTTGCAGGGGTTTCAACAGGGCTTCGCGTTGAATGATGAAATGCATGGTCTAGTCCCTTGCCTTAATAAGCTGCGCTGGTGTTCATCAAGTGGTCAGTGTACGCAGCAGGTTCTTATAGTCCTCGCGGATGTCCGCGTCGGATTCCTTAAGCTCGTTGATCTTGCGGCAGGCGTGCAAAACAGTCGTGTGGTCGCGGCCGCCAAACACATCGCCGATTTCCGGCAGGCTGTGGTTGGTCAATTCCTTGGACAACGCCATAGCGACCTGACGCGGACGTGCTACCGAGCGTGAACGACGCTTGGACAGCAGGTCGGAGATCTTGATCTTGTAATACTCGGCGACGGTGCGCTGAATGTTATCCACAGAGACCAGTTTATCTTGCAGCGCCAACAAGTCTTTCAGGGATTCGCGAATCAGCTCGATGGTGATGTCGCGGCCCATAAAGTGCGAGTGGGCGATCACGCGTTTAAGCGCGCCTTCCAGCTCACGGACGTTGGAGCGAATACGCTGGGCGATGAAGAATGCCGCGTCGTGTGGCAGATCGACTTTGGCCTGGTCAGCCTTTTTCATCAGGATCGCTACGCGGGTTTCCAGCTCCGGCGGCTCGACGGCAACCGTCAGGCCCCAGCCAAAGCGGGATTTGAGGCGTTCTTCAAGGCCTTCGATTTCTTTCGGATAGCGGTCACTGGTGAGAATGACTTGCTGGCCACCTTCGAGCAACGCGTTGAAGGTGTGGAAAAACTCTTCCTGCGAACGTTCCTTGCGAGCGAAGAACTGAATGTCATCGATCAGCAACGCATCCACCGAACGGTAGAAGCGCTTGAACTCGTTGATCGCGTTCAGCTGCAGCGCCTTGACCATGTCGGCCACGAAACGCTCCGAATGCAGGTACACGACCTTGGCATTCGGGTTCTTCTTTAATAGGTGGTTACCCACAGCGTGCATCAAGTGGGTTTTACCCAAACCGACGCCGCCATAAAGGAAGAGCGGGTTGTAACCGTGTTTAGGGTTGTCCGCCACCTGCCAGGCCGCAGCCCGTGCCAGTTGGTTGGACTTACCTTCGACGAAGTTCTCGAAGGTGAAAGTGCGGTTCAGGTAGCTGGTGTGCTTGAGCGCACCTTCGACCTGCACAGTGCGCTGCTCGGAACGAACCGGGGCCTGTTGCGAACTGGCGCCCGCCATTGGGTCGAAGCTGTCGCGGGACGGCTCTTCACTGACCTCGGCAACTTTTTGCGTCGAACGCTTGGTCGGTGCCGCCGCCGGAGCAGGGGCTGGAGCGCTGACCGGTGCCGCAGCCGCCTGAGCCTGGGACGCCGCAGCGGCCAACGGGGCATTGGGTGCCGCACGCGGTGCCGAACTGCGTTTGCTGCCTATTAATAAGGAAAGCGCCGGCGCCATGCCATTGCCGTGCTCATCCAGCAGTTCAAGGACGCGGCCCAGGTACTTTTCGTTGACCCAGTCGAGAACAAAACGATTCGGTGCGTAGACACGCAACTCGTCGCCTTCGGCTTCGACCTGTAGCGGGCGGATCCAAGTGTTGAATTGTTGGGCAGGCAGCTCATCGCGCAAAAGCTCCACGCACTGCTGCCAAAGTTCCACTGACACGGATATCCCCTAAGTTGAAAGCCGGTGAGGCAAAAACAAGCGGTCATTGTAGCGGCCAGACGCCCACTTATCCACATGCAGGTTGCGCACAGGGCATGAATTATCAACGCGTTAACCCTCGAAAAGAAGACCAACGGTATGTGCATAAGCTCTGTGGATAACCGCCCATGAGGGCACTGGACAAGTGGGGGCGAAACTCGGTGGATAACCTGGCTGTGGATAACTGACCTTTCCACGCACAGCTTATCCGATAGCGCAGCACAGGCTGACCACCGTTTTCCACCGTAGTTGTCATTCTCTGTACATCACGTTTCTTAAGGGCTTAAGGTAGTTATCCACAGATGATCGTGCCCCTAGCTTTTACAAGCTTTACAGAAAAGCTTTAAATAATTCCCTTCTTTATTTCTATATCTAGCTAACGACCTGCGGACGAGCAAAACCTCTGGAGATCTATTTATAAGGAAACGTTGGTTGGAAATTGACCTAGAGGCTTGCTTTCTCTAGAATCCCCGGTCTCTTAAAACGGGGGCCATTCCGGCCCGTTGTGGACGAACCAGGTAACACGACAATGAAACGTACTTTCCAACCAAGCACTATCAAACGCGCTCGTACCCACGGTTTCCGTGCTCGCATGGCTACCAAGAACGGTCGTGCCGTCCTGTCGCGTCGTCGCGCCAAAGGTCGTGCGCGTCTGGCAGTTTGATAATCCGGCACTGGAGGTGAGTCAGGACTTCAGTCGGGATAAGCGTCTGCTTACTCCCCGGCATTTCAAGGCAGTCTTTGACTCCCCTACCGGCAAGGTTCCGGGGAAAAATCTCCTGCTCCTTGCGCGCAATAACGATCTTGATCACCCCCGTCTCGGGCTGGTTATCGGGAAAAAGAGCGTAAAGCTCTCCGTCGAGCGCAATCGCCTCAAACGTCTGATGCGCGAATCGTTTCGCCTGAACCAGGATTCACTGGTCGGTTGGGACATTGTTATCGTCGCGCGCAAAGGTTTGGGTGACGTAGAAAACCCCGAATTGATTCAGCATTTCGGCAAACTCTGGAAACGTCTGGCACGCAGCAAGCCGGTACCAGCAGTCAAAGCCGAAACTGTAGGGGTAGACAGTCCCGATGCGTAAACTGGCACTCGTTCCGATCCAGTTTTATCGCTATGCCATTAGTCCCCTGATGGCCAATCACTGTCGTTTCTACCCCAGTTGTTCCTGCTACGCGTTAGAAGCCATAGAAAATCATGGCCTTCTGCGCGGTGGCTGGCTGACCTTTCGTCGTTTAGGTCGCTGTCATCCGTGGAATCCCGGTGGTTATGACCCGGTTCCACCTATCCCTACCTCCCGTTCTTCTTCGATGGCCGAGTAATCATGGATATCAAACGCACGATCCTGATCGTCGCCCTGGCAATCGTGTCCTACGTTATGGTTCTTAAATGGAACCAGGACTATGGCCAGGCTGCCCTGCCGACTCAGAATGTTGCTTCCAGTACTACCGCACCGGGCCTACCGGATACGGCGACTGGCAATAATGCTTCCGCCAGTGACGACATCCCGCGTGCCGCAAGCGATACCAGTGCAACTGCAACTGCACCTGCTGAAACGCCAGTGGCTGCAAGCAAAGACCTCATCCAGATCAAAACGGATGTGCTCAACCTGGCTATCGATCCACAAGGTGGCGATGTTGCCCAGCTGACGCTGCCGCTGTATCCACGTCGCCAGGACCATCCGGAAATTCCATTCCAGCTGTTCGATAACGGCAACGAGCGGACTTATCTGGCTCAGAGCGGCCTGATCGGCACCAACGGCCCGGACGCAAGTCCTGCCGGTCGTCCGGTTTACTCCTCCGAGAAGAAGACTTATCAACTGGCTGACGGTCAGGACCAATTGGTCGTGGACCTTAAGTTCAGCAAGGACGGCGTCAACTACATCAAGCGTTTCACCCTGAAACGTGGCCTGTATGACGTGACCGTTTCCTACCTGATCGACAACCAGAGCGCTCAGCCCTGGTCCGGTGCAATGTTCGCGCAACTGAAGCGTGATGCCAGTTCCGATCCTTCTTCCAGCACTGCCACCGGCACCGCGACTTACCTGGGCGCCGCCCTGTGGACAAGTAACGAGCCGTACAAGAAAGTGTCGATGAAGGACATGGACAAGGCTCAGCTGAAAGAAACCGTCAGCGGTGGCTGGGTTGCCTGGTTGCAGCACTATTTCGTGACCGCATGGATTCCGGCCAAGGGCGAAAACAACGTCGTCCAGACCCGTAAAGACAGCAAAGGCAACTACATCATCGGCTACACCGGTCCTTCCCTGACCGCTGCGCCAGGTGCCAAGGTTGAAACCAGCGCCGTTCTGTACGCAGGTCCAAAAAGCCAGGCTGTGCTGAAACAGTTGTCCCCAGGTCTGGAACTGACCGTCGACTACGGCATTCTGTGGTTCATTGCCCAGCCAATCTTCTGGTTGCTGCAACATATCCACGCACTGGTTGGTAACTGGGGCTTCTCGATCATCTTCCTGACCATGCTGATCAAGGGGATTTTCTTCCCACTGTCGGCCGCCAGCTACAAATCCATGGCTCGCATGCGTGCAGTGGCACCGAAACTGGCCGCGCTGAAAGAGCAACATGGCGAAGACCGGCAGAAAATGTCGCAAGCCATGATGGAGCTGTACAAGAAAGAGAAGATCAATCCACTGGGTGGCTGCTTGCCAATCCTGGTGCAGATGCCGGTTTTCCTTTCGCTGTACTGGGTTCTGCTGGAAAGCGTGGAAATGCGCCAGGCGCCATTCATGCTGTGGATTACTGACCTGTCGATCAAGGATCCGTTCTTCATTCTGCCGATCATCATGGGCGCAACCATGTTCATCCAGCAGCAGTTGAACCCGACGCCTCCGGATCCGATGCAGGCCAAGGTGATGAAGCTGATGCCAATCATCTTCACCTTCTTCTTCCTGTGGTTCCCGGCCGGTCTGGTACTGTACTGGGTAGTGAACAACTGCCTGTCGATCGCCCAACAGTGGTACATCACCCGTAAGATCGAAGCGGCTACCAAAGCAGCTGCCTGATTTACACTGTGGATAACCACTCAAAACGCCCCCTAGTGGGGCGTTTTGCTATCTGTCACTTTTGTCTGGATACCGGTTTATGAGCGTTCCTCGTGAAACCATCGCTGCCGTCGCCACCGCTCAAGGTCGCGGCGGTGTGGGCATCGTCCGTATTTCCGGGCCGCTGGCGAGTGTGGCGGCCAAAGCCATCAGCGGCCGCGAACTGAAACCGCGGTTCGCCCATTACGGCCCGTTCCTCAGTGAAAACGAAGAGGTGCTGGACGAAGGCATCGCGCTGTATTTCCCGGGACCGAATTCGTTCACCGGCGAAGATGTGCTGGAGCTGCAGGGCCACGGCGGACCAATCGTCCTGGATATGTTGCTCAAACGCTGCCTTGAACTGGGCTGCCGTCTGGCCCGACCGGGTGAATTCAGCGAACGCGCCTTCCTCAATGACAAGCTTGACCTGGCTCAGGCCGAAGCCATTGCCGACCTGATCGAAGCAAGTTCTGCACAGGCAGCACGAAATGCCCTGCGTTCGTTGCAAGGGGCGTTTTCCCAGCGTGTGCATAACCTTACCGAGCAACTGATAGGCCTGCGCATTTACGTCGAAGCGGCCATCGACTTCCCTGAAGAAGAAATCGACTTCCTTGCCGATGGCCATGTGCTGAGCATGCTGGATAAAGTGCGCGACGAATTATCCACAGTGCTTAGGGAAGCCGGGCAGGGGGCCTTGCTGCGTGACGGCATGACGGTAGTCATTGCCGGCCGGCCGAATGCCGGCAAGTCCAGCCTTCTGAATGCCTTGGCCGGACGTGAAGCCGCGATCGTAACCGAGATTGCCGGCACGACCCGGGACATTCTTCGCGAACATATCCACATCGATGGCATGCCGTTACATGTGGTTGACACTGCAGGGCTGCGGGATACCGATGATCAGGTGGAGAAAATCGGCGTCGAACGGGCATTGAAAGCCATCGGCGAAGCGGATCGGGTGTTGCTGGTGGTCGATGCCACGGCTCCCGAGGCCCTTGATCCATTTGCCTTGTGGCCTGAATTCCTTGAAACCCGCCCGGATCCGGCAAAAGTGACGCTGATTCGTAACAAGGCAGACCTGACGGGCGAAGCAATTGCCCTGGAAGTCAGTAACGATGGCCACGTAACGATCAGCCTCAGTGCCAGGTCCGCCGGCGAAGGCCTGGAGTTACTGCGCGAGCATCTCAAGGCCTGCATGGGTTACGAGCAGACCTCTGAAAGCAGCTTCAGTGCTCGCAGGCGTCACCTGGAGGTACTGCGTCACGCGAGTGCGTCCCTCGAACACGGCCGCGCGCAGCTGACGTTAGCGGGTGCCGGTGAACTATTGGCCGAAGATTTGCGGCAAGCCCAGCAGTCTTTGGGCGAAATCACCGGCGCATTCAGCTCCGATGATCTGCTGGGCAGGATCTTTTCCAGCTTCTGCATCGGTAAATAGTCCTTCTGCGTTACCCACAGACAGGCCGTTCTGGCCTGTCTGCTCCTCTTCTTCTGAAATAGCCCTCCGCTGCCGAGCAGATTTTTCTGCTCGGGCAAATTTTCCGTGCCCGGGATTTGCTCGCTCAGCCCTTTTCTGTGGATTAAGCCCTGTGAATAACTGCCGCTAAGGGCAGTTGATAACAAGGCCTCAAAACTGAAGATAACCGCCTCTGTGGATAACAACCCCTTTCATCCACAGGCTTACACCGGTTATCCAAGGGCCTCCCTAGCACATGACCACAGGGTTTTGAATCTCTGTACACATTGAAAATAAAGGCGTGTATGAATCTATCCACAGAAAGGTGGGTCAGTAGAAATAAACATAAAAACAAAGATTTAATAAATTTCTCTCTTTTTAATTTCTATAACCCCGACTTCTCCACAGCTGGTTAAATTTTGTGCAAAGGGTTCTTTAGGAAGGGCGAAGTCCCTATACTTGCCGACCAGGTCCAAGAACCTGAGCTCAAACTATTCCGGATTACCTGACTAAAGCAGGCACGAGGTGCGTGGTGGATTTCCCTTCCCGTTTTGAAGTGATCGTCATCGGCGGCGGTCATGCCGGTACCGAGGCAGCACTTGCATCAGCACGTATGGGGGCAAAAACCCTGTTGCTGACGCATAACGTGGAAACCCTCGGTGCCATGAGCTGCAACCCCGCCATTGGTGGGATCGGCAAAAGCCATCTGGTCAAGGAAATCGATGCCCTGGGTGGCGCGATGGCCATGGCTACCGATAAAGGTGGTATTCAATTTCGCGTATTGAACAGCCGCAAAGGCCCGGCCGTGCGTGCAACTCGCGCCCAGGCAGATCGGGTGCTGTACAAGGCCGCTGTCCGCGAAGCTTTGGAAAACCAGCCGAACCTGTGGATATTTCAACAGGCCGCGGACGACCTGATCGTCGAGCAGGAACAAGTGCGCGGCGTTGTCACTCAAATGGGCCTGCGTTTCTTCGCCGACTCCGTGGTGCTGACGACGGGCACCTTCCTCGGTGGACTTATCCACATCGGAATGCAGAATTATTCCGGCGGTCGCGCCGGTGATCCGCCGTCGATTGCCCTGGCCCATCGTCTGCGTGAACTGCCATTGCGGGTCGGTCGCTTGAAAACCGGTACTCCGCCGCGTATCGACGGTCGGTC
Organism: Pseudomonas sp. GM18; assembly: GCF_000282195.1. GTDB lineage: Bacteria > Pseudomonadota > Gammaproteobacteria > Pseudomonadales > Pseudomonadaceae > Aquipseudomonas. Next base: position 23,435 of record NZ_AKJT01000022.1, read on the forward strand.
TGTGGATTTCTCGGTCATGACCGAGCAGGCCGGTGATACGCCGATCCCGGTGATGTCGTTCATGGGCTCCAAAGAGCAGCACCCGAAACAGGTCAGCTGCTGGATTACCCACACCAACGCCCGAACCCACGAAATCATTGCCGCCAACCTCGATCGTTCGCCGATGTATTCCGATGCCGGGTTGATCGAAGGTATCGGCCCACGTTATTGCCCATCGATCGAAGACAAGATCCACCGCTTTGCCGACAAGGAAAGCCACCAGGTCTTCATCGAACCGGAAGGGTTGACCACTCACGAGCTGTACCCGAACGGGATATCCACATCCTTGCCGTTCGACGTGCAATTGCAGATCGTGCAATCGATCCGTGGCATGGAAAACGCGCACATCGTGCGTCCGGGCTACGCCATCGAGTACGACTATTTCGACCCGCGTGACCTGAAGTACAGCCTGGAAACCAAAGTCATCGCCGGTCTGTTCTTCGCTGGGCAAATCAACGGCACCACCGGTTACGAAGAAGCCGGCGCCCAGGGTTTGCTGGCTGGAGCCAACGCCGCACTGCGAGCCCAGGGCAAAGATGCTTGGTGCCCGCGTCGCGACGAAGCGTACATCGGCGTTTTGGTTGACGACCTGATTACCCTTGGTACCCAGGAACCGTATCGGATGTTCACATCCCGCGCCGAATACCGCTTGATTCTGCGTGAAGACAATGCCGACCTGCGTCTGACCGAAAAAGGTCGCGAACTGGGTCTGGTGGATGACGTGCGTTGGGCGGCTTTCTGCAAAAAACGCGAAAGCATCGATCTGGAAGAACAACGCCTGAAAAGTACCTGGGTTCGCCCGGGCACCGAGCAGGGCGATGCGATTGCCGAGAAGTTCGGCACGCCGCTGACCCACGAATACAATTTGCTCAACCTGCTGAGCCGTCCGGAAATCGACTACGCTGGTCTGATCGCCGTGACTGGCGGGGGCGCAGAAGATCCACAGGTCGCCGAACAGGTCGAAATCAAGACCAAATACGCCGGTTACATCGACCGTCAACAGGATGAAATCGCACGCCTGCGGGCCAGCGAAGACACCAAACTGCCTGTGGATATCGATTACACGAACATCTCCGGTCTTTCCAAAGAGATCCAGAGCAAGCTTGGTGCGACCCGTCCGGAGACTTTGGGCCAGGCGTCGCGGATTCCGGGCGTGACCCCAGCGGCGATTTCGCTGTTGATGATTCATTTGAAAAAACGCGGCGCGGGCCGTCAGTTGGAGCAAAGCGCTTGAGTTCGTTGGTTACCTCGCAACATGCAGAAGAGTTATCCACAGGTGCTCGCCAGCTCGGTGTCACACTGACGGAAGCCCAGCACGCTCAGCTGCTGGGTTATCTGGCCTTGTTGATCAAATGGAACAAGGCTTACAACCTGACAGCCGTGCGCGATCCGGACGAAATGGTCTCCCGTCACCTGCTCGATAGCTTGAGCGTGATGTCGTTCGTCGAAAACGGTCGCTGGCTGGACGTTGGCAGCGGCGGCGGCATGCCGGGTATTCCGTTGGCGATCCTCTTTCCAGAGTCCCAGGTGACCTGTCTGGACAGCAACGGCAAGAAAACCCGCTTCCTGACCCAGGTCAAACTCGAACTCAAACTGGATAACCTGCAAGTTATCCACAGTCGCGTCGAAGCCTTCCAGCCTGAACTGCCATTCAACGGGATCATTTCCCGGGCGTTCAGCAGCATGGAGAACTTCAGCAACTGGACTCGCCATTTGGGCGACGCCGATACACGCTGGCTGGCAATGAAGGGCGTTCATCCCGCCGATGAGCTGGTAGCATTGCCGGCAGACTTCCACCTCGATAGCGAACACGCCCTGGCCGTACCCGGTTGCCAAGGCCAACGCCATCTGCTGATACTGCGCCGCACGGCATGATTGGGAACACAAGCAAGAATGGCTAAGGTATTCGCGATAGCGAACCAAAAGGGTGGTGTGGGCAAGACCACCACCTGCATCAACCTCGCAGCTTCCCTGGTCGCTACCAAGCGTCGGGTGCTGTTGATCGATCTTGATCCACAGGGCAACGCCACCATGGGTAGCGGTGTGGATAAACACGGCCTGGAAAACTCGGTCTACGATCTGTTGATCGGTGAATGTGATCTGGCCCAGGCCATGCACTATTCCGAACACGGTGGTTACCAGTTGTTGCCGGCAAACCGCGATCTGACCGCGGCCGAAGTCGTTCTGCTGGAAATGCAGATGAAGGAAAGCCGCCTGCGCAGCGCGTTGGCGCCGATCCGTGAAAACTACGATTACATTTTGATCGACTGCCCGCCATCGCTGTCGATGCTCACGCTTAACGCGTTGGTTGCCGCCGACGGGGTCATTATCCCCATGCAGTGCGAGTACTTCGCGCTCGAAGGGTTGAGCGACCTTGTGGATAACATCAAGCGCATTGCCGAACTGCTGAACCCGAACCTGAAAGTCGAAGGCCTGTTGCGGACCATGTACGACCCGCGCCTGAGCCTGATGAACGACGTTTCGGCGCAGCTCAAGGAACACTTTGGCGATCAGCTCTACGACACGGTGATTCCGCGCAACATCCGTCTGGCCGAAGCGCCAAGCTATGGCATGCCGGCGCTGGCGTACGACAAATCATCGCGCGGCGCGATTGCCTATCTGGCATTGGCCGGCGAGATGGTTCGCCGTCAGCGCAAAAATTCACGCACCGCCGCTGCCCAGGCAACTTAAGGAATCCCCATGGCCGTCAAGAAACGAGGTCTCGGACGTGGACTGGATGCACTGCTGAGTGGTCCGACTGTCAGCTCGCTGGAAGAACAAGCGGTGCAAGCCGACCAGCGTGAGCTGCAGCACCTGCCCCTGGACCTGATCCAGCGTGGCAAGTACCAGCCGCGTCGGGACATGGATCCTCAGGCGCTGGAAGAGCTGGCGCAGTCGATCAAGGCTCAGGGCGTGATGCAGCCAATCGTGGTTCGCCCGATTGGCAGCGGCCGCTTCGAAATCATCGCCGGCGAACGCCGCTGGCGCGCCAGCCAGCAGGCTGGCCAGGAAACCATCCCGGCGATGGTTCGCGATGTGCCGGATGAAACCGCCATCGCCATGGCGCTGATCGAGAACATCCAGCGCGAAGACCTCAATCCGATCGAAGAAGCGGTGGCCTTGCAGCGTTTGCAACAGGAATTCCAGTTGACTCAGCAACAAGTGGCCGAGGCTGTGGGTAAGTCCCGCGTCACCGTGGCCAACCTGTTGCGCCTGATTTCGTTGCCGGAAGTCATCAAGACCATGCTGTCTCACGGCGACCTGGAAATGGGTCATGCCCGTGCCTTGCTGGGTTTACCGGAAAACCAACAGGTCGAAGGGGCGCGACATGTTGTCGCACGGGGGCTGACTGTGCGCCAGACTGAAGCACTGGTTCGCCAGTGGTTGAGTGGCAAACCGGAGCCTGTGGAACCGGCAAAACCGGACCCGGATATCGCCCGACTCGAGCAGCGCCTGGCCGAGCGCCTAGGCTCTGCGGTGCAGATCCGCCACGGAAAGAAGGGTAAGGGGCAGTTGGTGATCGGCTACAACTCTCTTGATGAACTTCAAGGTGTGCTCGCACACATCCGCTGAAACAATTCCTCTTGTAGCGTGAAGTCGGAAATCACTACCTGACAGTTGAATAGGGGCAGAACCGCCCCTATACTCTGCGCGCATTTTGTCGGCACAAATTATGCCAAGTTATTGAATTTCGGCAGCCGACCATTGGGGAGCAAAAGTGATGGAAAACCGCACGCCAGACCGCTTGCCTTTCCATCGCCTGGCAGTTTTTCCGGTGTTAATGGCTCAACTTGTCGTTTTGCTGATCGCCGCTTTGGCGCTCTGGCGATGGTATGGAGTCGTTGCCGGGTACTCAGGACTTTGCGGAGGCCTGATAGCCTTGCTTCCCAATATTTATTTCGCTCACAGGGCATTTCGGTTTTCCGGCGCCCGAGCAGCTCAAGCCATCGTCCGGTCTTTTTATGCCGGCGAGGCGGGCAAACTGATTTTGACGGCAGTGCTGTTTGCATTGACGTTTGCAGGTGTGAAGCCATTGGCGCCGTTAGCAGTATTCGGCGTCTTCGTGCTGACCCAACTGGTCAGCTGGTTCGCTCCCCTGCTTATGAGAACAAGACTTTCGAGACCTTAGGGCGTTTGAGGCAACCATGGCAGAAACAACCGCTTCGGGCTATATCCAGCACCACTTGCAGAACCTGACCTTCGGTCAGCTACCCAACGGCGGCTGGGGCTTTGCCCACTCCGCAGCAGAAGCCAAGGAAATGGGCTTCTGGGCTTTCCACGTCGATACCCTCGGCTGGTCGGTCGCATTGGGTCTGATCTTCGTTCTTCTTTTCCGCATGGCGGCAAAGAAGGCGACTACAGGTGTACCTGGTGCTTTGCAGAACTTCGTTGAAGTATTGGTCGAATTCGTCGATGGCAGCGTGAAAGACAGCTTCCATGGCCGTAGCCCGGTGGTTGCACCACTGGCACTGACCATCTTCGTCTGGGTGTTCCTGATGAACGCCATCGACCTGGTACCGGTCGACTGGATTCCTCAGCTGGCCATCCTGATCTCCGGCGACCACCACATCCCGTTCCGCGCCGTGTCGACCACCGACCCGAACGCGACTCTGGCCATGGCCTTCACGGTGTTCGCGCTGATCATTTTCTACAGCATCAAGATCAAGGGCCTCGGCGGCTTCATTGGCGAGCTGACCCTGCACCCGTTCGGCAGCAAGAACATCTTCGTTCAAGCCCTGCTGATCCCGGTGAACTTCCTGCTGGAATTCGTGACCCTGATCGCCAAGCCGATCTCCCTGGCTCTGCGTCTGTTCGGCAACATGTATGCCGGTGAGCTGGTGTTCATTCTGATCGCTGTGATGTTCGGCAGCGGTCTGCTCTGGCTGAGCGGCCTGGGCGTAGTTCTGCAGTGGGCGTGGGCTGTGTTCCACATCCTGATCATCACCCTGCAGGCATTTATCTTCATGATGCTGACCATCGTTTACCTGTCGATGGCGCACGAAGAGAACCATTAAGACCAGTCTCGACTGGTCTGATGTCCCACCCGGTCAAACGGGTGGGTGCCCTGAACGGGCTATGAAACGATTTGTTTTACCGCTTTAAAATCTAAAAAACCTAAACCATACGACGTAAAAGTCGGGAGGAAAGATGGAAACTGTAGTTGGTCTAACCGCTATCGCTGTTGCACTGTTGATCGGCCTGGGCGCACTGGGTACCGCAATTGGTTTCGGCCTGCTGGGCGGCAAGTTCCTGGAAGGTGCAGCGCGTCAGCCAGAAATGGTTCCAATGCTGCAAGTTAAAATGTTCATCGTTGCCGGTCTGCTCGACGCCGTAACCATGATCGGTGTTGGTATCGCTCTGTTCTTCACCTTTGCGAACCCGTTCGTTGGTCAGATCGCTGGCTAATTACTCGGATCTTCCGGGTAATTTGGTGTGATGGACAACGTAACTGCGAGGTGTTGGCGTGAACATTAATGCGACCCTGATTGGCCAGTCCGTTGCGTTCCTGATTTTTGTACTGTTCTGCATGAAGTTCGTATGGCCTCCGGTCATTGCGGCTCTGCACGAACGTCAAAAGAAGATCGCTGATGGTCTGGACGCTGCCAGCCGAGCAGCTCGCGACCTGGAGTTGGCCCAAGAGAAAGCGGGTCAGCAACTGCGCGAAGCGAAAGCTCAGGCAGCTGAAATCATCGAGCAAGCCAAGAAACGCGGTAATCAGATTGTCGAAGAGGCTGTTGAAAAAGCCCGTGTCGACGCTGACCGTGTGAAGGTTCAGGCTCAGGCCGAGATCGAACAGGAACTGAACAGTGTCAAAGACGCGCTGCGTGCCCAAGTGGGCTTGCTGGCAGTCGGCGGCGCCGAGAAGATCCTGGGTGCAACAATCGATCAAAACGCGCACGCAGAGCTGGTTAACCAACTGGCTGCTGAAATCTAAGCGAGGGCGATCATGGCAGAACTGACCACGTTGGCCCGACCTTACGCTAAGGCGGCCTTCGAGCACGCTCAGGCCCACCAGCAACTGGCCAATTGGTCAGCCATGCTCGGCCTGGCTGCTGCGGTGTCGGAAGACGACACCATGCAGCGCGTGCTCAAGGCCCCGCGACTGACGAGCGCAGAAAAGGCCGCCACGTTTATTGACGTGTGCGGCGACAAGTTTGATGCCAAGGCACAGAACTTCATTAACGTCGTTGCCGAAAACGACCGTCTCCCGCTGTTGCCGGAGATCGCCGCTCTGTTCGACCTGTACAAGGCCGAACAGGAGAAGTCGGTAGACGTTGAAGTCACCAGTGCTTTCGCATTGAACCAAGAACAGCAAGACAAACTCGCCAAGGTTCTCAGTGCACGACTCAACCGGGAAGTGCGCCTGCAAGTTGCGGAGGACGCTGCCCTTATTGGTGGTGTCGTCATCCGCGCCGGCGACCTGGTTATCGATGGCTCGATTCGCGGCAAAATCGCGAAACTTGCCGAAGCATTGAAATCTTGAGTTTGAAGGGGCAGCAGAGCAATGCAGCAACTCAATCCTTCCGAAATAAGTGAAATTATCAAGGGCCGCATCGACAAGCTCGATGTGACCTCCCAAGCCCGTAACGAAGGCACTGTCGTCAGCGTATCTGACGGTATCGTGCGGATTCACGGTCTGGCCGACGTAATGTACGGCGAGATGATCGAGTTTCCGGGCGGCGTCTTCGGCATGGCCCTCAACCTGGAGCAAGACTCCGTAGGTGCCGTTGTATTGGGCGCATACCAGTCTTTGGCTGAAGGCATGAGCGCCAAGTGCACTGGCCGCATCCTCGAAGTTCCGGTTGGTAAGGAACTGCTGGGTCGCGTAGTCGACGCACTGGGTAACCCTGTTGACGGCAAAGGTCCACTGGGCAACACCGAGACCGACGCGGTCGAGAAAGTTGCTCCAGGCGTGATCTGGCGTAAGTCGGTAGACCAGCCTGTACAGACTGGCTACAAGGCTGTCGATGCCATGATCCCTGTCGGCCGTGGCCAGCGTGAGCTGATCATCGGTGACCGTCAGATCGGTAAAACCGCTCTGGCGATCGACGCGATCATCAACCAGAAAGACAGCGGCATTTTCTGCGTCTACGTAGCAATCGGTCAGAAGCAATCGACCATCGCCAACGTGGTTCGCAAGCTGGAAGAAAACGGCGCCCTGGCCAACACGATCATCGTGGCTGCCAGTGCTTCGGAATCTCCTGCGCTGCAATTCCTGGCACCGTACTCCGGTTGCACCATGGGTGAATTCTTCCGCGACCGCGGTGAAGACGCGCTGATCGTTTATGACGATCTGTCCAAGCAAGCAGTGGCTTACCGCCAGATTTCCCTGCTGCTGCGCCGTCCACCAGGCCGTGAAGCTTACCCAGGCGACGTGTTCTATCTCCACTCCCGTCTGCTGGAGCGCGCATCCCGCGTTTCGGAAGAGTACGTAGAGAAGTTCACCAACGGCGCAGTGACCGGCAAAACCGGTTCCCTGACCGCACTGCCGATCATCGAAACCCAGGCTGGCGACGTTTCCGCGTTCGTTCCGACCAACGTGATTTCCATCACCGACGGTCAGATCTTCCTGGAATCGGCCATGTTCAACTCGGGCATCCGCCCTGCAGTGAACGCCGGTGTTTCGGTATCCCGTGTGGGTGGTGCCGCTCAGACCAAGATCATCAAGAAGCTGTCCGGTGGTATCCGTACCGCTCTGGCTCAGTACCGTGAACTGGCGGCATTCGCCCAGTTCGCTTCTGACCTGGACGAAGCGACCCGTAAGCAACTTGAGCATGGTCAGCGCGTTACCGAGCTGATGAAGCAGAAGCAATACGCACCAATGTCGATCGCTGACATGGCGCTGTCGCTGTATGCCGCTGAGCGTGGGTTCCTGACTGACGTTGAAATCGCCAAGATCGGCAGCTTCGAACAAGCGCTGATTGCTTTCTTCAACCGCGATCACGCCGACTTGATGGCGAAGATCAACGTGAAAGGTGACTTCAATGACGAAATCGACGCTGGCATGAAAGCCGGTATCGAGAAGTTCAAGGCCACCCAAACCTGGTAAGCCGCAGCGGGAGCCGCAAGGCTCCCGCTTGCTAACCTGATAGGTGTTACATGGCAGGCGCAAAAGAGATTCGCAGTAAGATTGCGAGCATCAAAAGCACGCAAAAGATTACCAGCGCCATGGAAAAAGTGGCGGTCAGCAAAATGCGCAAGGCACAAATGCGCATGGCTGCTAGCCGTCCTTATGCGGAGCGCATCCGCCAGGTTATTGGGCATCTGGCCAACGCCAACCCGGAATACCGCCATCCGTTCATGATCGACCGTGAAGTAAAGCGTGTTGGTTATGTTGTGGTGAGCAGTGACCGTGGTCTGTGCGGCGGCTTGAACACCAACCTGTTCAAGGCCCTGGTCAAGGACATGGCGGTAAACCGCGAAAACGGCGTCGAGATTGATCTGTGTGTCGTTGGTAGCAAGGGTGCGGCCTTTTTCCGCAACTTCGGCGGTAACGTCGTTGCAGCTATCAGCCACCTGGGTGAAGAGCCGTCGATCAATGATCTGATTGGCAGCGTCAAGGTGATGCTGGATGCCTATCTGGACGGCCGTATTGACCGCCTGTCCGTGGTGTCCAACAAGTTCATCAACACCATGACGCAACAGCCTACCGTGGAGCAGTTGATTCCACTGGTGGCAACCCCGGATCAAGAACTCAAGCACCACTGGGACTATCTCTACGAACCGGACGCCAAAGAGCTGCTTGACGGCTTGATGGTCCGTTACGTCGAGTCGCAGGTCTACCAGGCGGTGGTCGAGAACAACGCGGCTGAACAAGCTGCGCGGATGATCGCGATGAAGAACGCTACCGACAACGCCGGTGATTTGATCAGCGATTTGCAGCTGGTCTACAACAAGGCGCGTCAGGCTGCGATCACCCAAGAGATCTCGGAAATCGTCGGCGGCGCTGCCGCGGTTTAACGGTTCAAATATTCAGAGGATCCAGCTATGAGTAGCGGACGTATCGTTCAAATCATCGGCGCCGTTATCGACGTGGAATTTCCACGCGACAGCGTACCGAGCATCTACAACGCGCTGAAAGTAGTGAGCGCGGCTGAAACCACTCTGGAAGTTCAGCAACAGCTGGGCGACGGCGTGGTTCGCACCATTGCGATGGGTTCCACAGAGGGCCTGAAACGCGGTCTGGAAGTTACCGATTCTGGCGCAGCCATCTCCGTACCGGTCGGTAAAGCGACCCTGGGCCGGATCATGGACGTCCTCGGTAACCCGATCGACGAAGCTGGTCCGATCGACACCGAAGAGCGTTGGGGCATTCACCGCCCAGCACCTTCGTTCGCTGAACAGGCAGGCGGCAACGACCTGCTGGAAACCGGCATCAAGGTTATCGACCTGGTTTGCCCGTTTGCCAAAGGCGGTAAAGTCGGTCTGTTCGGTGGTGCCGGTGTAGGCAAGACCGTAAACATGATGGAACTGATCCGTAACATCGCCATCGAGCACAGCGGTTATTCCGTGTTCGCCGGTGTGGGTGAGCGTACTCGTGAGGGTAACGACTTCTACCACGAGATGAAGGATTCCAACGTTCTGGACAAAGTGGCACTGGTTTACGGTCAGATGAACGAGCCGCCGGGTAACCGTCTGCGCGTAGCCCTGACCGGCCTGACCATGGCCGAGAAGTTCCGTGACGAAGGTAACGACGTTCTGCTGTTCGTCGACAACATCTATCGTTACACCCTGGCCGGTACTGAAGTATCCGCACTGCTGGGCCGTATGCCTTCCGCAGTAGGTTACCAGCCGACCCTGGCTGAAGAGATGGGCGTTCTGCAAGAACGTATCACTTCGACCAAGGAAGGTTCGATCACTTCGATCCAAGCGGTATACGTACCTGCGGATGACTTGACTGACCCGTCGCCAGCGACCACCTTCGCCCACTTGGACGCTACTGTCGTTCTGTCCCGTGACATCGCTTCCCTGGGTATCTACCCAGCGGTCGATCCACTCGACTCTACTTCGCGCCAGTTGGACCCGAACGTAATCGGCCAGGACCACTACGACACCGCTCGCGGCGTCCAGTACGTTCTGCAGCGTTACAAAGAACTGAAGGACATCATTGCGATCCTGGGTATGGACGAGCTGTCGGAAGCCGACAAGCAGTTGGTAAACCGTGCTCGTAAGATCCAGCGTTTCTTGTCGCAGCCGTTCTTCGTGGCTGAAGTCTTCACCGGTGCTTCGGGTAAATACGTTTCCCTGAAAGACACCATTGCTGGCTTCAAAGGCATCCTCAACGGTGACTACGACCACCTGCCAGAACAAGCGTTCTACATGGTCGGCGGCATCGAAGAAGCGATCGAGAAAGCCAAGAAACTGTAATCCCGGCGCCCGGCAACGGGCGCTAATTTAGGTTGAGGCAATCAGATGGCTATGACAGTCCATTGCGATATCGTCAGCGCGGAAGGGGAAATCTTCTCCGGCCTGGTCGAGATGGTGGTTGCGCACGGTGCACTGGGTGATCTTGGTATCGCCCTGGGTCACGCGCCGCTGATCACCAATCTCAAGCCGGGCCCGATCCGCCTGATCAAGCAGGGCGGGGAAGAGGAGGTGTATTACATCTCTGGTGGTTTCCTCGAGGTTCAGCCGAACATGGTCAAGGTTCTCGCCGACACCGTGCAACGCGCTGCCGACCTGGACGAAGCCGCAGCTTTGGAAGCCGTTAAGGCTGCCGAGAAAGCCTTGCATGAGCGAGGCGCGGAATTCGATTACGGTTCTGCTGCCGCACGTCTGGCCGAGGCTGCAGCTCAGCTGCGCACCGTCCAGCAGATCCGCAAGAAGTTCGGCCACTAATCGGCCATCGACTTGTTGTGCGATTGATTAAAAAGGGTAGCCTCGGCTACCCTTTTTTCTTTTCCGATATTCATCACCTGGTCGCAGTTGCTGACCACCCAGGATTGGTAGCCAGTCATGTCCCTTGAAATCGTTATCCTCGCTGCCGGCCAAGGCACTCGCATGCGTTCGGCCTTGCCGAAAGTCCTGCATCCGATTGCCGGTAATTCAATGCTTGGCCATGTTATCCACAGCGCCCGGCAACTTGATCCACAGCGCATCCACGTGGTGATCGGCCATGGTGCCGAAGCGGTGCGCGAGCGTCTGGCCGCCGATGATCTGAATTTCGTCCTGCAGGACCAACAGCTGGGTACCGGTCATGCGGTGGCCCAGGCGGTGCCGTTCATCGAATCCGACACCGTGCTGATTCTCTACGGCGATGTGCCGTTGATCGAAGTCGACACCCTGCAACGTCTGCTCAAGCACGCTGCACCGCAGCAATTGGGCCTGCTGACCGTCGAACTGGATGACCCGACCGGCTACGGCCGCATCGTCCGTGATGCCGCCGGCAAAGTGACTGCCATCGTCGAGCAGAAAGATGCCAACGCGGCTGAGCGTGCGATCACCGAAGGCAATACCGGCATTTTGGCGGTGCCTTCCCGGCGTTTGGGCGATTGGCTGGGCCGCCTCTCCAACAACAATGCCCAGGGCGAGTACTACCTGACCGACGTGATTGCCATGGCGGTCAGTGATGGTCTGGTGGTGTCCACCGAACAACCCCATGACGCCATGGAAGTGCAGGGCGCCAACGATCGCAAACAACTGGCCGAGCTTGAACGTCATTATCAACTGCGCGCCGCTCGCCGTTTGATGGCTCAGGGCGTAACCCTGCGCGACCCGACGCGTTTCGATGTGCGTGGTGAGGTTACCGTTGGTCGCGATATCCTGATCGACATCAACGTGATCCTCGAGGGCAAAGTGGTCATCGAGGACGACGTGGTGATCGGCCCGAACTGCGTGATCAAGGACAGCACCCTGCGCAAAGGCGTGGTGATCAAGGCTAACAGCCATATCGAAGGCGCGATTCTCGGCGAAGGCAGCGACGCTGGCCCGTTCGCTCGTTTGCGTCCCGGCACAGTGCTGGAAGCTCGCGCGCATGTGGGTAACTTCGTTGAACTGAAGAACGCTCACATGGGCGAAGGCGCCAAGGCCGGTCACTTGACGTACCTGGGCGATGCGCAGATCGGTGCGCGCACCAACATTGGCGCGGGCACCATCACCTGCAACTACGACGGTGCCAACAAGTGGAAAACCGTGCTGGGTGAAGATGTGTTCATCGGCTCCAACAACTCGTTGGTGGCGCCTGTGGATATCTCGTCGGGTGCGACCACGGCGGCCGGTTCGACCATTACCCAGAATGTGGATAACGCTCAGTTGGCCGTGGGCCGGGCTCGGCAGAAGAACATCGACGGCTGGAAGCGGCCGGAGAAGATCAAGAAGAGTTAAGTTATCCACAGATCAAAAGATCGCAGCCTCCGGCAGCTCCTACAGAGTGAACACGAATTCCCTGTAGGAGCTGCCGAAGGCTGCGATTTTTTTTGAGTTATCCACACATCTTTTTTCTGATGCTGGCTTGACGAAGTTTCGCTGATAGGCTTTGATTGCTTACGTTATCTTTCGAATCGAAACTTACCAAGCCATGTCGAAGCGCAACACGCCCCAACGCCGCCACAATATCCTCGCCTTGCTCAATGAGCAGGGTGAAGTCAGTGTGGACGAACTGGCCAAACGCTTCGAAACCTCGGAAGTTACGATTCGCAAGGATCTGGCGGCGCTCGAAAGCAACGGTCTGTTGCTGCGTCGTTATGGCGGCGCGGTCACCATGCCCCAGGAACTGGTCGCCGACATCGGCCAACCGGTTTCGAAATACAAGCAGGCCATTGCCCGCGCCGCCGTCACGCGGATTCGCGAGCATGCGCGCATCATCATCGACAGCGGCAGTACCACCGCCGCGATGATCCCGGAACTCGGCCAGCAACCGGGCCTGGTGGTGATGACCAACTCCCTGCATGTCGCCAACGCGTTGACTGAACTCGAGCACGAACCGGTGCTGTTGATGACCGGTGGTACTTGGGATCCGCATTCCGAATCCTTCCAGGGTCAGGTGGCAGAGCAGGTACTACGCTCATATGACTTCGATCAGTTATTTATTGGCGCCGATGGCATCGATCTGGTGCGCGGGACCACCACCTTCAATGAATTGCTGGGACTGAGCCGTGTCATGGCCGAGGTCGCCCGCGAAGTGATCGTGATGGTCGAGGCCGACAAGATCGGCCGCAAGATCCCCAATCTGGAGCTGCCTTGGAGCAGCGTCCATACCCTTATTACCGATGATCGCCTGCCGCTTGAGGCCCGCGATCAGATTCAGGCCCGCGGCATCAATGTGATTTGCGCCGCTGTCAGTCAGGAGAAATAGCATGTGTGGAATTGTCGGTGCAGTCGCAGAACGGAACATTACCGCCATCCTGCTCGAAGGCCTCAAGCGTCTGGAATACCGTGGTTATGACAGCGCCGGCGTGGCGGTGTACACCAACGATGAAAAACTCTTGCGCCTGCGTCGGCCGGGCAAGGTCAGCGAACTGGAACAGGCGCTGATCGAAGAGCCTCTGGTCGGTCGTCTGGGCATTGCCCACACCCGCTGGGCGACCCACGGCGCGCCATGCGAACGCAACGCTCACCCGCATTTTTCGGGCGATCTGGCGGTGGTGCACAACGGCATCATCGAGAACCACGAAGCCCTGCGCGAGCAACTCAAGGCCTTGGGCCACGTGTTCACCTCGGACACGGACACTGAAGTCATCGCCCATCTGCTCAACGAAAAACTCAAAGAGCAGCCCGACCTGACCGCGGCCCTGAAAGCGACCGTCAAAGAACTGCACGGCGCATACGGTCTGGCAGTGATCAGCGCTCGGCAACCGGATCGCCTGGTAGCAGCCCGCAGCGGCAGCCCATTGGTGATCGGTCTGGGCCTGGGTGAAAACTTTCTCGCCTCCGACCAGTTGGCCCTGCGCCAGGTCACTGACCGCTTCATGTACCTGGAAGAAGGCGATATCGCCGAAATTCGCCGCGACAGCGTGCAGATCTGGGACATCAACGGCGCGCTCGTCGAGCGTGAAAGCGTTCAGTACCGTGACGGTGCCGAAGCCGCCGACAAAGGTGAATTCCGGCATTACATGCTCAAGGAAATTCACGAGCAACCGGCCGTGGTGCAACGCACCCTCGAAGGGCGCCTGAGCCAAAATCAGGTGCTGGTCCAGGCGTTCGGTCCACAAGCGGCCGAGCTGTTCGCCAAGGTGCGCAATGTACAGATCGTTGCCTGCGGTACCAGCTATCACGCCGGTATGGTTGCCCGTTACTGGCTCGAAGAGCTGGCCGGCATCCCGTGCCAGGTCGAAGTCGCCAGCGAATTCCGCTATCGCAAAGTGGTGGTGCAGCCCGATACCCTGTTCGTGAGCATCTCCCAGTCGGGTGAAACCGCCGACACGTTGGCCGCGCTGCGCAACGCCAAGGAACTGGGTTTCCTTTCCAGCCTGGCAATCTGCAACGTCGGCATCAGCTCCCTGGTGCGTGAATCGGACCTGACGCTGCTGACCCAGGCCGGTCGCGAAATCGGCGTGGCATCCACCAAAGCCTTCACCACTCAATTGGTGGGCCTGTTGTTGCTGACCCTGGCCCTGGGTCAGGTTCGCGGCACGTTGGCCGCAGGCGTCGAAGCCACTCTGGTCGAAGAACTGCGTCGCCTGCCGGCCCGTTTGGGCGAAGCCCTGGCCATGGACAGCATTGTGGAGAAAATCGCCGAGCTGTTCGCCGAGAAGAACCACACACTGTTCCTCGGTCGCGGTGCGCAATTCCCGGTGGCGATGGAAGGGGCGCTCAAGCTCAAGGAAATCTCCTACATCCACGCCGAAGCCTACCCGGCGGGCGAGCTGAAACATGGCCCGCTGGCGCTTGTGGATAACGACATGCCAGTGGTCACCGTGGCACCGAACAACGAGTTGCTGGAGAAGTTGAAGTCCAACCTCCAGGAAGTCCGCGCCCGCGGCGGTGAGCTGATCGTCTTCGCCGACGAGCAGGCCGGCATGACCAATGGTGAAGGCACTCATGTTGTGCACATGCCGCACATCCACGACATCCTGTCGCCGATCCTCTACACGATTCCGTTGCAGTTGTTGTCGTACTACGTGGCGGTGTTGAAAGGTACTGACGTTGATCAACCACGCAACCTGGCGAAGTCGGTGACGGTGGAATAAGTTATCCACAGGTGATCGAAACCTGATCCTTCGCCACACACAAAACGACCCGCCATGTGCGGGTCGTTTTGTGTGTGCTGTCTTGCCTTCTGAACGCGTTCACTCCATCCACGGCTGGCGCCTGCGATGAAGCAGTTTTCAGATCAGAATTTGCCGCTTGCGTAGCCGCCATCGATGGGCATGACCACACCCGTGACGTAGGACGCTTGATCGCTGAGCAGCCAGAGTACGGCGTTTGCCACTTCACCCGCCGTGCCGAAGCGTTTCATGGAAGTGACGTTGATTTTTCTTTGGGTGTTTTCCGGTGCCGCTTTCAAGCGTGCTTCGCTGTTCATGCCGCCCAGAATAGGGCCAGGGGCAACCGCGTTGACGCGGATGCATCCTCCATCTTCCAGCCTGGCGTTTTCGATGGACGCCACCTGGGTCATGCCGTTGATGGCCTGTTTGCTGGCGACATAGGCCACTTGGCCGCCAATAGGGACCACGCCGGCACAGGACGATGTGTTGACGATGGCGCCTGTGCCCCGGCCGAGCATGATTTGCAGTTCATGCCGCATGCAGTGGTAAGTGCCGTTGACGTTGATGTTCATCACCTTCATCCAGTCATCCGGGCACGAGTCCGCCAGCGTGCCATAGCGGGCGGTCACGCCTGCATTGTTAAAGGCGCAATCGAGCCTGCCGTAGAGGGATCGAATGGTGTCGAATGCTTGCTCTACCTGAGTCGGGTCGGCGACATCGCAGGCAATGAACCGGCAGCGTTCACCCAGACGGTCTGCCAACTGCGCACCTTTTTCCGCGTCTCTGCCGAACACAATCACATCGGCTCCCGCCTCGATCAGGCGTTCGCTGACACCCTCGCCAATCCCGCTGGTTCCACCTGTTACCAGGCACACTTTTCCTGTGAAGTCGTACATGTGTCGCATCCTTATGCCAACGAGGGTCTCAAGTATTTCGGGTTCACGCAGCAATACACCCGGTCCAGGCGCGGATTGCTTTTGTCGCTGAAGCATTGACTGTCCCACTGGCATTTATGGATGTCGTTGGAACGGCCCTGAAGCGTTTTGTTGATCAGGTCGTTGTCGGCGAACAGGGCCCTGGACATCCCCACCCAGTCGCAGACGCCATCGGCCAGCAAGTGTTCGGCCTTGTCCAGCCCATCGATGAAGCCGGCATACCCCACCGGTACCGTCGACACCGCCTTGATGGCCCTGACACCGGCTTGCAGGTAGTCATCCATCGTGGAGGAGTGGACGATCAGCTGGCCGAAAGTTGCGCCCATGCACATCGAACACTCCAGTGCGGCAACGCCGGCCTGGCAGAGGGCCTGGACGGTTTCCTTGATATCCGGGAATTGCAGCCCCTGATCCCCCAGACGATCGTCGATACCCAGCCTGATGGTGACGATCAGCGCACCCTGCGTTCGTTCGCGAATGGCCCGGACCACTTCTAGCAGCAGGCGGGCACGGTTCTCTTCGCTGCCGCCGTAACGATCCGTGCGCTTATTGGTGTGTGGGGACAGAAAGCTGCTCAGCAGATAACCGTTGGACGCCTGCAATTGCACCAGTCGGGCACCGTTAGTCCAGGCCAGCCAGGCGGAATGGGCAAACTGCTCGATCACCAGGGCAATGTCGGCTTCGTCCATGATCCGAACCCGATAGTCCGGATCAAGCTTGGACACGCGCGGGCAGGGCACGCCACTGGGCGTCAGCACGGCAACGCCGGTGTGCGTCGTAGTGCCCTGACCACCGTAATGCTGCAACTGCACACCCACTGGCGTGTTGACGCGCTCAGCCATCTCGAACATGGCTTTGAGCGATTCGCCCTGGTGTTGCTCGAACAGCCCGAGCCCGGTGCTCTGCAGTCGGGACTGGGGCGATACCGTGGCGTTGCACAGAAACGCCATGGAACAGCCGCCCTCCATGATGCCCTGATAGAACTCGATCATGGCGGGCGTCACGCACCCGCTGTGATCGGCCAGATCCACGCCCATCGAAGCGAAAAACAGACGATTGCGCAGCTCCAGCCCGCCTGCCAGCCGAAGCGGCTCAAGCACATGGGGATAACGGTTCGTCATGCCTCGGCCCTTTGATCTGGCATTGGCGACGTCTGGCTGGACGTCATCCAGACCGGCTGCTCGAGAGCGGGGACGGGGGCTGTTTCCTGATGGGAGAAGTAAGTGAACTGCTTGAGCACTTCTCGCCATTTGAATCGCAGCTGCGAATCCAGCTCCGCCAGTTGCAGTTTGAGCTGGCGGCCCTTTGGCGCATCCGTTTCATGTACCGATTGCACAGGCAGGCTGATCATTCCCTCGTTTTCCAGATACAGATAGACATGCCCCTGCGCGGGCGTGTCGAGCGGGCTGTCACACTGCATTTGCAGTCCGGCCATTGAAAGCAACTCCAACCGGCCGGCCAGATGATGACCGGATTCAAGGCGTACCAGCACTTCATGCCGTATACCTTTGAGCGGCCGGAACCAGTGGGCCGGATCGATATTGATGTTTCGCATGCGCTTGAAGACCGGCATTTTGATGACTTCGCCGTGTAGCCGGATATCGGCCACCAGTTCGCCCCTCTGGAAGAAACGTGCGCGTTTGTCGACTTTTCGTGCCCGAGGTTGTGCCAGTTCGTCGTAATCGCCGACGAGTACGTCGACCTGAAAGGACGACTCGGTGTAATGGGGAAAGCTCGACAGCAGGTCCACGATGGAAATCGACACCTCCCCACGCGTGTACCCACTGTGTTCGTAGAATTGCGCGTACATGGCCTGGCGGGCGGCTTCGATCAACATCAGGCCGGGAACGTGTTCGTGGTGCTTGCGGTAAAAGAAGTAATTGGAGGTGTCGTTGAACAGGGTGAAGTACAGCAGGCCTTGCTGTGGGCAACCGTCCAGCTGCTTGAGGACATCGTGCACCCGCCGCCGTTGGCCGACGTCGAGAATGTCGTCGTAACCCAGCAGTTGCGCCAGCTTGGCTTCGGTACTTTCCAACACCCAGACACCGGTCAGTATCAGGTGATCGGTGGCTTTTTCGTAGCAGGCCAGAAGCTCTGGCAGACAGGCCGACATACCCGCCTGTTCGAGTTCGTCCAGGCCGATAATCGTCGGTAACGAGCGCAGCACCAGTCGATCGCTGTCCAGGCGATAGGCCTGGTTTACGGTGTCGAGATCCGCTGGATCAAGGTTCGCCCGCTGAACGATGGCGGCGGACAGCCAGGCGGGTAGCTGGTGGCGAGCGTCGTAAATCAAGACATCGTCATCGTGGCCTTTATGGACGATGTCTTTTCCAACCTTCCTTTCCATGTCGATCATGATCTTCCCTCTGTGTTGAACGTTGGTTTTCCTACTGCACGGTGATGTAACAGGCCCCCAGGGTACGGTTGTCCAGCACTTGGGGCGGCGCGAGCCATTTGAAATCGATACCGCCGCGCTTCAACAGACGACCGATAGCGACAGGGGAAACCGACACCAGATGCGAAACACCGCGGGTTTTGGCGTAATCCAGGGTGGCCATGAACAGGCCGACGGTGGTTTCGTCGGACATCATTTGTTCGTCTTTGCCGGCAGGAGCATCGAGGTCCAGAGAGGTAAAGCGTGACAGTTCCCAAATGTCATCCTGGCAAGGGGCAGGAACGTCGCCCAGCAATGAGGTGAACACTTCACTCAATAGATACGGCTGGGTGGTGGGTAAAAGGCGTGCGCATCCTTTTATGTTTCCGTCGTCCTGTTCCGCGACGATGTAATGAGTGCCACTATGGTCAAACTGGTCGAACTCGAAGTCGGCAGGGGTCGACAATTGCCAGCCGAGGCGTTCAACGAACACCTGATACCGATAATGTGCCAACCGCTGACGCTCTACTGTCGTTAGCTCGTCATAACGTCCTGACATGTAATCCATCACATCTTCCTTTTAGTGACTTATTGGGTTCCGATTAGAGCGCACGGTGAGATTGCGCACTACCTGTCACCCTTGACAGCTATCGGAAACATTTGGAAATATGCTAGGCATGTTGGCACGACGCCGATAGCAATAAAGAAGAGAAGGAATCTCTATGTCGCACTGGCAGGCTGAACTGTTGGAAAATGCTATGTCTGCAACGGATGTCGAATTATTGTTCGACAATATTAAGAACGTTGCCCGGCAGTTGGAGTTTGACTATGTGGCTTATGGCTCGAGAAGACTCTTCCCTATCACCAAGCCTAGCCTGTTACTCCTCAACAATTATTCACCCGTTTGGCAGGCGGCCTACTCGGACAATCGCTACCTGGAAATTGACCCCTACGTTATCCGGGCACTGAGAAGCGTAAAACCCGTGCTGTGGGATGCTGAACTCAAAGCCCAGGCTCCCGATTTCTGGCAGGAAGCGCAATGTCATGGGCTCTCGGAGGGATGGGGGCAAACCCTGCTCAATAGCGAGGCACAGGGCCTGGTGACGTTCGCCCGCGGCAGCGACCCGATCACCGCCCTGGAGCTCGAGACCAAACAGGCTGAGCTCTCCTGGCTTGCACAGATCACCCATTTGGGCATGACTCGATTACAGCTGCGGGGGGTGGGATCTGTTCTACCGGTACCCATTGAGTTGTCTCAACGGGAAAAGGAAATTCTGCAATGGACCGCTGATGGAAAAACATCGGACGATGTTTCCATCATCTTGGGCATTACCAAGAGAACGGTCAATTTCCATATAAACCATTGCCTCAAAAAACTGGGTTGCCAAAACAAGATTGCCGCTGCGGTCAAGGCGTCCCTTATGGGGCTTCTCTGGAAATAATTACCGTTGGTGAGCAAATCGATGTTGGGTTTTTAATGAACCAACTAGTGGGTACCAGAAAGGGCTATGCTCAAGAACTAACATCCGTTATTTGCTTATTGAATAAGCTTATTCTCAGAATGTTATTTTTTGAGTGCAATTAATTAGTCAAAAACTTAAGTTATGTAGACACCGCTGACACTCTATATTTACGCTACACAACCCTAAGAATCGCGGCCTACGGTGGCGATTTTTTTTATCTGAATGAAGGACATGCCCGATGGACCGATTCCAGGAAATGCAGGTCTTCGCTGCCGTCGCCCAGGAACAAGGCTTCTCGGCGGCGGCGCGGCGTTTGGGGATGTCGGCGGCCAGCGTCACCCGGGCGGTGGCGGCGCTTGAGCAGCGCATTGGCACTCAGTTGCTGACGCGCACCACCCGCAGCGTGCATTTGAGCGAGGCGGGTCAGCGTTATCTGGAGGACTGTCGGAGAATTCTCGCCGAGGTGCAGGAAGCCGAGGATTCGGCCGCCGGGAGCCATGCCCAGCCCCGTGGGCAACTGACGATCACGGCACCGGTATTGTTCGGCGATTTGTTCGTCACACCGCTCATGGTCGGTTACCTGACTCAATTCCCTGAAGTCAGCATCAACGCTGTACTGGTCGATCGGGTGGTGAGCATGGTCGAGGAGGGCATTGATGTGGCCGTGCGCATCGGTGAGTTGCCTGACAGCAATCAGCATGCAATTCGAGTGGGCGAAGTGCGGCGGGTGATCTGCGCTTCCCCCGGTTTCCTGACTGACCATGGTCGGCCTCGGCATCCTGCAGATTTGAGCCGCGCCCCGATCATCGCCACCTCGTCCATTGGGCAGCCCAGAAGCTGGCCGTTCCTTGAAGCGGGAGAGCCGATCAGCGTTCGTCCGGAGCCACGTCTGGTGGTCTCCGCCAATCAAGCGGCGATCACTGCCGCCGCCATGGGCCTGGGACTGACCCGAGTCCTGTCGTATCAAGTGGCGAGCAAGATCGCCGCCGGTGAACTGGAAATCGTTCTGGCTGACTTCGAACTGCCGCCATTGCCCATTCATGTGGTCTACCAAGGTGGGCGCAAGGCCCCGACGCGGGTTCGCAGTTTTGTGGACTTTGCGGTGAAAGTGCTGCGCGAACACCCGGCCCTGCACGGCTGAAGGGTTATTGCGCTGGCTGAAATAATGGATTGCGTTTGCTGGTTATTCTGTTGCTTTGGTTGCAGATGGAAGATAGCCCTCCATCGGCGCTGATCTTTCCTGAGCGGCGCCACCACCCAGCGGAGTCGACCATGCAAGCGATCAAACTCTACAACTTCCCACGTTCCGGCCATGCTCACCGTGTAGAGCTGATGCTGTCGTTGTTGCAACTGCCGACCGAGCTGATCTTCGTCGACCTGGCCAAGGGCGCACACAAACAAGCGGATTTTCTTGCGCTCAACCCCTTTGGTCAGGTTCCGGTGATTGAGGATCAAGGCATGGTGCTGGCTGACTCCAACGCGATCCTGGTCTACCTTGCGCAGAAATACGGCAACGGTCGCTGGCTGCCAACCGATCCGGTCGGTGCAGCCAAGGTTCAGCGCTGGTTGTCGGTCGCCGCCGGGCCGATTGCCTTTGGCCCTGGCAGGGCAAGGCTGATCACTGTATTCGGTGCGCCTTACAACGCTGAAGAGGTGATCGCTTATTCCCATACCTGGCTCAAAGTGATCGATCAGGAACTGGGTGCAACGGCCTACCTGGCTGCCAATGAGCCGACCATCGCCGACATCGCCGCGTACAGCTACATCGCCCATGCCCCGGAAGGCAATGTGTCGCTGGACGACTACGCCAACATCCGCGCCTGGCTGGCGCGGATTGAAGCCTTGCCAGGGTTTGTCGGCATGCCGCGCACCGTTGCCGGTTTGCAAAAAACTGCCTGATGTTCACGGCCCGATTCAGTTGGGTCGTTCATATTGCGCAATGAGCGCAGGGGAGAAGCCGTTATGGAACGTTCACCTTGGCACGCAGGCGAAAAACAGTTGCAGGCTCACGTGGGTGTCGCCGAACGAATGGACGCGTTGGGTCGTAGGGTGATTCGCGGCGAAATGCTGGACCAGCACCGCATGTTCTATCAGCAACTGCCATTCATGCTGTACGGCGCGGTGGATGCTGACGGCAACCCTTGGGCGAGCATTCTTGAAGGGCCGCCGGGCTTTGCGAAGTCCCCCGCGCCCGGGCTGTTGCAGCTCGGCAGCCTGCCCGGCCGTGACGACCCTGCACAACTGCAAGACGGGGCGGCGATCGGCCTGCTCGGTATCGAGCTGCACACCCGACGTCGCAACCGCCTCAATGGTCGAGTCGGCGCTGTAACGGCGAGCGGTTTCGAGGTGACGGTGGAGCAATCCTTCGGCAATTGTCCGCAATACATTCAATTGCGCCAGTTTCGCTCGGTGCCATTGGCGGATCCGGTGACCCGTATCGCGCAGCATCTCAATGGGTTGGATGACACGGCCAAAGCCATGATCGCCAGCGCCGATACCTTCTTCGTCGCCAGTTATGTAGACGTCGATGGCCAACGCTCGGTGGACGTTTCTCATCGGGGTGGCCAGGCCGGTTTTGTCCAGGTAGAAGGCAATTGCCTGACTATTCCGGACTTCGCCGGCAACCTGTTTTTCAATACCTTGGGCAACCTGCTGATAAACCCACGGGCCGGTTTACTGTTCATCGATTTCGAGTCGGGCGACCTGCTGCACCTCAGCGGTCGTACGCAAGTCATCCTCGAAGGCCCGCAGATCGAAGCCTTTCAAGGGGCCGAGCGGCTGTGGACATTCGAGGTTGAGCATGTGGTGCGTCGGCCCGCAGCACTGGCCTTGCGTTGGCGCTTTGACGGCGTATCGCCCACCAGTTTGCTGACCGGCACCTGGGCGCAGGCGAATGCACGCCTGCAAGCCCAGGCGCTGGGGAATCGCTGGCGGCCGCTGCGGGTGACGCGCATCGAGCGGGAGAGTCACAACATCCGTTCGATCTATCTGGAGCCTGCCGATGGCGCCGGATTGCCGGTGTTTCAAGCCGGGCAACATTTGCCCTTGCGGTTCAACATCGCAGGCGATGTGCACATCCGCACGTACAGCCTGTCGAGCGCGCCATCCGATGACTTTTTCCGCATCAGCGTGAAGCGTGAAGGCCTGGTGTCCTCGCACCTGCATGAGCAGATTCGTGTCGGCGATGAGCTCGAAGCCCGCGCGCCTCAAGGGCATTTCACCGTGGCTCCCAATGAGCGTCGGCCGCTGGTGCTATTGGCCGCCGGTGTGGGGATCACGCCGCTGCTGTCGATGCTGCGGGAGGTGGTTTATCAAGGCCTGCGCACGCGGCGCATCCGTCCTGTGTGGTTCTTCCAGAGCTCGCGGACCTTGGCCGATCAACCGTTTCGTCCTGAACTGGATCGCCTGCTCGACGGTCTCGGTGATGGGGTGCGTGTGCTGCGTTTGCTCAGTCAGCCGGAGCCCGATGCCCGCGAGGGTGAAGATTTCGACCTGACAGGGCGGATCGACGCCGACTTGCTTAAGACCATTCTTGAGGTGGAGGACTACGACCAAGTGGATTTTGTCCTGTGTGGTCCGGGCAGTTTTACCCAGGGGCTGTACGACAGCCTGCGGGATCTGGATGTCCCTGATTCAAGGATTCATGCCGAAACCTTTGGCCCGTCGACGCTACGTCGCAAGCCGGACCCGGACGCGGTGGTCATCGAGCAATTACCGGCCGCCACCGTTTCGGTGCCCGTCGTGTTCCAGCGCTCGGCCAAAGAGGCGCGTTGGCAGCCGGACGGTGGCAGTTTGCTGGAGTTGGCGGAAAGCCGTGGCCTGCGCCCGGAATTCAGTTGCCGCGGCGGTTCCTGCGGGACCTGCAAGACCCGGTTGATCAGCGGCCAGGTGAATTATCCACAGCCTCCGGCGGAGGTTCCCGATGCGGGAGAGGTGCTGATTTGCTGTGCGGTGCCGGCGCAGGGGTCGCAGCCGTTGGTGCTCGACCTTTAGAAAAAGATCGCAGCCTTCGGCAGCTCCTACAGGGTGTAAACAAATCCTGCGTAGGTGCTGCCGAAGGCGGCGATTTTTTGATCTTCAGGCAGTCCTACAGACGATGATTTTGGGGGGATGTTTCCGACAGGTTTTGACGGTTGTCGGTCGGAAATGGGGTGGATAGGCTTTGGGGGTCGCTGGCAATCCAGCGATCGGGCCTGGAAAACCCGAAGTATAGGATCACAGCAGGTGACATAATGCGGCGCTTTTTCAGCTCTGCAGTTATGGCGGCTGTGCGTGGGAGACCTTCGGGTCTGCCGGGTTTGATCCTCTACCGGTTTTTCCAGTCCGCGTACAGCTGCCACCCCTTTCGTCTGGAAAACGAAAAATGGCAGCTCCATCTCTTTAAGGATCTTTGCCATGTTTAAGCCGACACCAAATCCGCCCGAAGCGGACAGCACTTCCCCTTACGAATCCCCCAATTCAAAAAAGCTCAACGAAGCCGCCGAGCGCGCGCTCGATCACTACCTCAACCCCTCGGCCCTCAAAGCACCGGTCGCCCGCAAGCCGAGCACGATGTTTATGGTTGCGCCGGATATCAAAGACGAAGACCTGTTGGCCCACACCTGTGAATCGTTGGCCCAGGCCAGTGTGATGGCGAGTGACTTTGCGGGGTATCTGCAAGGGCCGCACCGGCATACGGCGATGGCGATTCAACAGATCGTCATGCTGGCGGAACTGGCGGTGAACCGGATGCTGGATAACGTCGCCATACCAAAACCTGCGCCACACAGCTGATCCCTTGTAGGAGCGAACCGTGGCGAGGGGGCTTGCCCCCGTTGGGCTGCGAAGCAGCCCCAAAATCTCTGATGTACCAAAGATTTTGTGAGTGCTACGCACTCAAGCGGGGGCAAGCCCCCTCGCCACGGTTCGTTCCTACGGAGTTATGCGTAGGACAGAGATTCCTCTTCCAACTACTGATACCGAAAAGTCAGGTGATCATTGCCCGCAAGCCGATAGCTGAGTAGGGTAACGAGCAGAGTGACAAAGGGCCTTGGGAGGCCCTTTTTGCATTTCAGGGATTGGTGTTCATGGTCTTTTTCACACGCTTGATCGTTTTGCTGGCGGCGGTGTTGCTCAACGGTTGCAAGCAACCGCACGCGCCGCCGCTCGATCAGCAACTCTATGTCTGGCAACGGCAATGGACGCCGGCCCATGACGCCGCGCTGCGCGACAGCCGCACAGATTTCTCGACCTTGCGCGTGCTGGCCTTGCAGGCATTTCCACAGTCTGGCTGGAGCCGGGCGCGGATCGATCCGGCGCTGCTCAAGCGTGATGGCCGACCGCTGATTGCGGTGGTTCGTCTGGATGGCCAGCTCAACGGGCTGGACCGGGACGAGGTCACGGTGCAGATCCAGCAGGTGCTCAGCGATTGGCAAGGGCAGGGGCTGACCCTGTCCGGCATGGAAATCGACCACGATGCGGGCAACGCCCGGTTACCGGCCTACCGCGAATTCCTCACCCACTTGCGTGGCGTTCTGCCGGCGTCCTTGCCGCTGAGCATCACCGCGTTGCCGGCCTGGCTCGACAGCCCTGAGTTGCCGGCGTTGCTGGCAACGGTCGACAGCAGCGTGTTGCAGGTGCATGCGGTGAGCGATCCACGGCGTGGGCTGTTCGACCCGGATCAGACACGGCAGTGGGCCAGGGCCTGGAGTCGCAACACATCGAAACCGTTTTATCTGGCGCTGCCGGCTTATGGCGTGGCGCTGTTGCCGGGGGCCGGGGGCGCGCCGGTCGTGGAAAGCGAAGTGCCCATCGAGCGAGGCGGCGAACGTCGGGAGTTGCTGGCGGATCCGCTGCAACTGAGTAAGCTCGGCGCCGAGTTGCGCGCTGATCCACCGGCCCATCTGGCCGGGCTGATCTGGTTTCGCCTGCCCCTGGCCAATGATCGCCGGGCCTGGAGCCTGACGACGCTGGGTGCTGTGGCGCGCGGCGATACGCTCGACAGTCGTGTGGGGCTGAAACTCTCGGCGCAGGACGGCCTCTACGACATCAGCCTCAGCAATCAAGGCAACCTCGACAGCGCCTGGCCCGAGCGCTTGACGCTGGCGGTGCAGGGCTGTGAAGGCGCCGATGCGCTGGCCGGTTATGCGTTGCAACAGCGCCCGGATCTGCTTACCTTCACCCGCCTGCGCGATGGTCGAATCCCGGCCGGCGGGCAGCGCGCCATCGGTTGGGCACGCTGCGCACACATTGATCAAGGAGGTTCGAATGTTCACCCGTAACTGGCCCCGCCATGTGCTTTGCCTGAGCCTCAGCCTGCCGTTGGGTTCGGCGCTGGCCTGCGGGCCGGACTTTCCCATGCGCCTGCTGGACAACCGTGGCCAGTCGCTGGCGGAACTGCCGGAAGGCAACTTCAACCTTGAGATCAACCGTCTGGGGCATGCCATCGCGGGACTGAAAAATGTCACCGCCGCCACCAACATTCCGGGGGACGGTTACGGCGATGCGCCCGATTACACTCGTCAGCGCGACACCGCCGAACAGGCCGGTCTGACGCCTGAGCAGCAAGCGCTGGTGAAACAACTGCGCAGCCTGACCGATGCCCGTCAGGTTGAAGAGCAAGGCGCGAACCTGCCGCCCGAGCACAGGCTCTATCTGGCTGGCGCCGTGGCGTTCAACGCCGGTGACCATGGCCTGGCCGCCGACTACTTCCAGAAAGTGCTGACGCTGCCGGCCGAACAACGCGCGTTGCGCAGCACCTGGGCGGCGTACTCGTTGGGCCGGGCGCTGTTTGCCATGAGTTCAGAAGCAGGCGCCGGGCCGGACCTGTTGGCTCAATCTCGCAAAGCCTTCGAGCAGACCCGTCAACTGAGCATCGACGGCTTCAGCGACCCGTTGGAACTGGGTGTCGCCAGCCTCGGCGAAGAAGCGCGAGTGGCCCGCACCGCGGGCGACTGGGACAATGCCATCCAACTCTACGCCACGCAGAACCTTCACGGTTCGGCGGTGGGCTACACCTCGCTTAAGCTGTTGATGGCGGATCTGGCGGCGATGCCCGACGATCAACTGGCCGGGTTGCTCAAGGGCAAAGCGGTGCAGCAACTGGTGACGGCGTCGTTGATCAGTCGAGTGGGCTGGTCATTCGGCGATCAACCGCCGAACGAACAGAAACTGATCAAACTGCTGCAAAGCAGCACCCGTGGCAGCCTGGATAACGCCGATCGCCTGGCGGCGATGAATTATCAACAGGGCGATTACGCCAGCGCCAAAGCCTTCCTCGAACAGGCTGGTGACGGCGGTCTAGCGTGGTGGTTGCGGGCGAAGCTGGCGGTGCGTGATGGCGACAAAAACGCCGCCGCTGCGGCCTATGCCAAGGCCGCCCAGGCGTTCCCACAGAACGAATCCTGGGGCGGGCGGCGGACGCCCGACTGGGATTACGAAACGCTCCAGCCCAAGTGCCGGGTCGAGGGTGAAAGCGCGATTCTGGCCCTGCAACGCGGGGATTACCTGCAGGCCTTCGATCAGCTCTATCGCAGCCAGGGCATCTACTGGTTCGACGCGGCCACCGTGGCCGAGCGGGTACTGACCCTCGATGAACTCAAGCAGTACGTCGACACCCAGGTACCGGCACCGCCGCCGCTCAGCCAGCAGGATCGCGACAATTATGTGTCGTTGCCGGTGGCAGCCAACCTGCGCAATCTGCTCGGGCGGCGTTTGTTGCGTGAAGAGCGCTACGATGAGGCTCCGGCTTACTTCGACAACGTCGATTTGCAGAACAAGGCCAAGGCGTATGGGCAATTGCGTCAGGAGGCGGCCGCTGCCTGGTGGCCGACCAAGCGTGCTGCGGCCCTATTTAACGCAGGTTGGCTGACGCGCGAGTGGGGGATGGAGATTCTCGGCTATGAAATGGCGCCGGATTACGCCACGTTCGGCGGTAATTACAGCCTTGAGAGCAGCGAGCTCAAGGTGGGTCCATTAGTGGCTGAAGATGAAGTCCAGCGTCAGCAAGCCAGTGCTGCACAGCCCGATCAGCGTTACCACTATCGTTATGTCGCCACGGCATTGGCCAGCCGCGCTGCCGATAATTTGCCCCATACCAGCCAGGCTTTTGCGGCAGTGTTGTGTGCGGCTGCGGGGTGGAACACCAGCCTTGAAGAAGAAAGCGCCTTCTATCAACGCTATGTGAAGGAAGGGCCGTACGTGGATTGGGCGGTGAACTTCGGTCACCGATGTCCTTATCCGGATTTTCAGAATGCAGATAAGCGTTACGTTACCCAAGTGTTGAGCCCGATCCGCTCGGCATTGCGACCGTATAAAAAGTGGCTGCAGATGGGCAGCGTGGTGGTGTTTACCGCGATTGCGCTGGTGTTGATCAACCGACGCCGGCGCAATGCGCGATAGTCATCAGGCTTGTTGAACAAAGGTCAGCCGCACCGCAAAACCAATCAGCAGGCTGCCAAACAACCACTGCTGTACCCGCTGGGCCGATGGGCTGCGTTGCAGCCAACGGCCCAGCGCCGCGCCGACCAGCGCGTAGGCGCTGTCGAACAGCAACCCGACACTGACCAGCATCATGCCTAGCGTCGCAAATTGTGCGAGCACCGGCCCGGCTTGGGGGTTGATGAACTGCGGCAGCAGCACCGAGCAAAACAGCAGCGCCTTGGGGTTGAGCAGGTTAGTCAGCAAACCGCGCTGGATCGCCTCCGGCCACCGTGGTTTATCGGTCGTTGCGTCTGCGCCGCTCAAGCTCGGCAGCATCGTGGTGCGCAGGCACTGAATGCCGATCCACAACAGGTACGCGGCGCCGGCCAGGCGCACCACGTCGAAGGTCCAGGGCGCAGTCTTGAACAGCGTCGCCAAACCCAGCGCCGCCAATGCCACATGACAACCGCGCGCCACGCCCAGCCCCAATGCCGTGGCCAGCGCCGCGCCTTTGCCCTGGCGCGCACCGGTCTGCAACAGCAGAATCATGTCCGGGCCGGGCAACAGATAGACCACTGCCAACGCCATGAAAAACAGCCAGAGCTCTGTCATGTTGCACCCCATTCGTTGTCGATTTGGTGCGGTCAGTCTACGGCCGAGGGGCGGGGCAGGTGGTTGCGTAGTCAGCTTCTAAAGCTTCGATATTTGGCATAACCTGCCAGTTTGTGATGATCGAACCATCAGGATCTGCCAAATCATGAAACTGGACGCCTACGACCGCAAAATCCTCGCGGCGCTGCAACGGGACGGACGCCTGAGCAACGTGCAACTGGCCGATGAGATCGGCTTGTCGGCCTCGCCCTGTTTGCGTCGAGTACGGATGCTGGAAGAGGCGGGCGTGATTCGCGGTTATCAGGCCAACCTCGATCGAGATGAAGTGGGTCTTGGGCTGACGGTGTTTGTCGGGGTCAAGGTCGAACGACACAACGATGAACAAGCCGAAGCGTTTCGCTTGGCCGTGACGGCATTGCCTGAGGTGATTTCGGCGTTTCTGGTGTCAGGGGAATCGGATTTTCTGCTGCAGGTGGTGGTGCCGGATTTACGCGCCTACGACCGTTTTCTCACCGGGCGATTGCTGAAATTGCCTGGGGTGAGCGATATCCGCAGCAACTTTGCGATTCATACGGTGAAGACGCCGGGGGCGTTGCCGTTGGGGCATTTGCCTGGCTGAAAAGCAAAAAGATCGCAGCGCCCACAGGCGCGTAGGAGCTGCCGAAGGCTCGGGCCGCGTTCGGACGATCTTTTGATCTTTGATCTTTCTAAATCTGCGTCGCCATCCCCTCCACATTCATCGCCGCCTGGCGCAATGCCTCGGAGCGGGTCGGGTGTGGATGGCAGGTCAGGGCGATGTCTTCGGCCGAGGCGCTGAACTCCATGGCCACGCAATATTCGCCAATCATTTCGCTGACGCTCGGGCCCACAAGGTGCACGCCGAGGACTTCGTCGGTGCGCTCATCGGCCAGTACCTTGGCGAAGCCTTCGGTTTCGTGGTTGATCTTCGCCCGGCTGTTGGCGGTGAAGGGAAATTTGCCGGCCTTGTAGGCGCGACCTTCGGCCTTCAGCTGTTCTTCGGTCTTGCCGACGCTGGCCAGCTCCGGTTTGGTGTAGATCACATTGGGGATCAGGTCGTAATTGACCTCGCCAGCCTTGCCGACGATCTGCTCGATGCAGGCCATGGCTTCGTCTTCGGCTTTGTGGGCGAGCATCGGCCCTGAGGTAACGTCACCGATCACCCAGACCCCCGCAGCTTCGGTGCGGTGGCCCTTGTTGGCGAGCATGCCGCGTTTGTCGGTGGCTAGGCCGACGTTCTCCAGCCCCAGGCCTTGGGTATAAGGACGACGACCAATAGCCACCAGCACGTAGTCGGCTTCCAGCAACTCGGCGGTGCCACCTGCGGCCGGTTCGACGCTGAGCTGAACACCGCTCGCCGAGGGGGTGGCGCTGGTGACTTTCGAACTCAACTTGAAGCTGATGCCTTGCTTGCTCAATGAGCGCTGCAGGGTTTTACCGGCTTCAGCATCCACACCCGGGCAGATTCGGTCGAGAAATTCGACGACCGTCACCTGAGCGCCCAGGCGCCGCCATACCGAGCCCAGCTCCAGGCCGATCACCCCGGCGCCGATCACCACCAGGTGCTTCGGCACTTCAGTCAGCGACAGCGCGCCGGTGGAGTCGAGGATGCGTTGGTTGTCGATGTCCACGCCCGGCAGGGGAGTGGGTTCGGAACCGGTGGCGATGATGATGTCTTTGGCGCTCAGCCGGGTCTTGCCACCCTGGCTGTCGGTCACCGTGACGTTGCCCGGCCCGTCGATGTGGCCCCACCCCTTGATCCAGTCGACCTTGT
This sequence comes from Pseudomonas sp. GM18, assembly GCF_000282195.1. Lineage (GTDB taxonomy): Bacteria > Pseudomonadota > Gammaproteobacteria > Pseudomonadales > Pseudomonadaceae > Aquipseudomonas. The sequence goes on from NZ_AKJT01000022.1 coordinate 54,196, forward strand.
TCTTGCGAAACAGAAACTCGACGCCCTTGGTCAGTCCTGTGACGCTTTCATCCTTCTGTTTCATCATCTGAGCCAGGTTGAGCACAGGTTTGACCTCGATCCCCAGGTTGGCGAATTCCGCCCCCATGGCCGCGTCGTAGAGCTCGGAGGCATGCAGCAATGCCTTGGACGGCATGCAGCCGACGTTCAGGCAGGTCCCGCCAAGGGTGGCGCGGCCTTCCACACACGCCGCTTTCAAGCCCAACTGCCCGGCGCGGATCGCTGCGTTATAACCGCCGGGGCCGGCGCCCAGAATCACGACGTCATAGGTGCTCATGGTGCAACTCCTGGATTGAGAGGGACGGGATCGATAAAAAGTAGTCTTCAGTAAAAAATTACGTATGTAATATGTGCGTTTCTCACCATTTCGGTCAAGGCTTCAGCTTGGCGACAGGTTCAGCGCTTTTAGATAGAACGATTCAGGACGAAAATTTCACCATTTTCGTTATATCGTAACGAATTGTGATGTGAGCAATGGCTGGGGTGGTATGCAAGTCGATCTCGATGGCGATGAAGCACAGATAGCAGGGCTGCCGCGCTTTCAGCAGGCGGTCGTTCAAGGACGTCGATTGCGCCAATGGGCAATCGGTTTGGGTGCCTTGGCGGCAGTAGGGCTGGTGCTGGCGTTTTTTGTCGGGTTGTTTGCACCGCAGTCGCTCTGGCCCGCGTTGCTGGTCAATCAGGGCGCCGGTTTGCTGGTGTTGGTCGCCGGCCTGCAATCGGCCTGGTGGGTAACGCAGTGGCGTGCACGAGCGATGACTCCGGCCGTGTTGGTGCCGGTGGCGATCACTGAAGAAGTCGTTGTCGCCGAAGGCTGGTACGAGCGCTTGCTGGACCGCATCAGTCAGCGTTGGCTGCGCTTGCTGGGGCAGATCGGTGCACCGACGCTCTGGCTTGGCGGCTGGGCGTTGTTGACGTTGTACGGCATCGAGCAAGTCTGGAACCTCGCGTTGCCGCCCGCCGCGTTAGGGTTGTCGGCCAGCGTCGGCGCGGCGTTGTCGTTGCTGCTGGCTTTCGGTTTGCTGGTGCTGGAGCGGCATCTGGCGCAGGAAAATGTCGCCCAATGGCCTGAAGCCGGGTCGTTGGCGCAGCTGACGCGGGTCGCGATTATTTGCCTGGTGCTCAGCGCCTTGTGTCTGTTGTTCGGCAGCGAAGCATCGGTCTGGCCGGTGCGCCTGGCGGTGCTGATCGGCTTGCTGCCGGGGTTGGTCGCCATCGAGTTGTTGCTGCGCGCCGTGTTGTCACTGTTCAGTCCCCGTCGTGAACAGCTTGAACCGGCCTTGCTGGCGCGCAGCTTCGTTGCCGATATGTTGCGCTGGCCGCCGCAGCCCCTGCTCGCATTGCAGCACGAGTTGCACAACCGCTTCGGCATCGACCTGCGACAAATCTGGGCCTTCACCTACATGCGCCGGGCATTTTTGCCGGTGCTGGCGGTGGTGGCGATCGTCGGTTGGTCGCTCACCGGCATTCATGAAATACCGCTGCAGGGGCGGGGCATCTACGAGCGTTTCGGCAAACCGGTGGAAGTGTTCGGCCCCGGTTTGCACGCCGGTTTGCCGTGGCCGCTGGGTCGCGTGTTGAGCGTCGAGAACGGCGTAGTCCACGAGTTGGCCACCAGCGTGGGCGAAGCGTCTGCCCCGGTCGCGGCCGAACCTGCCGAAGGCCCGGCACCGGCCATTGCCAATCGCTTGTGGGACGCCAGCCATGTGAATGACAAATCCCAGGTCATTGCCAGCAGCCGTGCCGACAAGCAGAGCTTTCAGATCGTCAACATGGACGTGCGCTTCGTCTATCGCATCGGCCTGAGCGATCAAGCGGCACTGGCCGCGACGTACAACAGCGCCGACGTGACAACGTTGATTCGCAGCACCGCCAGCCGGATTCTGGTTCACGATTTCGCCTCGCGAACCCTCGACGGTTTACTCGGCCAAGACAGGGTAGGGCTCGCTGAAGAAATCGGCCGCGCCGTGCAAGCGGATCTGCAAAAACTCGACAGCGGCGTGGAAATTCTCGCCACGGTGGTCGAGGCCATTCATCCGCCAGCGGGGGCGGCCAATGCCTATCACGGCGTGCAAGCAGCGCAGATTGGCGCCCAGGCATTGATCTCCCGCGAGCGCGGTGCAGCGGCGGAGGCGACCAACCAGGCGCAATTGCAGGCCAGCATCGCTCGCGATCAAGCCACGGCCAGCGCGCATGAAATCAACTCGAGCGCTCAGGCCGCTGACCTGAAATTTGCCGCCGAGCGAAAGGCTTATGCCAGCGCCGGCCAGGCTTTTGTACTGGAGCAATACCTCAGCCAGCTGACCCGGGGTTTGGCTAACGCCAAGCTGCTGGTTCTCGATCATCGCCTGGGTGGCAGCAGCAATGCGCCGACCATCGACCTACGTACATTCACGCTGCCGGCTGACCCTGCGCCGCCGCGTAATACCGCTCAGCCAGGAGCCGCCCATTGAACCAGTCGACGCCTACTCACGATCATCACGATCACGATGACCACGCCGGCCACGATCACGGCCATGGCGGGCATCACCACGGTCATCATCACCATCACCACCATGGTGATCCACAGGAAGCAGGCCCTTTTCCGTGGCGGCGAATGGGCTGGGCGGCATTGCTGGTGGCGTTTGCCATTGCGGCGGCGAGCCTGGTGCAAGTGCGCTCGGGGGAGGCCACGGTGATCACCCGCTTCGGTAATCCATCGCGGGTGTTGCTGGAGCCGGGTCTTGGCTGGCGTTGGCCGGCGCCGTTCGAGGCGGCGATACCGGTGGATCTGCGGCTGCGCACCACCTCCAGTGGTTTGCAGGATGTGGGCACGCGCGACGGTTTACGCATCATCGTGCAAGCCTACGTGGCCTGGCAGGTACAGGGCGATCCGGACAACGTGCAACGCTTTATGCGCGCCGTGCAGAATCAACCCGATGAAGCCGCGCGGCAGATTCGTACCTTTGTCGGCTCGGCGCTGGAAACCACGGCCAGCAGTTTCGACCTGGCCAACCTGGTGAACACCGACGCGAACCAAGTGCACATCGCCGATTTCGAAGCGCAGCTGCGTCAGCAGATCGATCAGCAGTTGCTCACCACCTATGGCGTGCGAGTTCTGCAAGTCGGCATTGAGCGTTTGACCCTGCCGTCGGTGACGCTCACCGCGACCGTCGATCGTATGCGCGCCGAGCGTGAAACAATCGCCACTGAACGCACGGCCATCGGCAAACGCGAAGCCGCGCAAATCCGCTCCGCGGCTGAGCGTGATGCGCGAATCGTGCAAGCCGATGCGACGGTGAAAGCCGCAGACATCGAAGCCCAATCCCGCGTCGAAGCCGCGCAGATTTACGGCCGGGCCTACGCCGGTTCACCGCAGCTCTACAATTTGCTGCGTTCGCTCGACACCTTGGGCACCATCGTCGCACCGGGCACCAAACTGATTTTGCGCACCGATGCAGCGCCGTTCCGGGTGTTGGTTGATGGCCCGCCGACGCTCGATAACAAGTCCGGGTCGCAGCCATGAGTTTGGTTCCACGTGGAACAAATGAATTGAGCAGCCCCTGGATTCAGGCCGGGCGCTTGGCTTTTCTCGCGCTTTACGCTGTGACTGTGCTGGCTGCTTTGGCGTGGGCATTTTCCAATGTCCGGCAGATCGACCCGCAGAATCGTGCCGTGGTGCTGCACTTCGGTGCACTGGATCGTATTCAAAATGCTGGTTTGCTGTTGGCGTGGCCGCGACCGTTTGAGCAGGTGGTTTTGTTGCCGGCAGCGGACCGGGTGATCGAGCGTCGGGTGGAAAATCTGCTGCGCACCGATGCCGCGTTGCAGGCCGACCGGGTGGCGAGCTTCGCCACGCCCATCAGCGATGCGCTCGCCGGCTCCGGTTATCTGCTGACCGGTGACGCGGGCGTGGTGCAGCTGGATGTGCGGGTGTTTTACAAAGTCACTGAGCCCTATGCCTTCGTTCTTCAGGGTGAACATGTGTTGCCGGCTCTGGATCGAATGGTGACGCGCAGTGCCGTGGCACTCACCGCGGCGCGAGATCTGGACACCATTCTGGTGGCTCGACCGGAACTGATCGGCGCCGACAATCAGGCTGCCGAACGTCGCGAACGTCTACGCGGCGATCTGGTGCGGGGCATCAATCAACGCTTGGCCGAACTGACGGCGACCGGGCAGGGCTTGGGTATCGAAGTGGCGCGGGTCGATGTGCAATCGAGTCTGCCCGGCCCGGCGGTGAGCGCGTTCAACGCCGTGCTAACTGCCAGCCAGCAAGCTGACAAGGCCGTGGCCAATGCGCGCACGGAAGCCGAGAAGCTGACTCAGTCCGCCAACGAACAAGCCGACCGCACGCTGCAAGTGGCTCACGCCCAGGCCAGCGAACGTTTGGCCAAAGCCTCCACCGACACCGCCACAGTATTGAGCTTGGCCAAGGCGCAACAGCAGGGCACGGACCCGCAAATGCTGCTGCGTATTTACCGTGAGCGGATGCCGAAAATTCTCGGGCAGGCCGGCTCGGTGACCACGGTCGATCCGAAAGACGATTCCCGCCTGATCATTCAGGGAGCTGCACAATGACTGCCCCAACCGCCGCCGCGCCGAGCATGTTGTCCTCGGCTGAACAACGTAGCGCCGCGCGCCAGTTGACCCTGGCCATGCTTGCACTGGGCTTGCTTGCGCTCGGCCTGATCTGGCGCTGGTTGTCGCCGGAGCAGACCGGGGTCAGCCAATTGCTGCTGGGTTTTGCATCGTTGCTGGTGGCCGTGCCGGTCATGCGTTCGGCGTGGTACAGCCTGCGTTATCCGAGCCTGCACGGGATCACCGATCAATTGATCGCCCTGGCCATGCTCGGCGCCTGGGCCACTGGCGATCTGCTCACTGCAGCACTGCTGCCGATCATCATGATCTTCGGCCATGTGCTGGAAGAGCGCAGCGTGATCGGCTCCCAGGAAGCGATTCATGCCCTCGGCAAACTGACGCGCAGCCATGCGCGCAAGATTCAGGCTGACGGCGCCATCGTTGAAGTCGACAACGGCACCCTCAAGGCCGGTGACCTCGTGGAGGTGCGTGCCGGTGATCGAGTGCCGGCCGATGGCCGGGTGTTGTCCGGTCAGGCAAGCCTCGACACGGCATCGATCACCGGTGAGTCTGTGCCCATAGAGGCTGTTGTGGGCATGCCGGTGTTTGGCGGGGCGATCAACCTCGATGGCCTGCTACGCATTGAGGTGACCCGCACCGGTCACGAGTCGACGCTGGGTAAAGTCATCGCGCTGATGCAAAACGCCGAACGTTCCAAGCCGCCGATCACGCGTTTGCTCGAACGCTACGCCGGTAGCTACATGGTGCTGGTGTTGCTACTGGCCGCCGTAACCTGGTTCGTCACCAACGATGCCCAGGCGATGCTCGCGGTGTTGGTGGCGGCCTGTCCTTGCGCGCTGGTGTTGTCGGCACCGGCCACGGCGATTGCCGGGGTGGCGGTGGCGGCCCGGCACGGAATTCTGATTCGCAGCTCGGCGTTCCTCGAAGAGTTGGCTGACCTGACGTCGTTGGTGGTCGACAAAACCGGAACCCTGACATTCGGTACCTTGCGCCTGCAATCGATTGACAGTCCGCTGGAAGATCGCAGTCACGTACTGAAACTCGCCGCCAGCCTTGGCTCTGCCAGCAGCCACCCGGTCAGTCGCGCGTTGGCCGGGTTGGTCACTCAGGAACATTTTCTGCTGCTCTCTGACATTCGCGAGCGTCAGGGGCTGGGTGTCGTGGCGATGACCGAGCAGGGCGAAGCGGCCCTCGGTCGTCCGGAGCTGTTCGCGCAACTGGGCATCGCCACTTCAACTGTTCCCGAACACGATGGCCCGATTGCCGGGCTGGCACTCGACGGTGAATTCCTCGCTTGGCTGTTGCTCGCCGACAGCGTCAAACCCGAGGCGCGGTTTGCCCTGAGCGAGTTGCGTGAACTGGGCCTGGGTCGTCAGTTGTTGCTGACCGGGGATCGACAAAGCGTGGCGCACACGCTGGCCCGGGATGTGGGCATCAGCGATGTCGAAGCCCAGGCCTTGCCCGAGGACAAACTCAATCGCGTGTTGAAAGAAATCGGCAGCGGTTTCCGGCCGATGGTGGTGGGGGATGGCATCAACGATTCCCTGGCGCTCAAGGCCGGTGTGGTCGGAGTGGCCATGGGCGCGGGCGGCGCCGACATCGCGCTGGCCTCGGCCGATATCGTACTGATCGGCAGCGACCTGCGCCGTCTCGGAACCTGTGTGCGCCTGAGTCGCCAATGCCGGCAGACTTTGCAGGTGAACGTAATCATCGGTCTGGGCTGGACCCTGGCGATTGTCGCCTTCGCCGCATTCGGCTGGCTTGGCGTGGCAGGGGCGATGATTGCCGCACTGTTGCACAACTTGAGTACGTTGTTGGTGCTCGGTAATGCCGGGCGTTTGCTACGCTTTCAAGAACCATTACTCAAGCTTAAGGATGAGGTGTGAGCGGCGACTCGACTTTTCAGAACTGTGTGCCGGGTTTGTAGTCTTTTAGGTTAGAGGCGGTCATTTCAATGCTCGCCTGTTGGCTGGCTTTACCGTTGGTGGTAACACCGGGAATAGAAGGAGGCTATTAAATCGATAGCCTGCTATTTTTCAGGGATGGTCTACCCTCAGATCTGACGTCTGAAACAAGGGGGACTTTTCATGCTCGCGCAACTTCCACCGGCCTTACAGAATCTGCAACTACCGCTTCGCTTGCGACTCTGGGACGGCCATGAGTTCAATCTGGGGCCGACGCCCAGCGTCACCATTGTGGTCAAGGACCCGCACATGGTTACCCAGTTCACCCATCCGAGCCTCGACGCGCTGGGGGCGGCGTTTGTCGAAGGCAAACTGGAGCTGGAAGGCTCCATCAGCGACGTGATTCGTGTCTGCGATGAATGGAGTCAGGCGCTGCTCAACGAAGACGACGATGCGCAACCGGTGCGCCTGGTCCACGACAAGGAAACCGACGCCAAAGCCATCTCCTATCACTACGACCTCTCCAATGAGTTTTATCAGCTGTGGCTCGACAGCGACATGGCGTATTCCTGCGCTTACTTCGAGACCGGCAGTGAAACCCTTGAGCAAGCTCAACAAGCCAAGTTTCGCCACTTGTGTCGAAAGTTGCGCTTGCAGCCAGGGGAGTATCTGCTGGATGTCGGGTGCGGCTGGGGCGGGTTGGCGCGGTATGCCGCGCGGGAGTTCGGCGCGAAGGTGTTCGGGATCACGCTTAGTCAAGCGCAATTGGATTTGGCTCGTGAGCGGGTGAAAGCCGAAGGCCTGGAAGACCAGATCGAACTGCAATTGCTCGACTACCGCGATCTGCCTCAGGACGGGCGTTTCGACAAGGTGGTCAGCGTCGGCATGTTCGAACACGTCGGCCATGCCAATCTGGCCGAATACTGCCAAACCTTGTTCGGCGCGGTGAAAGAGGGCGGCCTAGTGATGAACCACGGGATCACCGCCAAACACACCGACGGTCGTCCGGTCGGGCGCGGCGCCGGTGAGTTCATCGAGAAGTACGTGTTCCCCAACGGCGAGCTGCCGCACCTGTCGATGATCTCCGCCGAGATCAGCGAAGCGGGGCTGGAGATTGTCGACGTCGAGAGCCTGCGCCTGCATTACGCGCGGACCCTGGACCACTGGAGCGAACGCCTGGAAGACAATCTGGAAGCTGCCGCTAAACTGGTGCCGGAGCAGGCACTACGGATCTGGCGGTTGTACCTGGCGGGATGCGCCTATGCCTTCGCCAGAGGCTGGATCAACCTGCATCAAATCCTCGCGGTGAAAACCCACCCCGATGGCAGCCATGAACTGCCATGGACCCGCGACGACATCTACAACTAGAGAATCGGCGAAATAAGCCGGGCGATCCGCATGCCGACCTGTTGCAGGCGGTGGGTCTCCCGGCTTTCTTCTTTGGCGATTTCGTGAGCCTGGGCGAAGTCGTTGTTGAGCATCTGCTCCACTTCGGCGGCAAACCCACTGTCGACCGTCAGCAACATCACTTCGAAATTCAGCCGGAACGAGCGGTTGTCCATGTTGGCACTGCCGATGGCGCTGATCTCGTCGTCGATCAGCACCACTTTCTGATGCAGGAAGCCGGGTTGATAGCGGAACACACGCACCCCGGCGCGTACCGCTTCGAAGGCATAAAGGCTGGATGCAGCGTAGACGATCCGGTGATCCGGCCGCGACGGCAACAGGATCCGTACATCCACACCGCGCAACACTGCCAGCCGCAGCGCAGCGAATACTGCTTCGTCAGGGATGAAGTAAGGGCTGGTGATCCACACTCGCTCCGTCGCCGCATGGATGGCTTCGACGAAGAACAGCGAACAGGTTTCGTAGGAATCCGCCGGGCCGCTGGCCAGTAATTGGCAGAGTACGCCGTCGTCCGGATAAACGTCTGGCAGGATCAACGGGGGCAGCGAACGGGCTGCCCAGAACCAGTCTTCGGCGAAGGACTCCTGCATGCAGGCCACCACCGGCCCGCGCACTTGCACGTGGGTATCGCGCCAGGGCGCCAGGGGTGGTTTCTCGCCCATGTATTCGTCGCCGACGTTATGCCCACCGACAAAACCGACAAGCCCGTCGACCACCACGATCTTGCGGTGGTTACGGAAATTCACCTGAAAGCGGTTGAGCCAGCCGCTGCGGGTGGCGAAGGCTTTGACCTCGACGCCGGCATCACGCAACGGTTGCACATAGCCGTGGGGCAGGGAGTGGCTGCCGATGCGGTCGTAGAGCAAGTAAATCGCCACGCCCTCGGCGGCTTTCTTCGTCAACAGGGTGTGCAGGCGTTGGCCGAGGCGGTCATCGTGGATGATGAAAAACTGGATCAGCACCGCTTCACGGGCGTTGTTGATGGCGTCGAAGATTGCATCGAACGTGGCCGGGCCGTCGATCAACAAGCGCACATCGTTGTTTGCCAGGCATGGCATGCGCCCCAGCTTCGGCATGGCCCGCAAAGACGCGTAAGCGCTGGAGGCCCGCGCCGCCAGTGCCTCTTCTACCCAGGGGCGCCAGTTCAGTTCGGAGATGGCCTTGCGCATTTCCTCGTTGGCTTGCCGTCGGGCCTTGATGTAACCATCGAAGGTGCTGCGGCCGAAGACCAGATAAGGGACAAGCGTGAGATAGGGAATGAACAGCAGCGATAGAGCCCAGGCAATCGAGCCCTGAGCGGTCCGAACGGTCAATACAGCATGGATGGCGGCGATCAAGCCCAGCGTGTGCAGCAGTGCGATCAGATAGCCGAAAACATGCGGTCCGAAATAATCCATGGGGGCAGCCTTGCTCCTTGAAGATTCAATGCTTAACAGACCATGTTCCGGGCAGAATGTCGCTATTTAATTGGCCCATGAACCGAAGCCCGTAGCCGACGTCTAACGGCCACCAATGATCAGGAGTTACTCGATGAACGTTCGTCTGCTGGGCTTGGCCATGGCGTTTGGTTTGGCACTTCCTGTGGCCGCTCAGGCACAGATGCTGCAACCGGGTTTGTGGGAATTGACCTCAAGCAACATGAAGGTCGATGACCAGAACATGCCCGATCTGCAATTGATCCTGGGCCAGCTACAAAACCAGATCACCCCCCAACAGCGGGCCATGCTGGAGAAACAAGGCATCACCATGGGCGGCAAAGGGATTCGGGCGTGCCTGACGCCTGAACAGGTGAAGACTGACAACATTCCGCTGACGGACCCGCAATCGGGCTGCAGGCAGGAAATCACCGAGCGTACCGGTAACCAGTGGAAATTCCGCTTCAGCTGTCCGAAAGCCCAGGGCAGCGGAGTGGCCACTTTTATGAGTGATCGTGAGTTCACCACCAAGGTCAACGGCACTTTCAATGCCACTGGCATTCAGCAGAAGGGTAGCCTCGATACCCGCGCTGTGTGGTTGGGCCAGGATTGCGGGACCGTGAAGCCAAGGGCCTAAAAGCTTCACGGGCAAGTCGGATCGCCGCACCGCTCGCTCCTACAGGGTATCAATGTCGTTTCGTGATCGTGCGAACGACCCAAATCCCGTAGGAGCGAGGCTTGCCCGCGAAGGCGTCCGCTTAGTCACTTCGAATCTTCGGTGGACTCAACAATTCACACACCGCCTCAATCCCTTTCTCCCCGAAATCTTCCCCGCTGCCACTGCGCATGCTGACAAACCCACCGTCCTTTTCCTTCTCTCCGACCACCAACAGATACGGCACTTTCTGGCTGTGCTGGCGAATCTTGTGGCTGATTTTCTCGTGACGCAGGTCGGAGTTGGCGCGCAGTCCGCGACGGCGCAGCGCTTCGGTCACCGAGTGCGCATAATCGCTCTGACGCTCATCGATGTTCACGACCATCACCTGGGGCGACACTCGCCAGGTGTCCAGTTCCTGTTGGCTGGACCAGCACGTGCCATAGATTCGTTGCTGCAACGTGCCGCTGATGTGGTCCAGTGCGAAGGCCTGCAATACCTTGGTGGTGGGAACGTGCGGGCCTGCCGCGAAACCCTCGAAGTCCCCGAGGCGATAAAGCGATAGCCTTTCGGTTGGCGTTTGCTCCCTCCGGCGGATCGAATGGTTGGTCGCCGCCAGTGCACGCATACGCGCTTCGATCACTGGCAGCGCGGCCAGGGTTAAAGATCGCTGGAAAGCAAACTCATAAAAGAAACCGTCACCCAGCACCGATCCGGCCCGCAACTGCGCATTCGGATGCAACTGTTTGACGGCCATGGCCAGCATCAATGCGCAGGAACGGCGAAGGATCTCCAGACCGTCGGGCTCCTGGGACGTGACGATACTGACCCGGGCATCGCCCTCGATCAGGAATCCACAGTCCACCAGCACGCCGTCCACCCGACCCGCGATCGCCGCATTAGCCAGGCCGAGGCTGATACTCGCGGCAACCTCATACACGGACAGCGGCTGGTCGTATTCACGCAAGGAGCCGTCGGGCAGGGTGATGTGGATCATGGTCGGTGTTCTCGAAGGCTTCTAGACGTGCGTTAGCGCATGAACCGCAGGGGTAAACCCTGGCAGTTGTCATGTAGACGATTGGCATGCCAGGCAATTTGCCCCGACACGACGGTGGTGCTGACGCTGTGTCGAAAGCGATGGCGGGCGAAGGGTGTCCAGCCGCATTGCGAGAGGATCGGCTGCGGGGAGACGGCAATGCCATCGGGTTCGGATTTGATCAACACCAGGTCGGCCCAATAGCCTTCGCGCAGGTAGCCGCGGTCTGGGATGGCAAACAGATCGGCGACCCGGTGACTGGTTTTGGCCACAAGGGTGGTGATCGGCAGGATCTCATCGGCCACCAGCTCCAACAGCGCGGGCAGGGCGTGTTGCACCAACGGCAAACCGGATGGCGCCTGGCTGTAGGGTCGCTGTTTTTCGGCCCAGGTGTGAGGCGCGTGATCGCTGCCGATCACGTCCAGTCGATTGCTCGACAGTGCTTTACGCAAGGCATCGCGATCGGCCTGGGTCTTGATCGCCGGGTTGCATTTGATCAGGTTGCCGAGGCTCGGGTAGTCGCGGTCGTCGAACAGCAAGTGGTGCAGACAGACCTCGGCAGTAATGCGTTTCTGTGCCAGCGGCTTGTCTTCGAACAGTGCCAGCTCACGGGCGGTGGTCAGGTGTAATACATGCAATCGAGTGCCGTGTCGTTTGGCCAGATCGACGGCCATTGAGGAGGAACGAAAGCACGCTTCGGCATTGCGGATCAGCGGGTGAGCAGCGGGCGTAAGGTGCTCGCCGAACAGCTCTCGCAGGTTCGCCGCGTTGGCCTCAATGCTGGGCGTGTGTTCGCAGTGGGCCAGCAAAATAGTCGGCACCTCGGCGAACAGTCGCTCAAGAGTCCGCGGATCGTCCACCAGCATGTTGCCCGTGGAGGCGCCCATGAACACTTTGACCCCGGCCACTTCACAAGGATTGAGCGCGGCGACGGTATCGAGATTGTCGTTGCTCACGCCGAAATGAAAACCGTAATTGGCCACCGAATGGGTTGCCGCTCGACGCTTCTTGTCAGCCAACGCGGCGAGGGTCAGGGTGGCAGGAGAGGTATTGGGCATGTCCATGAAACTGGTGATGCCTCCGGCCACCGCCGCCCGGGATTCGGTATGGAAGCTGCCCTTGTCCGGTGCTCCGGGATCACGGAAATGCACTTGGTCATCGATCATGCCTGGCAGTAGCCATTGACCGTCGGCATCGATTTCCACGGCGGCTTTTTCGCCTTCGATGCTGCTGGCGATCTTGACGATGCGACCGTGGCTTACCAGCAAATCGCCGTCAAATTCACGACCTTCATTCACCAACCGGGCGTTGCGAATCAGCACGCTGCTCATGATCAGAACTCGTTCTGCAGGGCTTTGTAGCCGCGGACTAAATCAACGTTGGTGCGCGCCACGTCTTCGGAAAACTCCGAGGCGCTGACGCTGACGGGTGGGAACTGCGACAGGTCGGTGTTGGGGCCGATGCGTGTGGTGGAGGGCACGTAGAAGGCTTCAGGCAAGTCACGACCGTCGACCACCGAGTTGTGCCGCACCACGCAGCCGTCACCCACCGTGCAGTTGAACAGCACGCTGTTGAAACCGATGAACACACGATTGCCGACGGTGCAGGGGCCATGGACGATGGAGCGGTGGGCGATGGAGCTGAACTCGCCGATGGTCACCGCCGCGCCGGACTTGGAGTGGATCACCACGCCGTCCTGGATGTTCGAATTGGCGCCGATGGTGATTGCTTCCATCTCGCCCGAGTCGTCCACTTCATCGGCGCGAATCACCGCGTAGGGACCGACGAAGACGTTCTCGCCGATCACCACTTTGCCGCAGATGATTGCGGTTTTATCCACGTACGCCGACTCCGCAATCAACGGCAGATCACCTGAAGGATTCTTGCGGATCATGGCTTGCTCAACGCCTCGTACAAGGTGTTGAGGTTGTATTCGAACAGCCCGATGAAGGTGCTGGCCGGGCCGGTCGCCGCAAGGGCGTCGGAGTACAGCGTGCCGCCGATGTGCGCGCCGCTTTCATCGGCGATCTGCTTGAGCAGGCGCGTGTCCTTGATGTTTTCCATGAACACCGCTTTGACTTTGGCCTGACGGATCTGTGTGATCAGCGCAGCGACTTCGGCGGCCGAAGGTTCGCGTTCGGTGGACAGACCTTGAGGCGCCATGAAGTCGATGCCATAAGCCTGACCGAGATAGCCGAAGGCGTCATGGGAGGTCACGATCTTGCGATTACCCGGCGGCAGCGAACCGAGCTTGGCTTTAGCCTCGGCGAGCAAGGCGTAGATCTTTTTCAGATAGGCCTGGCTGTTGTGTTCGTAGTCGGGTTTGTTTGCAGGGTCGGCGGCGATCAGCGCTTTGGTGATGTTGCTGATGTACAACTCGGTGTTCGCCAGGTTGTGCCAGGCGTGCGGGTCGGGAATGGTTTCGCCGTCTTCATCCAGCGAGCGCGGAATGACACCGTGGCTGGCACTGATGACCGGGGCTTTGGTCTCGGTGCTGGTCACCAGGCGGTCCAGCCATGGCTCGAAACCCAGCCCGTTCTTGATGATAAGTCTGGCGTTGAGCAATGCCTTTGCATCGTCCGGCGTCGGCTCGTAGGTGTGGGCATCGGCGTCCGGGCCGACCATGTTGGTGATCTGAATATGGTCGCCGCCGACCTGACGGGTCATGTCGGCGAGGATGCTGAAGCTGGTGACCACCTGGAGTTTTTCCGCGGCAGACAGCGACATCGACAGCATCAGACTGAACAGCACGAGTAAAGCGCGCATCGGGTTACACCTCATTGGGATGTGAGCAAAGGCGGGCGGCGCAGCAAACCGTGTACCGGACCGAACACCACGGACAGCAGATACAAACCGCCAGCCACCAGCACGATTGCCGGGCCGCTGGGCAGCGAGTAGTAGAACGACAGCAACAATCCGAGCCAGACCGAGAGGCTGCCGAGCAGCGCGGCGATGGCGATCAGCACCGGTAAGCGACGACTCCAGAAGCGAGAAGCCGCAGCCGGCAGCATCATCAAACCGACCACCATCAATGCGCCGATAGCCTGGAAACCGATCACCAGGTTCAGCACCACCAACGTCAGAAATACCCCGTGAGCCAGCGGCCCGAGGCGGCTGACGGTTTGCAGAAAGAGCGGGTCGAGGGTGTCCAGCAACAGCGGTTTGTAGATGAGGGCCATGGCGATCAGGCTGAAGCCCGAGACCCAGAGCATGCCGGTCAAGGTCGGGCCATCGACCGCCAGCGCCGAACCGAACAACAGGTGCAACAGGTCCAGACGCTTGCCGGCAATGCCAAGGATCAGCACGCCGCTGGCCAGCGATATCGGGTAGATCGCGGCCAGGCTCGCGTCCTCCCGCAGGCCGGTGCGGCGGGTAATCCAGGCGGCCAGTCCGGCCATGCTCAGGCCGGCACCGAGGCCGCCGATGGTCAGCGCGGGCAGGCTCAACCCTGCGAACCAGAAGCCCAATGCGGCGCCGGGCAAGATGCCGTGAGCCACCGCATCGCCGATCAGACTCATTCGCCGCAGGATCAGAAACACCCCAAGTGGCGCCGTGCTGCAGGCCAGAACAAGGCCACCAAGCAGTGCCCGGCGCATGAACACGAATTCGTGAAACGGTTGCCAAAGGTGAGCAGCGGCAATCATCAAGCCACCTGCGTCTGAGGTTGTTGGCGAATCAGCTCGGTGCTGGGACCGAGGACGCAGCCGCTGCCTTTGATCAGTAGCGCTTGTGGAATGTGTTGGCGCACGGCGGCCAAGTCGTGACACACCACGACCAGGGTTCGGCCGTCGGCATGCCAGGCGTGGATGTGTTTCCACAGCAGCGCCTGGCCGAGTTCGTCGAGTGCGGCGTGGGGTTCGTCGAGCAGCAGCAAGGGCGCTTCGGCGAGGCTCAGTCGGGCGAGCAGGGCACGCTGCAATTCTCCTCCGGATAGGGCCATCAACGGGCGATGCTCCAGACCGGTCAGGCACCAGTCTTCCAGCGCAGACTTGAGGCGCTGGCTGCGTATCTCTGGCGCTTGTTTGTTGCCCCAGAAACCGGCAGCCACTAACTCTTGCAGACTAATGGGGAACTGTCGGTCCAGGTGTTGTTGCTGAGGCAGGAACGAAAGGCCGCCCTTGCGTGGAACATCAATGACGACGTTGCCGGCCAGTGGCTTTTGCAGGCCGGCGATGACTTTCAGCAGGCTGCTTTTGCCCGATCCGTTGGCACCGATGACGGCGGTCAGACTTCCCTTGGGTAATTCGAAATCAACCGCTGGAGTGAGCGGCTGACCGGGTGCGCCCCAGCGCAAGGCTCGGCATCGGATCATGCGGCCTCCCAGTTCCAGCGGCTTTCGGCGACAGCATCGTGGGCGTGAAGACTTTCGGCGTGGACGACTCGCACGTGAAAGGCGTTGATGCCCGGAGAGCGTTTCAGTGCCAGGTTCAGGCGTCGCGCGGCGTCTTCGCAGAACATCAGGTTCTGACCATTGGCGAGGGCAAAAGCTTGTTCGTCGGCGCGTTTCACGGCGGTTTGCACAGCCGTGCCGAGAGCCGCTTCCGCGTCGTTGATCGCAGCGATCAGCGGCAGGTCATCCAGATAGTCATCCAGACGCAGCTGCAATTGCGCATTGCTGCGTTGGCTATGCGGCGTCGCGACGATGCCTTTCGTGGAGCCGAGCCAAGCCAGAACGTCTGCGTGTTGCAATGGTTGATTGGCGAAGTCATCAACGAATTGCTGCTGAATCAACTGCCTCGAAAGGGCTGCTGAGCAAGGACAGGTTGAGGAGTAAGGCACGTCGATTTTTAGTTCCACGTGGAACATCGCGTTTTTCAGACTCGCTTCGACGCTCACCGGATAGGTTTTCCAACCGGCCAGTGGACTGACGAGCGCGGGTCTTTTGAGCAGTAGATCGGTATGAATTTTTAGGTAAGCGTTGTGGGAAAGTCCTTCATGAGTCTCAAGAAAACTCCGCAAGACTCGCCGCAACAACGCGGGTGAGAGGTTTTCCTGCTCAAGCATTTCCAGCGCCAGATACAGCCGCGACATATGGATACCGCGTGCCTCTCCATCGTCGAGGCTAACGCCAGCGTCTGCCTTTGCACTCAGTCGCTGGCCATCGAACAAAACAGGAAGAGCAATGCCGCACATGCCCACCCAATCGAGTGGCAGGGCTTGGCGTGAGGCCTGCGCGGCGATATCCGGCAGAGTCAGCGCATTCATGAGCAGGTCCATCGTGGGAGTTGATTTGACATGTTATATTATAACAATCAAATCGACGATGCCTTTTTCGTGAACGAGCTTTCATCATGCACAGACGTCACTTGCTCAACCTGATTCTGGCCAGCGCGGCTTTCGCGTTACCTTTTGGTGTGTCGGCCACGCAAATTCGCAATGCACGACTGTGGCGTTCGGACGACAAGCTGCGACTGGTGTTCGATCTGAGCGGGCCGGTGCAGTACAAAACCTTTTCCCTGAGTGCTCCGGAGCGGCTGATCATCGATCTGAGTGGCGCCAACCTCAGTGGCGACTTCAGTCAGTTGGTGCTCGACAACTCGGTGATTCGCGCGATCCGTTCCGGGCATTTAGGTCAGGGCGATACGCGGATCGTCCTCGACCTCAGCAGCCCGGTGCAGCTCAACAGTTTCCTGCTGCCACCACAGGATGGGCAGGGGCACCGATTGGTGTTCGATCTGAAGGCTTCGGCACCGCTACAAATCGCGACGGCGCCGTCGGAAAAACACGAACCCGTCACAGGCAAGACTCACCCCAAGCGCGACATCATCGTGGTGGTCGACCCTGGTCACGGCGGCAAAGACCCAGGCGCGGTCGGCGCCAAAGGCGAGCGGGAAAAAGACGTAGTGCTATCGATCGCCCAACTGTTGGCCAAGCGGCTGAAGCGCGAAAAGGGCTTCGACGTGAAGCTGGTGCGCAACGACGACTTTTTCGTCCCACTGCGCAAGCGCGTGGAGATTGCCCGCAAGCACAAGGCCGACATGTTCATCTCGGTCCATGCAGACGCTGCGCCGCGTCTCACTGCTTCAGGTGCGTCGGTGTACTGCCTGTCCGAAGGCGGCGCGACCTCGGCCACGGCGCGCTTCATGGCGCAACGGGAGAATGGAGCGGACCTGTTGGGCGCCACCAGCCTGCTCAATCTCAAGGACAAGGATCCGATGCTCGCCGGGGTGATTCTCGACATGTCGATGAACGCCACTATCGCCGCCAGTTTGCAGTTGGGCAATACGGTGCTTGGCAGCCTGGCGGGCATTACCACGCTGCATCAGAAGCGTGTGGAGCAGGCGGGATTTGCGGTGTTGAAGTCGCCGGATGTGCCGTCGATTCTGGTGGAAACCGGCTTCATCTCGAACGCCCGCGACAGCCAGCGATTGGTTACCGCGCGGCATCAGCAGGCCGTGGCTGACGGATTGTTCGAGGGTTTGCAGCGTTATTTCCAGAAGAATCCGCCGATGAACAGCTACATCGCCTGGCAGCAGGAGCAGAAGAAGGCGCAGGTCTAGCAACCGGTCATCCGGCTACAGGTGAACTTCGCGCTGCTGCCCCCGGAGCTGGAGAACCGATTGATGGTTGTCCAGCCAACCCGACGGTTGTAGCCGACCCAGGCTTCGCCATCGGACGCGATGCCGGTAAAGAACGTCAGTTGCCCGTAGCGGCTATTGGTCTGCGCCCAATGGCGTTTACCGGCCACTTCAAAGCCACGCAAGTAGATCGTGCTACCGACGGTGTTAACGCTGTAGGCATTGCCGTCGGCATCCACGCAGGCCAGCAGATTGGCGCTGCGGGTGCATTTGGCCAGGCTGGGGATCTGTCCCCAGGCATCGACCGCGACCAGCAGCGAAAGGCTCAACAGCGAGAATCTCAGGGCGTTTCCCATGGCATTTCTCAAGGGGCGGACGGGTTAAAGCATCGTGCCCTTTGTCGTGATGAGCAAGAGGGGAGTGGTTCGATTGTGTTGTTATACTATAACATAAACTAAGCCCGACATTGCGACCGGGCATCCCTGTGAGGAATACCTGATGCCCAATCGTCTCCCCGTGACCGTCCTGTCGGGCTTTCTCGGCGCCGGAAAAAGTACACTGCTCAATTACGTACTACGTAATCGCGATAATCTGCGGGTCGCAGTGATCGTCAACGACATGAGCGAGATCAATATCGATGGTAGTGAAGTTCAACGCGATGTCAGCCTGAACCGTGCCGAAGAAAAACTCGTGGAAATGAGCAACGGCTGCATTTGCTGCACCTTGCGTGAAGATTTGCTCGAAGAAGTCAGCAAACTCGCCAAGGACGGTCGTTTCGATTACCTGCTGATCGAGTCCACCGGCATTTCCGAGCCGCTGCCCGTGGCGGAAACCTTCACGTTTCGCGATGAAGAAGGGCAGAGCCTGGCCGATATTGCGCGGCTCGACACCATGGTCACCGTGGTCGACGGCATGAACTTCCTGCTCGACTACCAGGCCGCTGAAAGTCTTGCTTCCCGTGGTGAAACCCTGGGCGAGGAGGATGAACGCTCGATCACTGACCTGTTGATCGAGCAGATCGAATTCGCCGACGTGATCCTGATCAGCAAGATCGATTTGATCAGTAGCCGCGAGCGCCAGGAGTTGATCGCGATCCTCGAACGGCTCAATTCCCAGGCCGAAATCATTCCGATGGTCATGGGTGAAGTACCGCTCACGAAAATTCTCAATACCGGGCGTTTCGACTTTGAGAAGGCCGCTCAGGCGCCGGGATGGTTACAGGAACTGCGCGGTGAACATGTACCGGAAACCGAGGAGTACGGCATTGCCTCCACGGCCTATCGGGCGCGGCGACCGTTTCATCCGCAGCGCTTTTTCAGCTTCATCGACCGCCCGTGGGTGAACGGCAAACTGCTGCGATCCAAGGGTTTTTTCTGGTTGGCCAGTAAACACATGGATGCCGGCAGTTGGTCCCAGGCCGGCGGCTTGATGCGCCACGGGTTTGCTGGGCGCTGGTGGCGTTTCGTGCCGAAAAACCAGTGGCCGCAAGACGAAGAAAGCACCGCCGGGATCATGGAAAACTGGACGGCCGCCACCGGCGATTGCCGCCAGGAACTGGTGTTCATCGGCCAGAACATCGACTTTGCGCAACTCACCGCCGAACTCGATAACTGCCTGCTGACGGATGATGAAATGGCCTTGGGCGTCGAGGGTTGGCGGTTGTTGCCCGATCCGTTCGGTCCCTGGCACGAAGAGGCGGCTGCTTGATGCTGGCGCCTAGTCTGAAGCTGCGACCGGTCATTGCTCAGGTTCAAGGTGAAACGCCAAAGGTGCTGACCGGGATTCTGGACGACGGTGTGAACCTCGCCCTTTGGCAACGCCAACTGCCGGCGCACATTGCCGATTTCGGTCGCTTGCTGTTGTCCCTGAACGAGCCGCTGGCTGAGTCGCTGTCCCTTGAAATGGCCAGTGATGACGCTGAACCCAACCTCCACGGCTTAGCCTCAGGCTTCAGCGACCTTGAAGGTTACGAAGGCTTTATCGCCGACGTTTCCTGGCTGGTCAGCGCGTTCGCCTGCCTGTTGGGCGCCCAGCGCATTGGCCTGCGCCTGCGGGTTCTGGACAAGGCCATGTGCCCGCGTTTCCATGTCGATCATGTGCCGGTGCGGTTGATCACCACCTACGCAGGCATCGGCAGCCAATGGCTGAAAGAGGGGGCGATGGATCGCTGTCAATTAGGCAAACCTGACGCCGAACCCCAGGATGATTCGCTGATCCAGCAAATCACCAGTGGCGAAGTGGCGATGCTCAAAGGAGAGAAGTGGCACGGCAACGAAGGTTTCGGTCTGATTCACCGTTCGCCGCAGCCGGCACCGGGGGAGCGTCGTTTGATCCTGACCCTCGATTGGCTGAGCTAGCGGCTCAAGGTTTGAGCCAGGTTCCCTGGCTCTGGGCTTCGCAAAACGGCTTCAGATACGCCGCATCGGTGACCACGCCGTAATAGTGAATATCCTGCCGGTAAGGCATATTGGCGACTTGGGCGTTGCTGCACACCCCGAACGCGCCGGCGGGGCACTGGTTGACGTACTGCACCTCGACTTTCTGCCCGGCCAGATTCGGCTGGCAGAAGCCGTCGGCGAACAGTTTTTCCGGGATGTTGCGGTTCTGCTGGCAGACCTTCACGTCCAGCCGCGCAGCCGTACTATGTACCACGCAGGCCTGGGCCAGCGCTTCACCCGACGTGAGTGCCAGAAGCAACGACCATCCCATCAACCGCATCCTTTACCTCCTCAGAAAACCTCGACCATGTTGCAGAACATTCCCACCCACGTCATCGCCGGCCCGCTGGGTGCCGGCAAGACCAGCCTGATCAAGCACCTGCTGGCGCAGCGGCCGGCCGGTGAGCGCTGGGCGGTGCTGATCAACGAATTCGGCCAGATCGGCCTGGATGCTGCGCTGCTGACCCAGGACGCCGATGGTATCGCACTGGGGGAAGTGGCCGGGGGGTGTTTGTGTTGCGTCAATGGTGCGCCGTTTCAGATCGGCCTCGGGCGGTTGCTGCGCAAGGCACGACCGGATCGACTGTTCATCGAGCCTTCCGGGCTGGGGCATCCGGCGCAGTTGCTCAGGCAATTGAGCGAGGCGCCGTGGCAAGGCGTCCTGGCGGTGCAGCCTTGCGTACTGGTGCTGGACGCCCGGGCACTCGCGGCCGGAAAACCGCTGCCAGCGGCGCAACAGCAAGCCTTGGACAGTGCCGGGTTGCTGTTGCTGAACAAGGCAGAAGGCCTCGACGACGGTGATCGCCAGCGAGTTGTCGCACAGTTGCCGCCGCGTCCTTTGTACTGGACGCAGCAAGCTGTCTTGCCGCTGAGCGAGTTACCGGGCCTCAAGGCTCAGGCCGTCGTGGGTGTGGATAACTTTATCGTCCCCAAGGGATTGGCGCAGATGCCGGCCATCTGGACCGACCCCGCGCAGCCGATTTGCTTGAGTCAGGCGCAAGAGGGGGGCTGGAGCGTCGGCTGGCGCTGGCATCCGAGTCAGACGTTCGATGCCGTGCTTGTCGGACAGTGGCTTGAGAACCTTGAATGGTTGCGGGCGAAGCTGGTTATCCACAGCGTCGAGGGTTGGGTGTCGGCCAACGCGTTGGATAACTCGTTACTGGATTGGCAGCCCAGCGAATGGCGGCGGGATTCGCGCATCGAGCTGATTTTCAGTGAGCCCCAGGTTGTTGAGTCGCTGCAAAGAGATCTGGCCGACTGCCGGTCGGGGTGAAGATCAAAAAATCACAGGCTGCGATCTTTTGATCTTCAAGGACGCCACTTGGTGTGTTCTTGCCGCCACTGGCTCAATTCAATCACCTCGGCGCTGGGTTTTGCGACTTCGACCACCGGCGGTGTGTCGTCGAACGGCATCGGGTAGGGCGCGAGCTCGATCTGTGCGCTATGGGCGCCGAACTGGGTGATGGTGCCGGTGTGGCGGGTTTCGCCGGTCACGGTGAATTCGAAGTTATACACACGGGCCAGGCGCCGACGGCCGTTGGCGTCTTTAATGAAAGCGATCTTTTTCAAGGCCACGTTGCCGTCCAGCAGCTCGATCCGCAGCTTGGCGCAATGCTGCTGAACCCGCTCCAGTGCGCGTTCGCGCAAGCCGTGGTTGTGCCACAGCCACGCGCCACCGGTGGCGAGCAGCATCAGCACGAAGATATTTCCTAGAGTCAGCATCAACAGGGTGCTCCAACAAGATAGTGCCAGCTTAACTGCGTCTCTGGTCTGTCGTACAGGCTGCGTTTAGTCGCATACTGCGCGGCTAGAATTTCAATCGGTTTATGGAAAACTCACCGCATGAAACGTACGCCCCATCTGCTCGCCATCCAGTCCCATGTGGTGTTCGGACACGCTGGCAACAGCGCCGCGGTTTTCCCGATACAGCGGGTCGGGGTGAACGTCTGGCCGCTCAATACCGTGCAGTTCTCCAACCACACGCAATATGGCCAGTGGGCCGGGGAAGTGCTGGCCCCGCATCAGATTCCGGAATTGGTGGAAGGGATCGCGGCGATTGGCGAACTGGGCAACTGCGATGCCGTGTTGTCCGGCTACCTCGGCAGCGCGGCCCAGGGCCGGGCAATTCTGGCGGGGGTGGAGCGAATCAAATCGATCAATCCCAAAGCCTTATACCTCTGCGATCCGGTGATGGGCCATCCGGAGAAGGGCTGCAGCGTTCCAGCCGAAGTCAGCGATTTCCTGCTGGAAGAGGCAGCGGCAATAGCCGACTTCATGTGCCCGAATCAGCTGGAGCTGAACAGCTTCTCGGGGCGCAAGGCGCAGTCACTGTTCGATTGCCTGGCCATGGCGCGAGCACTGCTGGCGCGCGGTCCGAAGGCGGTGCTGGTCAAGCATCTCGACTACCCCGGCAAACTGGAGGATGGTTTTGAGATGTTACTGGTGACCGCTGAAGGCAGCTGGCATTTGCGTCGGCCGCTGCTGGCGTTTCCGCGTCAGCCGGTGGGCGTTGGCGATCTGACTTCCGGGCTGTTCCTGGCGCGCGTGCTGCTGGGTGACAGTCTGGTGAGCGCCTTCGAGTTCACCGCGGCGGCGGTGCATGAAGTGCTGCTGGAAACCCAGGCTTGCGCCAGCTACGAGCTGGAACTGGTGCGAGCTCAGGACCGGATCGCCCATCCCCGGGTGCGGTTCGAGGCGGTAGCGATCAGTTTGTAACGGTGTGGCGGTAGAAAAGATCGCAGCCTTCGGCAGCTCCTACGCGCCTGTGGGCGCTGCCGCAGGCTGCGATCTTTTGCTTCAGGCGTCGCCCTTGATTTCCTGATAGCGCTTTTCCAATTCCTGACGAATCTGCCGACGCTGCTGGGCCTGCATGTACCGACGCTTGTCTTCGCTGTTCTGCGGTTGCAGCGGCGGGACGGAGGCCGGTTTGCGCTGGTCATCCACCGCGACCATGGTGAAGAAGCAGCTGTTGGTGTGGCGCACCGAGCGCTCGCGAATGTTCTCGGTCACGACCTTGATACCTACTTCCATCGAGGTATTACCGGTGTAGTTGACCGAGGCCAGAAAGGTCACCAGTTCGCCGACATGAATCGGCTCGCGGAAGATCACCTGATCCACCGACAAGGTCACTACGTAACGGCCGGCATACCGGCTGGCGCAAGCGTAGGCCACTTCATCGAGGTATTTGAGCAGGGTGCCACCGTGGACATTGCCAGAGAAGTTGGCCATGTCGGGGGTCATCAATACCGTCATCGACAGCTGGGCGTTTCCGGGTTCCATAACGTACTCACGGGTTCAAGGCAGGATTTCGGGGGTACACCTCTGTGGGTGCTTGTCGGTGTTTTTCAAACCAACAGTTATCGGGACGCCGGGCGGGGAGGCGCCGTCACGCCCGAAGCGATCTGTTTCCATATATTGCACCGTCTTTGCGCCGGAAGTCGCGGTGTTACCCTTCAAAAGCCCACCCCCGACGGAGCCACACACCATGCATGCCATCAGTTTCATTCAGGATCTGGCAGTGATCATGTTGATCGCGGGTGTGGTAACCGTGCTTTTTCACCGTCTCAAACAACCGGTGGTGCTCGGCTACATCGTCGCCGGTTTCATCATCGGCCCGCACACGCCGCCCTTCGGTCTGATCCACGACGAAGAAACCATCAAGACCCTCGCCGAGCTCGGGGTGATTTTCCTGATGTTCTGCCTGGGGCTGGAGTTCAGCCTGCGCAAACTGTTCAAGGTCGGCGCCACGGCGTTTATCGCGGCCTTCCTGGAAATCGTCCTGATGATCTGGATCGGCTACGAAATCGGCCGCTGGTTCGACTGGAATACCATGGACTCGCTGTTCCTCGGCGCGATCCTGGCGATTTCCTCGACCACCATCATCGTCAAGGCGCTCAACGACCTGAAGATGAAGAATGAGCGTTTTGCGCAGTTGATCTTCGGCGTACTGATCGTCGAGGACATCCTCGGTATCGGCATCATCGCCTTGCTGTCGAGCATCGCGGTCAGCGGCACGGTCAGTTCCGGCGAAGTCTTTTCCACCGTCGGCAAGCTTTCCCTGTTCATGATTGTCGCACTGGTCATCGGCATTCTGCTGGTGCCGCGACTACTGGCCTATGTGGCGAAATTCGAAAGCAACGAGATGTTGCTGATCACCGTGTTGGGCCTGTGTTTCGGTTTCTGCCTGCTGGTGGTCAAGCTTGAATACAGCATGGTTCTCGGCGCGTTCCTGATCGGCGCGATCATGGCAGAATCACGCCAACTGCTGAAAATCGAGCAGTTGATCGAGCCGGTTCGCGACTTGTTCAGTGCCATCTTCTTCGTCGCCATCGGCCTGATGCTCGACCCGATGATCCTGCTGCAATACGCTTGGCCAATTGCGGTGATCACGGTGGCGGTGGTGCTGGGCAAGATGCTGTCCTGCGGCCTCGGCGCGTTTATCGCCGGCAATGACGGGCGCACCTCATTGCGCGTGGGGATGGGCCTTTCACAGATTGGCGAATTCTCTTTCATCATCGCCGCGCTGGGCATGACGCTGCAGGTCACCAGCAGCTTTCTCTATCCGGTGGCTGTGGCCGTCTCGGTGATCACTACGCTGTTGACGCCGTATCTGATCCGCGCGGCCGATCCGCTGTCGATCAAGCTTGCTGCAGTGATGCCGCAGCGTCTGGGTCGTGTGCTGGGGATGTATGGCGAATGGCTGCGCAGCATCCAGCCTCAGGGCGAGGGCGCGCTGTTGGCGTCGATGATTCGGCGGATTCTGTTGCAGGTGGGGGTCAATCTGGCGCTGGTGGTTGCGATCTTTTTATCGGGCGCCTTCTTCGCCGAGCGCATGTCCGTTTACCTGCAAGACTGGATCAGCGACCCGAGCTGGCAGAAAGCGTTGATCTGGGGCGGGGCATTGCTGCTGTCACTGCCGTTCCTGATCGCCGCTTATCGCAAGCTCAAGGCATTGTCGATGCTGCTAGCAGAGATGGGAGTGAAGCCGGAGATGGCCGGCCGCCACACACAGCGAGTGCGTCGGGTGATCGCCGAAGTGATCCCGATCCTCTCGCTGTTGGTGATTTTCCTGCTGCTGGCAGCCTTGTCGGCCAGTATTCTGCCGACCAACAAGTTGCTGGTGCTGATTGTCGTGGTCGCGGCCGCGGTGGCGGCGCTGCTCTGGCGCTGGTTCATCCGCGTGCATACGCGGATGCAGGTGGCCTTGCTGGAAACCCTGGACAACCACAAGGATTCCTCAAGCCACTGACGTTGCGCGTCTGTAGCAAAAGTCGTGCAGGGGTAAATCAGCTTTCCAGCCAGACGTCCCGTGCCCAGTGCCAGACCGACTCCCAGGTTTCTTCGGCGAGTAACTCTTCTTCGGCCAGCCACAACACCACGGTGCCGTCTTCTTCGACGCAGTAGTAGTTGTCACCGTCCTGGCAGATCGGGATCAGGCTGCGATCAACGCCAGCGTCCCAGGCGTTGGCGGCAACGTCCGGCAGGTAGGTGTGGGATTGCGGGTCGGTGACAGTCACCGGCTCCAGGCTGCCGTAAACCACGTCACTGACAGTCAGCAGGAACTCTCTGAATACGAAGGGAATGTCGATGAACAGTTGTTCTTCGATTTCTACCAGCAGATCTTCGTCGGGCAACTCCAAGGGGACCGGTACCGGTTCGTTGGCTTCACGCAGTTGTTCGATGATTTCTTCCACGTCCGGGATCCTCTTGCTTGATGGCGCGGTTTAGTTGGGGCGGTTTATACAGTAGCTCGCTATAGATGCAACCGTGAAATAGAAAACCCCGGCAGAGCCGGGGTTTTCATTACAGCATGCGAAAGCGCGGAGCTATCAGCCGTTCTGGCGGATACCTGCTACCAGCCAAGGCTGGTTTTCGCCCTGTGGACGTTCCATGTTCCAGCTTTCGCTGAACACTTCGCCCTGGTCGAAACGCGAGGTCTTCGACACGCCGCTGAAGGTCAGGGTGGCGATGGTCTTGTCCGCACGGTCATCAACGCCGTCCAGTTGTACCTGGAGGTTGTCGATGTAGGTCGACTGGAAGACGTCGCCCAGGTCGGCACGTTCGCGCTTGAGGAACTCCAGCAATTGCGGGGTCACGAATTCGGCGATCTTGTCCATTTCGTTGGCGTCCCAGTGCTGTTGCAGGGACTGGAAATGATTGCGGGCGGCTTCGACGAAACGCTGTTCGTTGAACCAGGCCGGAGCATTGATCACCGGGCGCGCGGCAACAGGTGCAGCCGAACCGCCGAAGATCGAACCCATGGCTGGCTTCTGCTCGAACACTTCACGTTGCATCGGCGCGCCAGCCGGAGCCAGGTGCTCCTGTTGCTTGCGACGACGAGCGGCAATAAAGCGGAAGACCAGGAAGGCGATGACCGCCATGATCAGGATGTCGAAGAACTGCATGCCCTGGAAGCCGCCGCCCATGAACATGGAGGCCAGCAGGCCACCGGCCGCGATACCGGCCAGAGGGCCGAGCCAGCGCGAAGCACCGCCGGCCTTGGCGGCAGCGCCAGCGGCACCGGCCGCGCCGGCAGTGGCGGCTGCACCGCCCACGCCAGGAGAAGAAGGAGCCATTTGGCTGGTCTGGTGAGTCGGCGCCGCACCGGCGCTTTTGCCGCCACCAAAGCGCTTGGCGTTGGCGTCCAGGCTCATCGTCAGGCCGATGCACAACGCCATGGCGATGCTAAGAAAACGTTTCATAAAGGGAATTCCCATTTGTGGATGGCACGCGCGCCATGTTGCACAGCTGAAGTGTTACTGGCTAGCGGCAGAGTGTTTCGGGCTTTTGCCTGACAGGTTGTGTTCAGGTTCTGTCAGCGCAATAAGGCCTGTTAGCGTTAGTCTGTAGGACGAGTGGACAGCTTCTGTAGGAAGGATGCTTAGCGCCGCAGTGCCAGCATGACCACACCGGCCGTAATCAGGCCGATTCCGCCCCATTGGCGCAGGTCGAGTTTTTCGCCCAGCAGGATTACGCCGAGCACCGCCACCAGCACCACGCTGAGCTTGTCCACCGGAGCGACCAACGAGGCCGGCCCCAGTTTCAGCGCGCGGAAGTAGCAGATCCACGAGGCACCAGTGGCCAGTCCCGACAGCAGCAGGAACAGGTAGCTCCTGGCCGAGATCGATCCTAATGACTGATATTGGCCCGTGGCGTACAAAATCAAGGCCAGGCTGACCAAAACCACCACAGTGCGCAGCAGCGTGGCGAAGTCCGAGTTAACGTTTTCGATGCCGATTTTGGCGAAAATCGCGGTCATGGCGGCAAACGCCGCCGACATCAGGGCCCAGAATGTCCAGGAAGAAAAGAAACCCGAGCCCATGTTTTCGCGCCTTTTATAAGATCAATCTGAAACACAGAACCTTGTGGGGGCGAGCAGGCTCGCCCCCACAGTAAATCACTGGCAGGTTTTAGATCGCTTCCAGCTTGGCGTAGCCGAGCATCAGCCACTTGCTGCCTTCGCTGAAGTTCACCTGCACCCGCGCCTGAGCACCGGCGCCTTCGAAATTCAGGATCACACCGTCGCCGAACACCGAATGCCGCACAGTCTGGCCGAGGCTGAACCCTGTGTCCGGGATCTCGCTGCCACCGAACAGGCTGCTGGAACTCTGCTGCTGGCCACCGCCGAACGGACGGCTGACGCTGTTGGACAGCCGCACTTCCTGGATCAGGCCTTTCGGCACTTCACGGACGAAACGCGACACCTTGTTGTAGGTCTCGCTGCCGTACAAGCGTCGGGTTTCCGCATACGTCAGCACCAGGTTCTGCATTGCCCGGGTGATACCGACATAGGCCAGACGACGCTCTTCTTCAAGGCGACCGGGTTCTTCCAGGCTCATTTTGTGCGGAAACAGGCCTTCTTCCATGCCCACCAGGAATACGTAAGGGAACTCCAGACCCTTGGCGCTGTGCAGGGTCATCAACTGAATGCTGTCTTCGTGCTCGTCGGCCTGGGTGTCCCCGGCCTCCAGCGAGGCGTGGCCGAGGAACGCCGCCAGTGGCGATTGCTCTTCGTCCTCTTCCGGGTTTTCGAAGTTGCGCGCGGCGCTGACCAGTTCCTCAAGGTTTTCTACCCGGGCCTGGCCTTTCTCGCCTTTTTCCGCCTGGTGGTAGGCGATCAGTCCCGACTGTTCGATGACGGTCTGGGTCATCAGGTGCAACGGCATTTCCATGCACTTGGCGGCGAGGTTCTCGATCAGCTCCATAAACGCCCCAAGGGCGCCGGCAGCGCGACCGGTCAGGCCCTTGTTGGCCACCAACTGACGCATGGCTTCCCACATCGACACATCGCTGTGGCGCGCATGATCGCGAATCGCTTCGACGGTTTTTTCGCCGATGCCACGGGCCGGAACATTGATCACCCGCTCCAGGGCTGCATCGTTGCCACGGCCTTCCAGCAAGCGCAGGTAAGCCATGGCGTTCTTGATTTCCGCCCGTTCGAAGAAGCGCTGACCGCCATAAATGCGGTACGGGATGCGCTCGCGCAGCAAGGCTTCTTCCAAAACGCGCGATTGGGCGTTGGAGCGGTACAGAATCGCGATATCACTGCGAGCCAAGCCGGTTTTCAGCGCGCTTTCAATGGTTTCAACCACGTAGCGTGCTTCATCGTGTTCGTTGAACGCGGCGTACAGATTGATCGCTTCGCCTTCGCCACCATCGGTCCACAGCTCTTTGCCCATGCGCCCGGTATTGTTGGCGATCAGGGCGTTGGCGGCCTTGAGGATCCCGGCGGTGGAGCGGTAGTTCTGCTCCAGACGAATGATCTCGGCATCCGGGAAGTCGTCGGAATACTGATAGATGTTCTCGATTTTCGCGCCGCGCCAGCCATAGATCGACTGATCGTCGTCGCCGACCACCATCAGGCTGTCGCCACCCTTGGCCAGCAGACGCAGCCAGGCGTACTGCACGGCGTTGGTGTCCTGGAACTCGTCCACCAGAATGTGCCGGAAGCGCTTCTGATAATGGGCGAGCAGGCCCGGGTGGTCGCGCCACAGATCGAGGGCGCGCAGCAGCAGTTCGGAGAAGTCGATGACGCCGGCGCGCAGGCACGCAGCCTCGTAGGCTTCATAAATGCTGCGCATGGTCGCCAGGAACAGATCGCCGCTGGCTTGAATATGTTGTGGACGCAGACCTTCGTCTTTCTGCCCGTTGATGAACCACTGGGCCTGTCGGGCCGGCCAGCGTTGCTCGTCCAGGCCCAGCTCGCGGATCACCCGCTTGACCAGCCGTTGCTGGTCGTCGCTGTCGAGAATCTGGAAGGTCTGGCTCAGGCCTGCCTCTTGCCAGTGCGCCCGCAATAAGCGGTGCGCCAGGCCGTGGAAGGTGCCGACCCACATGCCGGCCGGGTTGATACCCATCAGCTGCTCGATGCGATGACGCATCTCGGCAGCGGCCTTGTTGGTGAAGGTCACCGACAGAATGGAGTGGGGCGAGGCGTTTTCGACCTGGATCAACCAGGCGATACGGTGCACCAGCACTCGGGTTTTACCGGAGCCAGCACCGGCCAGGACCAACTGACGACCCACGGAGGCAGCTACGGCCTGGCGTTGGGCATCGTTGAGGGAGTTCAGCAGAAGGGAGAGATCATCGCGCATCGGGGCATTCTAGGGTGCGCCGTCACACCGGGCAAACCGAGCTTTGCATTAGCCGATGAAAGAAGCATCGATGACGACCGGTCGGTCACTGGCTGCGAGCAGGGGCGGGGCTCGTCTGGATGCTTTTGCGCCGGATGCGGGCGACTAAAACTTTTGTCTATTTTATGACCTGGGGCAGTTTGGTCCGGGCATTTGCTTGTGTATGCTCCGTTCACAATTCGGGCTCACATGCTCACTATAAGAACAAGAACATTGCCTATGACCCTCAGTTCCGACCTGTCGGGCCCCTCTGTGGAGCCGCGGGCTATCCGTAAACAATACGCCATGGAGATGGCGGTCGAGCGCACGCGTCTGCTGTACCAGGGCTCGTTGTTGCCGACGCTGTTCATGCTGATCAACGGTCTGGTGTGCGCCGGGTTGCTCTGGAGCCCGCAGCGTTACTTCGTGGTCAGCGTCTGGCTGATCTGGTTGTTGTCGCTGGTGGCGTTGCGAGTGATTCAGGTCGCGGCCTTCGATTCGGCGATTCCCAACCGTCAGGCCCATCCGATCTGGCGTCGCATGTTCCTGCTCGGCTCGGCGATGACCGGCCTGACACTGGCCGGTGCCGGCATCGCGCTGGTACCCGCCGACAATTTCATCCAGCAAGCCTGGGTGTTCGGCCTGATCGGCGCCGCAGCCCTCTCGGCCAGCGTCGCTTATGCGGTCAGCCTGCCGGCTTTTCTGTCCTTTACCTTGCCCTGTCTGTTGCCGGCCATCGGCTATCTGTTCTGGGGCGGCGATGAACAAGAGCAGGGCTGGGGCTGGTTCGGGCTGATTCTGCTGGGCTCGTTGAGCGTGGTCGCCTGGCAGGTCAATCGGTTGATCGATCAGGGTTTGTTGCGGCGTTTTCAAAATCAGGCGCTGATCGAGCACTTGCAGCAGGCGCAAAGTCGCAGCGAGCAACTCAATCACGAACTGGCCAAGGAAATCGACCAGCGTCGTCGCGCCGAAGAAGAATTGCGCGAAACCCAGGTCGACCTTGAAAACCGGGTCGCCCAACGCAGTCTGGAACTGGACGCGGCCAACCAGGCCTTGAGCAAGAGTGAAGCGCGGCTGGCGCTGGCGTTGAAGGCGAGCGAGCTCGGTTTGTGGGACTGGAACCTGCAGACCGACGAAGTCCATCACACTCATCTGCAGGAGTTGTTCGGGCTGGAGCCGGAATACGTGACGGCGATGCTCCGCCACCTCAAGCCGAGGCTGCACCCCGACGACTTGCCAGCGCTGAAGCGGGCGCTGGTCGAGCATTTGAAGGGCCGCACCGAGGATTATCAGATCGAGTACCGGGTGCGACATGGCGATGGCCATTGGGTCTGGATCGAGGACCGTGGTCGAGCGGTCGAGCGCAGCGAAAACGGCCGGGTGATCCGCATGGTCGGCACCCGCCGCGATATCAGCGCCAGCAAGCACCTGGAAGAACAGCGCCAACTGGCGGCGACAGTGTTCGAGGCGGCCAGCGAAGGCATTGTGATTTTCGACCCGAATTATGCGCTGATCGCGGTCAATCAGGCGTTCAGTCGGGTGACTGGCTATGAAATCGACGACATGCTTGGGCGCAACGTGGTCGATTTGCCCTGCAGCCGCGACGCCCGCCGGCATTACGCAGCGATTCGTCAGGCGCTGGAGCAGCACGGTAGTTGGCAGGGTGAGTTGGTCGAGACCCGCAAGAATGGCGAGTTGTATCCGCAGTGGCTGCAACTGAATGCCGTGCGCGATATGCGGGGAAATGTCAGTCATATTGTCGGCTTCTTCGCCGATTTGTCTGCTCGGCGTGAATCCGAAGAGCGTATGCGCTATCTCACCCATTACGACGAGCTCACGGGGCTGGCCAACCGTTCGTTGTTCCGTGAGCGGCTGAGTGAGGCTCATCAGCGGGTGCGCCAGGGCGGTCGGCGCAGCCTGGCGTTGCTGCACATCAATCTGGATCGTTTCAAGCTGCTCAACGACAGCCTCGGCCACGAAATCGCCGATCAGTTGTTACAGAAAATCGCCCGACGGTTGGTCAATGCGCTGCCGGAAGCGGACACCATCGCTCGATTGTCCGGCGATGAATTTGCGGTGTTGTTCGACGCCTACGGCAACCTGTCGAGCCTGGCGCGCGTGGCGACCCGATTGTCGACCAAGCTGCGTTTGCCGATCACCGTCGAGGGGCATGAGCTGGTGATGAGCGCGTCCATGGGCATCAGCCTGTTGCCGGACACCGCGCGGGAAATTTCCGCGTTGGTCAGCCAGTCGAACATGGCCATGCAGCATGCCAAACACTTGGGCGGCAACAACTTCCAGTTCTACACCGACAGCCTGCAGGCCAGCACGCTCGAGCGTTTGCAGCTTGAGAACCAATTGCGCAAAGCCATCGAAGAAAAGCAGTTGAAGGTGTTTTATCAACCGAAACTCTGCCTCGCCACCGGCCGGCTGAATGCCGCCGAGGCGCTGGTGCGCTGGGATCACCCAACCCTGGGCCGAGTGCCGCCCGGGGACTTCATTGGTCTGGCCGAGGAAACCGGACTGATCAACGCTATCGGCGAGTTCGTTTTGCGTCAGGCCTGTTGGCAAGCCTGCGAATGGCAGCGTCAGGGACTTGAGCCGATTCGGGTGTCGGTCAATCTGTCGGTGCATCAACTGCGTCAGGGGAAACTGGTCAGCCTGGTGCGCCAGGTACTGGAAGAAACCGGCCTGGCGCCGCATTACCTGGAGCTGGAACTTACCGAAAGCCAGTTGCTGGACAGCGTCGAGCACATCATCGCGACCTTCCAGCAATTGCGCGATCTGGGGGTGAAGCTGGCGATCGACGATTTTGGTACCGGTTATTCGTCTCTGAGCTACCTCAAACGCATCCCCGTCGATTACGTGAAGATCGATCAGGCATTTATCCGTGGGCTGGGGGAGAGCAGCGAAGATGCAGCGATCACCCGGGCGATCATTGCCATGGCCCACGGGTTGTCGTTGAAAGTGGTGGCTGAAGGCGTCGAACGGCCGGAGCAGCTGGAGTTTCTCAAGGCCGAGCGCTGTGATGAAGTGCAGGGCTATTGGATCAGCCGTCCGGTTGAGGCCGCTGACCTGGCCGAGCTGTTGCGCGCGGACGAAAAAACCTCGTAGGTGCTACATGGAGCATATGTCGCGTGAAACGGGGACATTGAGTTACGCATTGAGCAGGCAAAAAGCCGATTCATGTAGTATAACTACAAGCGTGCTACATCCCCGGCAACTGCCAATAACAAAGAGTCCAGCCCCTTGAATCTGCTGCAACACATCGCCCAGTCACGCCACCTGTTACGCAAGTCGGAGCTCAAGGTCGCCGACCACGTGCTGCTTGATCCTGCGGCGGTGATGCACAGTTCCATGGCCGACCTGGCCCACAGCGTGGGCATCAGCGAGCCGACCATCGTGCGTTTTTGCCGCGCCATCGGTTGCTCCGGGTTCCAGGATCTGAAGCTGAAACTGGCGCAGAGTCTGGCGGCCGGTGCGAGCTTCGGGCAATTCGCGATCCATGAAGACGATTCGGTTGCCGATTACAGCCTGAAAATCTTCGACACTACCCTGCACACCCTGATGGAAGTTCGCGAGAAACTTGACCCGGTAGCGTTGCAGAAAGCCGTGACCGCGATGTCCCAGGCCCAGCGTGTCGAGTTCTACGGCTTCGGCGCGTCCGGTGCGGTAGCGGCAGATGCCCAGCACAAATTCTTCCGTTTGCTGCTGACCGCGGCGGCGTATTCCGACCCGCACATGCAGGCGATGTCGGCGGTGACGTTGAAGCCGACCGACGTGGCGATCTGCATTTCCCAGTCCGGTCGCTCAAAAGATCTGTTGATCACCGCCAACCTGGTGCGCGAAAGCGGCGCCTCGCTGATCACCCTGTGCCCGAGCCAGACACCATTGGCCGAGCTGTCGACCGTCAACCTGGCGATCGATGTGCACGAAGACACTGAAATCTACACGCCGCTGACTTCGCGTATTGCGCATCTGGTAGTGATCGATGTGCTGGCGATGGGCGTGGCCATGGCCCGTGGTCCGAGCCTGGTCAATCACCTGAAAAGCGTCAAGCGCAGCCTTCGCAGCTTGCGGCTGTCGCCCAAGTCAGTAAAAGCGCTGGACGATTAAGATCAAAAGATCACAGCCTTCGGCAGCTCCTACGCACCTGTGGGCGCTGCCGAAGGCTGCGATCTTTGCTTTTACAATTTTCATCTCCCTGTAACCCTCCCGCCGCCAAACCGTCATCCCCCGCGCCTATCTTGAAACTCCCGTACTCGCCTTGGGAGACTCGAAATGGCCCAGCCCTACGAAGAACGCAACAGCGCCGTCAAAACCCGTCGTCAGCAAGAAGACCAGCGCCGCATGGAATTTCGCCGCGCCATCGAAGATCGCTGCGAACGCCGCCAGCTTCTGGCCGAAATCGGCGAATTTCCTGACGGCCTCGAACTCAACTACTGGCAGGCAGCACCGGCAACTTCCCGTCGAAACGCTCAACCAGCGCGCTGATCTGCGCCCGTTCGCTGCGGATAAACGCAAGGAATGCGTGGGCCACCGGCGATAGCCGTTTGGCCTTGGCCTGCACCAGGCACCAGCTACGCAGCAGCGGCAGTTCTTCGACCGGCAGTTCGATAAGGGCGCCGGTCGCCAACTCAAGGTTCAGGGCATGGCGCGTCAACAGCGCCAGGCCCAGACCCGCCAGCACGCATTCACGCTGAGCTTCCGCCGAGGCGACCTCCTGGGTCTGGGTGAAGTGCACGCGCTTCTCTTTGAAATACTCCTCACAGGCCAGTCGCGTGCCGGAACCGGGTTCGCGCAACAGCAGCGTGTAGGGCTCCAGATCCTGCAAGCGCAGCGGCCCCATGTGGCACAGCGGATGATCCGGCGGAGCCACGGCGACAATCGGGTTGTTGAGGAACGGCAGGAATTCCAGCCCCATGTCCTGTGGGACCATCGACATGATCACCAGATCGTCACGGTTATCCGACAGGCGCCGGATGACCTGGCCGCGGTTGACCACCGTCAGGTGCAGGTTCACTTCCGGGTGCTGGCGTTTGAACGCGGCAAACAGGTGCGGCACGAAGTACTTGGCGCTGGATTCCACCGCCAGCTTCAGTTGGCCCTGCAATGAGCCTTGCATGTCCGACAGCTGCATATCGAGGTTTTCCAGACGCCCGAAAATGTCACGGCTGGCGCGCTGCAGTGCTTCGGCTGCTTCGGTCATGTAGAGTTTTTTGCCGACGTAATCGAACAAGGGCTGACCAATCAGCTCTTCAAGTTGACGAATCTGCAGGCTCACGGCAGGTTGTGTGAGAGACATTTCGTCGGCAGCGCGGCTGTAGGACCTTAAGTCGCACACCTCATTGAAGATCTGCAATTGACGCAATGTCATACGCATCAATGACTTACGCATTTTCTATAAATCCTGAGCGAAGGCCGATGACTCAACTATAAGTCTTTGCTTATGCGTGACCCAATTATTATTCATTTTTGTTAATCCCTTGCGAGCGCTAGTGTGGAGCTGCGACTGAATTGAAACATTTGGTCACGCGTCGACCTGGTTTGACAGGTCGTGGGTACCACCGGCTCAAGGGAACCTCCAAGTGATAAAAAAGATCCTGATCGCCAACCGTGGTGAGATTGCCGTACGAATCGTGCGTGCCTGCGCCGAGATGGGCATTCGCTCGGTCGCGATCTATTCCGACGCCGACCGTCATGCCTTGCATGTGAAGCGTGCGGACGAGGCCCACAGCATCGGTGCCGAGCCACTGGCCGGCTACCTGAACCCGCGCAAGCTGGTGAACCTGGCGGTGGAAACCGGTTGCGATGCGTTGCACCCCGGCTACGGCTTCCTTTCGGAAAATGCCGAGCTGGCGGACATCTGCGCCGAACGCGGAATCAAATTCATTGGTCCATCGGCTGAAGTGATTCGCCGCATGGGCGACAAGACCGAAGCGCGCCGCAGCATGATCAAGGCCGGCGTACCGGTCACCCCGGGCACCGAAGGTAACGTGTCGGGCATCGAAGAAGCCCTGACCGAAGGCGATCGCATCGGTTACCCGGTGATGCTCAAGGCCACGTCCGGTGGCGGCGGCCGTGGTATTCGTCGCTGCAACAGTCGCGAAGAACTCGAACAAGCCTTTCCGCGAGTGATTTCCGAAGCCACCAAGGCTTTCGGTTCGGCGGAAGTGTTCCTGGAAAAATGCATCGTAAACCCGAAACACATCGAAGCGCAGATCCTCGGCGACAGCTTTGGCAACGTGGTGCACCTGTTTGAGCGTGACTGCTCGATCCAGCGTCGTAACCAGAAGCTGATCGAGATCGCTCCGAGCCCGCAACTGACCCCGGAACAGCGCGCCTACATCGGCGACCTGTCGGTGCGTGCAGCCAAGGCCGTGGGTTACGAGAACGCCGGCACCGTGGAGTTCCTGCTCGCCGAGGGCGAGGTGTACTTCATGGAGATGAACACCCGGGTGCAGGTGGAACACACCATCACCGAAGAAATCACCGGCATCGACATCGTTCGCGAGCAGATCCGCATCGCTTCCGGTTTGCCGCTCTCGGTGAAACAGGAAGACATCCAGCACCGCGGTTTCGCACTGCAATTCCGGATCAACGCCGAAGACCCGAAAAACAACTTCCTGCCGAGCTTCGGCAAGATCACCCGTTACTACGCGCCCGGCGGTCCCGGCGTGCGCACCGACACAGCGATCTATACCGGCTACACCATTCCGCCGTTCTACGATTCGATGTGCCTGAAACTGGTGGTCTGGGCGCTGACCTGGGAAGAGGCGATGGACCGTGGCTTGCGGGCCCTCGACGACATGCGTCTGCAAGGGGTCAAGACCACCGCCGCGTACTACCAGGAAATCCTGCGTAACCCGGAATTCCGTAGCGGCCAGTTCAACACCAGCTTCGTTGAAAGCCACCCTGAACTGACCAACTACTCGATCAAGCGCAAACCCGAAGAGCTGGCCCTGGCCATCGCCGCCGCCATCGCCGCCCACGCAGGCCTGTGAGGAATAGAACAATGAGCAAACAAATCCACGTTACCGACACAATCCTGCGCGACGCCCACCAATCGCTGCTCGCCACCCGCATGCGCACCGAAGACATGCTGCCGATCTGCGACAAGCTCGACAAAGTCGGCTACTGGTCGCTGGAATGCTGGGGCGGCGCGACGTTCGACGCCTGCGTACGCTTCCTGAAAGAAGACCCGTGGGAGCGTCTGCGCCAACTGCGCGCCGCGTTGCCTAACACGCGCCTGCAAATGCTCCTGCGTGGCCAGAACCTGCTGGGCTACCGCCATTACAGCGACGATGTGGTCAAAGCCTTCGTCGCCAAGGCTGCGGTCAACGGCATCGACGTGTTCCGCATCTTCGACGCCATGAACGACGTGCGTAACCTGCGCGTGGCCATCGAAGCGGTGAAAGCTGCCGGCAAACACGCCCAGGGCACCATCGCCTACACCACCAGCCCGGTGCACACCA
Source organism: Pseudomonas sp. GM18 (assembly GCF_000282195.1). Taxonomy (GTDB): domain Bacteria; phylum Pseudomonadota; class Gammaproteobacteria; order Pseudomonadales; family Pseudomonadaceae; genus Aquipseudomonas. Next base: position 91,275 of record NZ_AKJT01000022.1, read on the forward strand.
TCGAGGCTTTCGTGGCGCAAGCCAAGCAAATGGAAGCCATGGGTTGCGACTCGGTGGCGATCAAGGACATGGCCGGTCTGCTGACCCCATACGCCACGGGTGAACTGGTCAAGGCACTGAAGGCCGAGCAATCGCTGCCGGTGTTCATCCACTCCCACGACACCGCTGGCCTGGCTGCAATGTGCCAACTCAAGGCTATCGAAAACGGCGCCGACCATATCGACACCGCGATCTCCAGCTTCGCCTGGGGCACCAGCCACCCGGGCACCGAATCGATGGTTGCCGCCCTTAAAGGCAGCGAGTTCGACACCGGCCTGAACCTGGAACTGCTGCAAGAGATCGGCCTGTACTTCTACGCCGTGCGCAAGAAGTACCACCAGTTCGAAAGCGAGTTCACTGCCGTCGACACTCGCGTGCAGGTCAACCAGGTTCCGGGCGGGATGATTTCCAACCTGGCCAACCAGTTGAAAGAGCAGGGCGCCCTGAACCGCATGAGCGAAGTGCTGGCCGAAATCCCGCGCGTTCGCGAAGACCTCGGCTTCCCGCCGCTGGTGACCCCGACCTCGCAAATCGTCGGCACCCAGGCATTCTTCAACGTGCTGGCCGGCGAGCGTTACAAGACCATCACCAACGAAGTGAAGCTTTACCTGCAAGGCGGCTACGGCAAGGCGCCGGGCACTGTGAACGAAAAACTGCGTCGCCAGGCCATCGGCAGCGAAGAAGTGATCGACGTGCGTCCGGCTGACCTGCTCAAGCCAGAGATGACCAAGCTGCGTGCCGAAATCGGCGCCGTGGCCAAGTCTGAAGAAGACGTGCTGACCTACGCCATGTTCCCGGACATCGGCCGCAAGTTCCTCGAAGAGCGCGCAGCCGGCACCCTGACGCCAGAAGTGCTGCTGCCGATTCCGGAAGCGGGCGGTGTGGCGTCGGCCGGTGGTGAAGGCGTACCGACCGAGTTTGTCATCGACGTCCACGGCGAAACCTACCGCGTCGACATCACGGGTGTGGGCGTCAAGGCCGAAGGCAAACGCCACTTCTACCTGTCCATCGACGGCATGCCGGAAGAAGTGGTGTTCGAACCGCTCAACGAATTCGTCAGCGGCGGCAGCAGCAAGCGCAAGCAAGCCACTGCACCGGGCCATGTCAGCACCACCATGCCGGGCAACATCGTCGATGTGCTGGTCAAGGAAGGCGACACTGTGAAAGCCGGCCAGGCTGTGCTGATCACCGAGGCGATGAAGATGGAAACCGAAGTCCAGTCGGCCATCGCCGGTAAAGTCACCGCCATCCACGTGGCCAAGGGCGACCGGGTGAACCCGGGTGAGATTCTGATCGAGATCGAAGGCTGAGTTAACAGCCTCGATATACCGCTTTAAACCTCGGGGGGGCATGTGCTCCCCTTTTTTTTCGGCCCGGATTTGTGAGGGGTTAGAAACTCATCCGCCACTGCCCCGTGACGCCATGGTTTCGGCTGTCTGTGCCGATCTCACCGTTGAGGCTTACGCCTAGCGTATGTTTGGCTGACAACCCGAGGTCCAGGCCCGCATCCAGCTTCAGGCTGTCACGATCCAGTGGCGCGCCGGAAACGGTGAAGTTTTTCCCGCCCGTTGCCAATCGTTGACGGGTGTCGCTCTCGATATCCCCGTAAGTGTGTTTCCAGCCAGCACTGAATCGCGGCGTCAGTTGCATGCCGTTATCGAGTGTATTGATCTTCGCCAGTCGCAGGCCGAATGTGCTGTTGAGGTTGTTTTGGGTTTGGCCGTGGACTTTCAGCGTTGCGGCGCCACCTTTTTCCGTGTAGCCGTCGCGCTGATAGCGTTGGTAGCCAAGGCTGGCAAACGGTTCGATGCTGACATTCGCTCGGCTCAGGTTGTAACCCACTTCCGCAAAGGCCTGCTGGGTGCTGGCATCGTAGCGGCCTTCGGGACGGTCGCTGAAATCGTTGAAGGCAATCCGGCGTTTAGTGCTGCCGTCGTGATTGCTATAGGTTGCGCCCAGGCGTAGCGACATGGGACCACTCTGGCGTAGGGCGTAGGCACCCAGGTGCCAGCTGTCGAGATCGCCGTCGAGTTCGCGACTGTCCAGGCGAGTTTCGGATTTGCCACCCATCACACCGATGCGCCATTGCTCATCAATGCCCCAATCCGCGCCCAAAACGAGACCTTTGGTGGAGTGTTGCAGGGCATCGTGGTCGCGATCCAGCGTTCCGCCGTGGCCCAAGGCTTGTAACCAGACTCTGCCGTTTTCTTCGCTGCCGGCGGCGAGGCGTGGTGCGTTGGTTCGACTGCCGGGTTTGTTGTAAGCGCTGGCGCTGTCCAATTGGCGCATGGCCGAAAGCAGGGTGGCACTGACAGGGCTGTCACTGTTCAGGGTTGCCTTGGCGAGGTTTGCGTTGTTGCCGCCGGCAAGTTGCTCGATTGCGTGGGAGGCGGTCACTTTGTCACTACCGAGCAGGGCCGTGACAGCGGCGTTTGTGGGGATGGTTGGTTTTGGTGCTGTGGCGACGGGATTGGTCGCTGTCGATGGAGTTGAGGCGGGCGCGGGGGCCTGTTCTTGCGGTATGTCCTTCGGCTCTTCAATGCTTTGGGCAAGTTCCTTACCGTTGTCAGTGCTCGCGACACTCTCGAGCGTCACATCGTTACGGGTAAAGATCAGGCCGACGTTCTGTGCTCCGTATTCAATCTTGGGTGTTAAAAACGCAAGGTTGTTGATAACCGTCCCGAATTCCCCTTCGATTTTGTTCGCAATGAGGATGTTGTTTTCGCTGATCAGCGGGTAGTCGCCTGGTGCTGCAAGGATGTTCAGCGTGGCGCCGCCAAGACTGGCAGTTCCACCGACTATCATCGTTTCACTTTTACGGTTGGCATTGACCTCGTAGACCAGCTCGGCGGTTTTGGAAAGATTCAAATCACCTTTAACTTTCGGCGCGCCGTGCAAGCCGTCGACAGAAAGCTTTCCGTCCACCTTCAGCGAGCCCACTAGACCGTTGCCGGTAAAAGCACCTTTTTCATTGATGGTCACGTCACCTTCGATCGTTCCAGGGTTGGTCAGGGAACCGCCAGATTGCACGGTCGCGCCGCCGCCGATCTGCTTGTTGTTGATAAGCGTACCTTGGACCAGTGCCCCTCCCTGAATATACCCATCGTTGATCAGCGTTGCTTTCGCACGTACCAGAACACCGGTATTGAAGTCACCGGAACCTTTCGCGGTCCAGGTGCTTCGTTTGAGTTCCAGGCCTTCGAAATGGCGACTCTCCCCTAACGTGCCGCCGCTCGCGGTATCGAGTTGCAGGAAGTTGGTACCACCCCCACCGTCGATCGTTCCGGTCAGGACGCCGCGACCGGAAACGGTGACCAGATCATCTGCCTCGCCAAATGTCCGATCGATTCCATCCGCTGCTTTGTTAATGGTGTGCGGGAGGGTGGCGGGATCGTTGATAAAGGCGTCCAGCGCCGCCATGAGCTGCTGCGGTGTTTCGGTGGAAGAAGGGGGGGCATCGACGGAGGATTGCTGGGCAAGCGAAATTTCAGTGCAACCCAACGCAAGCGCAATGGCCAGCGCCAGGTGTTGTGGGCGAAATTTGTGTTGAACGGGCATCGGGTTTGGCCTCTTTTTACAGGAGGCCAAACTCTAAGAGTGAGGCTATAGGTGCCGATGTCAGCTGCTTCCGGCAGGCTTGCGGGGGTTGTCAGAAGGTTGTGTAGAAAATTTCCAATCGTCTGAGGAAGGTTGTTTTTACCCGTTCGAGCTGACGCTTTTTCTTACAACAAATCAGGACATAGGGGCTATCGCTCTGTCGAAAACGCACCTGCCGAAGGCTGCGATCTCTTTTTGTTAAACCAGGCTACGGCTCAAATACGCCTTCCCATAATGCCGCTCCATCCGCGCCTGAATCAGCTCCAGTCCAATCGACATCAGCCAGTAAATGACCGCCGCCGTCGTCAGCATTTCGATATAGCGATAGCTTGAGCGCCCATACGATTGGGCCAGGAACATCACTTCCCAAACCCCCATCACCGAGATCAGTGATGAGTCCTTGAGCATGGAGATGAACTGGTTGGTGGTGGGCGGGATGATGGTGCGCATGGCCTGGGGCAGGGTGACGCGCCAGAAGATCACGGTTTCACGCATGCCCAGGGCCAGCGATGCTTCGCGTTGGCCGTGGGGGACGCCGAGGATGCCGGCGCGGAAGATTTCGCTCAGATAGGCGCCGTAGTTCAGCGACAGCGCGATGATGCCGGCGGCGATGGCGCCCGGCACGACGCCCAATTGCGGCAAGCCGAGGTAGATCAGCAATATCTGGATCAGCAGCGGCGTGCCGCGAAAGAACGAGGCATAGAAGCTTGCGATGCCGAACGCCACGGCGCTTTTCGACAGCCGCGCCAGGGCCGTAATGAAACCCAGCAGCGACGAAGCGACGATTGAACACAGGCACAAAAACAGCGTCAGCGCTGCGCCTTGCAGAAAGCCGTTGGGCGCCAGGTGCAGGCCGATCAGGTTCGGCAGTTTGTCGAGGATGATCGAGAACTTCAGGTCGAAGCTCAGGAAGAAACTCGCGAACAAGCCGAACATCGCCGCCCAGGTCAGGTACAGCCGCGTGCGGAAACCGAAAATCCGTTGCAGCAACGACTCAGCCACCGGTTGCGGTGGCTGAGGAGGTTTGGGGAAAGAAGTCATTTACTGATGTCGGCACCGATCCATTTTTGCGACAGCTTACTCAAAGTGCCGTCCTGTTTCAGTTGGGCAAACACATCACGCACTTTGGCGTCCCACTGAGCGTCGCCTTTTTCGATGGCCACCGAGTTCGGCTCCGAGTACAGCGGCTCACCGGCGAGTTTGAAGCGTTTGTCTTCGTTCAGGCGTGGTTGAGCGGTGACAAGGTTGGTGAGGATCGCGTCCAGTCGTACGCCAGCGCCCAGGCCCAAATCCTGGAACGCGACGTTGTCGGTGTCGTACGGAGCGATCTGCACATTCTCGAACGGGTACTGCAATTGGGTGTCTTCGGCGCCTTCGATCACCAGGTTCTTGTTCAGGTAGCTTTCATAGCTGGAGGCGCTGGTGAGGCCGACTTTCTTGCCGCTCAAGTCCTTGGCGCTGTGAATGCTGTTGTCCTTGGCATTGACCACGATCACGGCGGGGGAGGCGTAGTACTCCACCGGGAAGTCGAAGACTTCGGCGCGGGCTTTACTCGGGGTCATGGAGCAGATGCAGATGTCGTAACGCCCGCTCCAGCGGCCGGCGGCGATCACATCCCAGGACGGTGTTTCGAGGCGCAGCTTGACGCCCAGTTTGTCCGCCACGGCCTTGGCCACGTCGACATCGAAACCATCGAGCTGGTTCTGATCGTTGAGGAACGAGAAGGGTGGATAGCTTTCCATCAGCACGCCGACCAGTTCTTTCTTTTGCTCGATGCGATCCAGGGTGGCACCCGCAAGGGCTTGGGAGGAGGCAGCCAAAATCGTCAGGCCCAGGGCCAGCAGCGGTTGAAATTTCACAGTTGGATCCCTGAAAAAAGAGGTTGTTATTAACCGGGTGGTGCGTATTAAATAGTTATAAGAACGACTCTGATAGTGAGTTATTTTCATAAGCTTATGAGTGAAAAGCATATGGATGCAGGCAGCACGGTAATTCTGGATGGCGGCATGGGTCGTGAACTGCAACGCCGAGGGGCACCGTTCAGGCAGCCCGAGTGGTCGGCGCTGGCCTTGAGCGAAGCGCCGCAAGCTGTGGAGGCCGTGCATGCGGCTTATATCGAAAGCGGTGCCAACGTGATCACCAGCAACAGTTATGCGGTGGTGCCGTTCCACATTGGCGAAGAGCGTTTTGCCGCTGAAGGCCAGGCCCTCGCGGCATTGGCCGGTGAGCTGGCGCGGCGTGCGGTCGAGGCTTCGGGCCAACCGGTGCGCGTGGCCGGTTCATTGCCGCCGTTGTTCGGCTCCTACCGCCCGGATTTGTTCGATGCTGCCCGGGCGACTGAACTGCTGACGCCTCTGGTCAATGGCCTGGCGCCGCATGTCGACCTGTGGCTTGCCGAAACCCAGAGCTCGATCGTCGAGGCACGGGCGATCCATGGCGGTCTGCCGAAGGACGGCAAGCCGTTCTGGCTGTCGTTTACCTTGAAGGATGAAGACACCGACGAAGTGCCGCGTTTGCGCTCCGGTGAGCCGGTGGCTGAGGCTGCCGCAGTGGCGGCTGAGTTGGGTGTTGAAACCTTGCTGTTCAACTGCAGCCAGCCGGAAGTGATCGGCGCGGCGATTGATGCGGCGCGGGAAACCTTCGAGCGCTTGGGGGTGAAGATTCATATCGGTGCCTACGCCAATGCCTTCCCGCCGCAGCCGAAAGAGGCTACGGCCAACGACGGTCTGGACCCATTGCGTGACGATCTTGACCCGCCGGGTTATCTGGTTTGGGCGGCTGACTGGCAAAAGCGCGGGGCCAGCCATTTGGGCGGGTGCTGCGGGATCGGGCCGGAGCATATTGCGGTGCTCGCCAGTACATTGGCGTGATGCCATGAAAGATCGTTCCCACGCTCCAGCGTGGGAACGCATCCCGCGACGCTCTGCGTCGCCTTCCGGATCGAACGCAGAGCGTCCGTGGCGGCATTCCCACGCAGGAGCGTGGGAATGATCATCAGGTGCGACACTCCGCCAACGTTTTCACCTGCCCCGATTCCGTCTGGTTCTCATCGCTCAGCCACCGTTCGAACCCCGCCTGAACCGCCGGCCATTCCGAATCCAGAATCGAATACCACGCGGTGTCGCGGTTCTGACCCTTGACCACCATGTGCTGGCGAAACACCCCCTCAAAACTGAACCCCAACCGCTCTGCCGCGTATTTGGAGCGAGCATTGCCGTTGTTGCACTTCCACTCCAGGCGCCGGTAACCCAGCGCGAAGGATTCCCTGGCCAGCAGGTAAACCGCCTCGGTACTTTTCGGTGAACGCTGCATCGCTGCGCCGAAGGTCACATGGCCGATCTCGATGCGACCCTGGGTCGGGACGATCGACATCAGGCTGAGGATGCCTTGCACATCGCCGCTCGCGCGGTCGATCACCGTGAAAAAATACGGATCGCTGTTGGCCGCGTGGTTATTCAGCCAATCGTTGAACGCGCTGCGCTCCGGGAAAGGACCGTAGGGCAAATAATCCCAGAGTTTCGGATCCGCGCCCGGGCCTTCCAGGGCTTTCCACAAACCGTCGGCGTGACGTGCCGGGTCAAGTTTTTCCAGGCGAATGAAGCGCCCTTCGATCAGTTGAACCGAGGGCGCTGGAACGCCTTTCCAGTCCGCGAGTGAAATCGACATGCTGCTCTCCTTGAACCTTAAAGGGCTTTGCGAAACTGGATGAAACCAGGGCGTTCGGCGATGCGCTCATAGAGCTGGATCGCGGTGGCGTTGGTTTCGTGGGTCAGCCAATGGACCTTGCAGCAGCCGTCGGCCTTGGCCGTGCTGTAGACGAATTCGATCAGCTGCCGGCCGACACCGGTGCCGCGGGTTTCGGGCATCACCAGCAAGTCTTGCAGATAGCAGGAGTTTTCGATGCTCCAGTTCGAGCGGTGATAGATGAAATGCACCATGCCCACCGCTTTGCCATCGGCCCAGGCCAGTGCCCCGTGGGTCGGTTCGCTCGGGTCGAGCAGGCGTTGCCAGGTGCTTTGAGTGACTGCGTCGGGCAGTTCGGTGTTATAGAACCGCAAGTAGGCTTGCCACAACGGCAACCAGGCTGCGTGATCGTCGGCGGTGACCTGGCGGATGTCGATCTGACTCATGTTCGTTCCTTAACGCATCAAGTGGGCGAGGGCCTGGTCGTGCACGTCAGGGCTGGCGGCCAGCCCCTCACGCACACCGGCGATGTCTGCAGCATTACGGTTCTGGCTGAGCTTGCGTTTGCCTTCCAGGCGCTGGATCGGCAAGGCAAAACCGACGATGGCCTTGAGCATGCCGTCAATGTAGTCGGCGGGGGCGTCGGCGACTTTCCACGGGCTGGCGCGGCCTGACTCATGACGATCGGTGAGGACGCTGACCAGATTGCGTAGACGGTCGGCATCGCTGAACACTTCGGCGGTGCCGTAGGCATGCACAGCGACGTAGTTCCAGGTCGGCACGACTTTGCCGTGTTCGGCTTTGCTCGGGTAGAACTCCGGGCTGACATAGGCATCGGCACCGGCAAAAATCACCAACGCCTCGGCGCCGTTCTGCAGTTCCCGCCACTGCGGATTGGCCCGGGCGAAGTGGCCATAGAGGGTGCCATTCGGGCCGTCATCGACATTCAGCAGTAGCGGCAGATGGCTGGCTTGCAGGCCTTGCTCACCGTGGGTGACCAGGATTGCAAGGCGAGTGCCGAGGATCTGCTGGTGCAGTTCATTCAAATCATTGATGGCGAAGGCGTTGGGCGTATACATGGAAATATTCCTTGGCGAATGCCTGCATCCTAGGCAGGCTATTGGTCTGTTGTAAGAGCCATTAATGACAAATTTCGTGGGTCCATTACGATGTCGAATCCCCCGCTTCCTTCGTCATTCAACCCGGCAGGTATTGAACTCGACCGTCGCCAGGGCCTGAGCCGTCAGCTCTATCAAGCGCTGCGGGTGCGAGTGCTCGACGGACGACTGGCCAGCGGCACACGCCTGCCGGCCAGTCGTGATCTGGCGGCGGCGCTGTCGATTTCCCGCAACAGCGTGGTTCGTGCCTACGATCAGCTTTACGCTGAAGGTTTCATCGAGGGGCGTGTCGGCGATGGCACTTACGTTGCGCAATTACCTCAAGCCGCGTGGCCGGTGAAAAAATTATCCACAATAGTATCCACAGGGTTTTCAACAGGGTTACCCACAGCCTTATCCACAAATCGGCTGGATTTGCCTGGGGTTTCATCCAGTAAAGTTATCCACAGCGGCGCTTTGGGGCGCGTTGAACAGAACCATTTGCCCTTGCCCCCCAGCGGTCCACCTCGCGCCTTCAGGGTCGGGGTTCCGGCTTTCGATCTGTTTCCTTTCGAGGTTTGGGCCAAGCTGAATGCGGCTTTCTGGCGTAAGCCGGATTTACAGCAACTGTGTTATGGCGATCCGGCAGGCGATGAACGCTTGCGCGGATTGATTGCTGCCTACTTGCGCAGCTCGAGAGGGATGCAATGCACCGCTGAGCAAATTGTGATCACCAGTGGCGCGCAGCAGGGGATCAGCCTTTGTGCACAGTTGTTGGTGGAGCCTGGCGATGGGGTGGGGATCGAAAATCCGGGGTATCGCGCCGCCGGTCATGCCTTTGCCGTAGCCGGTGCGCGGTTGCACGGTGTGCCAGTGAATGAGGAGGGAGTCGACTGCAGCGTGCTGGAGCAGTTGAGCGATTGTCGGCTCGCTTACGTCACACCCTCCCATCAATACCCGACGGGTGTGGTCATGAGCCTGGCCCGGCGTCTGGAACTGCTCGGCTGGGCCGAGCGCAATCAGGGCTGGATCATCGAGGATGATTACGATGGAGAGTACCGTTACAGCGGCGCGCCACTGGCGCCATTGGCGGCACTCGACCGGAATGGGCGGGTGCTGTACGTCGGCACCTTCGGCAAGGTCGCTTTTCCGGCGTTGCGCCTGGGTTATCTGGTGTTGCCTGTGGGGTTGGTGGAAGCATTTGCGCAACGTCGAGCAGTGGATGTGCGGCATTCCGAGGTGAGCACTCAAGCAGTGATGGCCGAATTCATGGCCGCCGGGCATTTCCAGCGGCATATCCGCCGCATGCGACGCGCGGCCCTGAGCCGACGCAACACCTTGCTGGCCGGCTGGCCCCAGAATATTCCCGGCATCGGCAGCATGCCGAGTGTCGCGGCAGGGCTGCATTTGACGGTGGCGGTCGACTCACAGGCCCGTGAGTGCGAACTGATCGAAAAGGCTGCCAGCGTCGATGTCGAGATCAATGCGCTGAGCAGCTATTGGTTGCCGGATTCGGCAAAACCTGCGGACCAACGCGCCGGGCTGGTCCTGGGTTTTGCGGCGGTGCCCGAAGCTGCCATCAGTGCAGCCCTCGGGCGTCTGGAAAAGGTCTGGCGCTCCTGAACGGGTCAAGGCTAAGAATCAGCCTTAGGCTCCAGGTCCAAAAACAGTTTGCGGAGCACGGGATCTTCTATCTTTCGGAACACCCCATCGATAGGCTCGAAGGTATTCAGAACCTGTTGCAGGTCTGGTGACAGCGTTTTCAGATAGTCATCCGAGACCTTCAAATGGGCTGTTGTGGGAGCGCTCGCCTCACTTGTGGAGGTTTCGTAGTGGAAATGCGCAACCCATAACGGCTTATTGCGTGTCTTGTCGAAAATCCGGTATTCCTGGAAAAAGTCGCCGAGTCCTCTGGTCTGGATGCGCCCTCGTTTATCGCGGCTGATCTCGAGCTGCCCGTTTTCATGCATCCATTTGAAAATGCTCTGGGTAGGTTTGCGTCGCGTGTACAGGTCGGCTCGAACGCTGACACCTTCTTTGCGCAGACGGCCGGCCCCTTCACGCAGTTCGCTGCTCAGCGTGGCAACCGGGATAGGGGAGCCTTCGGCTTTCCTGCTGTTGATTACGGCTTGATCAACGCTGTTGGCAGCCTGCTCGAGTTTCAGCGCCTGCTGATCGAACGCATCCTGTATATCGGCAGGGATGCGTCTTGGGAGCAAAGCGTCTTTACGGGTGCGTTCGATGAACGTGTTCGTGTCCAGGTTCAGCTCTATGCCGGCCTCGATCGTTCCCGGATCATCCAGCACCGGAACGGGTTGCTGGTAAACGGCGGGGGTAAATGGCTTGAGCGGATCTTCCCTGGTTTGTTCGCTTTCATTTTTTCCGGAATCGCGTGGCCGGGTCTTGCGCACTTTGATCGGCTGTCGTGACGTGCCCGGCTGCACTCGTTCTACAGGGGGCTGCATGGCAACGGGCTCCGGCTCTGGCAGTAACGTCTGTAATCGGTTTTGTGCCAGTTGCGCGAACTCATCGATGAGCGATTGCAGATGTTCGAGTTTGGGTGGCTTGACCAGGTCGGGGTACGTGTCCGGTAATTCCTGAATGCGCTGGTCGGCGTCGGCAAATGTCTCCACGAGACTGTTCAACTCCTCGACATGCACTTTTACATCGGAATGTTCGCCTTCAGCTTTTATCAGGTCCGCCACTCGAATCGCGGCCTTTGCGGCGCTCACAACGATATTTGCCACCGCGCTACGAGCCTGCTGCATCAGGGGGCTGGCCTGCTCATTGAGGCACAGCTCCTGCGCCATGCCGATTTCGTTGGCCTTGATATCCAGCACGGTAAACGAAGGCGCCAGTTTTCTGAGTTCCATCGCGCGTTCAATGCCGGGGCGTCCGGCCGCGCGCATGCCCTCGAGTGTCGATGTCGAGAGGGTCAGCTTTTCAACCATCTCCTCACCGAGGTCGGACGCTTTCTGGACATTGTCGACGAAAGTTTGCCTGGGAACGGGTTCGTTTTGTCCGGCCTTGATCATGACACGAGTGGCTTGAGCGTACTCGGATCGTTTCAGGACAAACCATAAAGACAGATTCTTCTGCAGCACCATGCTCATGCGGATCAAGTCTTCTCTGTAGTTTTCCGTACCGCCGAGGGTGCGCCATTCGCGTAATTGTTCCAGCGCCTGGCGATACTCGCCGATCGTTGCATCCAGTTTCTCCATGTACGTCGCCGCTTGTTGATCGTAGTTTTCGGTGGTGGCCTGCTGGATGCTGTCCTGTAACTTTTTCAGTTCGGCTTCCTTCACCTTTTCCAGGCTTTTGAAGGCATTCAGGGTGTCACCCAGATTGACTCTGCGCTGCTCGTTAGCCGCCTCCAGATGCCGGCTGAACGCATTCCCGGCACCCCCTCGCAAGCGCAGGCGCAGGTCGAGCACCCATTGCCCTTTGCGGTTATCCATCAGCATCGGACCATTTCGCCCGGGCTGATCCGGGTAAACGATATGAATCTCTTCGTCGCCTTTCACGTCGACGTAAAACCACCGATCACCCACCTGTGCGTAGTTTCTGAGGTTATGTTGGTAAAGATGCGGAGGAGCGTCCTTAACTTTCGTCACGCTTGCGCTGGAAATGTCGGGGGCCGCGACTTTGAGCGTGTCCAGGTAGGCGCCCAGCGCGGTCGGTGTTCGGCGTGGAACCGAGCCGGCCAGCTCCAGCGAGGAAAGGTGACTGGAGGGAAGATCCGGTGCCAGCGGGGCGGGATTGAGTGTGACGGTCACGGGCTCGACGGCGGGTTCTGGAGCTTTCTCCTTCGACAACTGCTCGATTCGAGGTTTGCTCGAAACCCTTTTACGTCGCATCACGGCGTGATGGCTGAGGAGAATGCCGATCGCCAGCAGGATGTCCGACACCGACGTCCATTCGATGAAGCGGTCCTCCCGGTCATGGGCATCGAGTGCCTGTTGAATCTGATTGATGGTTTGCCAGACCCAGACGGCTGTGCCGACCGCGCCGCTGAGGAAATTTGAGGCGACGTTGAAGAGCGCCCAGCCGCTGTCCTTCAACACACTCCAGCGCCGTTCCGCATTGGATTGCGATTTCCGGTCGGCGAGGCTGACCAGCATCCGCGCGTTGCTTTTGAACAGCGCAGACAGGATGTCGCCCCTGATCTCGACGCTTTCGAAAACCACGTGCCCGAACTTGTCCGCGCGCTGCAATGGATTGACGACTTGTTCCACGATCAGCCATGGAGAGGGCAGCCCGGTGGGGAAAACGTACTGGGCATATTCAAAACTCAGGGTTTTGTTGGGTAGCCAGGCCAGTATCGAATCCCTGAGGTCGCCGGGTTGATACAGCTTGTACAAAAGGTTTTGCCTTGAGGGGTATTGCAGCAGGGGCTCATCGAGCATCGGCCGATAGAGCAGGCAAGGCCCGCTGTGGGCGTCTCGAGGGCTGATGATGAACATGTTGTCCACTGTGTCGCTGCTGCTGATCAAGCGGTGTTGCGGCGTCATCGTCAGCGGATAGAGGGCGATGGTTTTGACTGTGACATCGGGATCGAGCAGCTCGCAGACGTATTGGTAACCGCGTTCGTCCACACCGGTTTCAGGTTTGAATCTGGCCTCTAATGCCTGGAGTGGCAACAAGGTGCGTAGTTGTTGGCGATAGAAGTTTTCCTGACGCAGAGACGCGACCGAATCCTCCAGGAGCTTGGGCTTGATCAGTTCAGGATAAGTTTTGCCGACGTCCACTTGTGCTGACAGGGTGGTGAGAAATTCAGCTGTGAGCCAATCCGGCACCGTCTCCCCGCCCTTGAAGAATACGGTCGCCATGTAGGGCGCTTCGTTCTCCAGGGCGAAGTCGGCCAGGGTTTCAATGCGTTGATCGAGCGGGTTGGGGAGCGTGAAATCGCCGGCGGAAAAACTGTTGGTGATTTTGATCCGCAGATCATCCAGCGCAAGCGTCGTGGCGCCAACCGCCAGTGGATCCGCGATGATCGCCTCACGCATCCGCCGCTGAGCGTAATCGGTGATGGACGGGATCTCGGCTCTGGCCAGTTTGCTGTCCGGTTGACGATACAACTTGCCCAGTGCCCTGATGTAACGGCTGTAGTCTTGAAGATCGTTGGACGAGCCGTTGCGCAACCAATCGGGAATTGCGTCGTTCAGTTGCAGGAGTCGCGCTTCGTTGAGGTCGGGCCCGGTTGCAGGCTCGACCTTATCGTCTGCCGGTGGCTCAAGAAACTGCAATGAGTTGATGGCATCCAGTTGTGACGACACCAACGCCCACGCCATGTGGTCGAAGACATTGCCTTGTGGTTCGTAAAGCCGCCACGTCAGATCGCGTCCCGACCGTTGTTCTTCCAGGCGTGCGGGAAGCAAGTTACCCAGCTCTTCCAGCGAACTGAACGACTCGTATGCGCGCTCGATGGTGTACATCACCAGCAGCTGACGCTTGCGATACGTGGCCTTGAGCACCAGCGCGCCGCCGATCAACAGATGGCGGGTGATGTCATTCTCGACGGTATCGATATCGAGAAGGCACGCCTGAATGGCGGAAAATTCGCTGTTTACATTTTTACGGGTGGTTTTGTCCGGGGCGCTGAAGACTTCTCGCGCCATCGCGCATTCATCGGCGTCCCAGCCTTTGACCGACTGCACGTTCAACGCCTTGCGCAGTGTGTCGGAAAGCTCCTGCCAGCGGGGGAGCGCATGCCCCTTGGCATTCCAGAACTCCAGTTGCCGTACTTGAACCTCGACGAACAGCATCGACGCCGAGTCATTGAGCATCCTTGCAATGTCCTCAATGCTGACGGCAAGGTGAACCGGATTTTCGTTGTCCGGCTCGAGGGTCAGGAAATGCTCGCCTTCGAGATAGTTGGCCACCGTTCCATGCAGGCCTTGGCGCATCAGTGCCAGGGTCAGTGATTCGAATCCGATCGGGCCAGCCTCGACGTGGTTGTCCACAATGAGCCATTGAGGCGTGGCGACGAAGGCTTTGTCAGGATCGATGTGCAATTCCGGCCAGGACTTTTCCAGGTTCTGGCGCAGCAGGTGCGAAGCCACTTCGTTGAGCACGGGGCCGTGGCTGGTCAGGTTCACCAGGTCACTGGTTTCCAGCAAGGGCGTCGAATCTGTCTGGAGCGATGAAGTGTTGTTGCTCATGGCGAATACCCGGGGCAATGGCGAGGCCAGGAAAGCCTCTTGGTGCACCGAAGGTAATCAGGCGTCGCCGCTCCAGGGTGGTAGATATATATCGCGGGCAAAAAATGACCCGCGAATGCGGGTCTCGGGTTCAGCACAACCTACGCCTTACGATCCTGAGGCCGACGGCGCTTTTGCGAAGAACAGCGTGGTCGCCAGTTGCGGACTGATCTCGCTGCGGTAGATCGAAATCGCCTGGAGATCGTCGTTCGCATGGCGGGCATCGAATGCGCCTCCCAGCAGGCGTTGCTCCACCGTTTTCAGGTGCGCCGCCGTGAAGGTTTGTGCAGGCGATGCGGGCTCTGAATAGTGGAAGTGGGCATACCACAGAACTTTGCGGGTGCCGTGGTCACGGATCTCATATTCCTCGAGGTAGTCTCTTTTGCGGCTTTTGAGCAAGCGTCGGCCGGGGTTCTTGACGATGTCGACCTGACCTTCGCTTCGCAGCCACCGGACGCGCTCCGCCGTCGGCGGCTGTAGTTTTGTCATGCTGATTCGCGTTGCGCGTCCCTTGCTGTTGAGCCGGGTTGCTCCCTCATTCAGCTGCTTGGCCAGTGTCACGGCGGATCCCGGTCCGTCATCGGTGGCGTTGCTGGAAATCAGCGCTTCGTCTATTGCCTTGGCGGCGTTCTGGAATCGATGGGCCTGTTGATGGAACATTTCCTCGATTTCCACGGGAATTCGCCGCGCCCCTTTTGAGTGGGCGTCTGTTCGACGAATGAAACCTTCCAGCCCGCCCAGTATTGCCTGGCCCTGAGCAATACTTGCGCTCAAGTCGGGTTGGGCAATGGCGGGGGAAGCAGGTTTCGAGGCCACTCGTTCAACCCAGACACCCGAGGTTTTTTCATGAAATGTAGAGATGACTTTGCCCGTCAGTGTCGAGATTACGTCGACCAGTTCTGCCCCGTCCGCCACGGCGTCGGTGCGCAGCTGGCCGACCACCGTACCCTTGTAGCGGGTCTTGATGATGCGTTTGGCGGGAGCAGTCGGCAGACGGGAAGGGCCGGGCTGCGGTTCGAGAGCCTGACGCTCGCGCAGCAGGCTCGCCAGGTGCTTCACCGTGCTCTTTTGAAAGGCGTCGATACGCTGGCGCATCAGGTCGAGCGGCGGTTGCAGGAACTGGCCGGGAAATTCACCGGGCAGATCGACGATGCGCTGATCGGTGACCGTGAGTTGCTCCACCAGATCGCTGAGCCCTTCGATTCGCTCCGATAGGCGCAGCACCTCTTCGTCGGCGGCCAGATCCAGTGAAGCCTGTATGGCGAGCGCTGCGTTTTCGACAACATTTTCCAGCGCCGGGCGTGCTTCATGGGTGACTGCAACAGAGGGGGCGAGGCACAACTTCTGACCCAGTTTGATCTGGAACAGTTTGAGGTCCTGCAAATCGAACGTCGGCAGGTTGGATTTGACGTCTGCGATCACCTTGATGGCTTCTTTGCCGAGCAGGTTCAGTTGCTGGAAGCGCGAATGCGCAAACTCGATTTTGTGGATGTAGCTTGCGGTCAAATCGCTCATGAGTTGATGGGTTTGCCGGGCGCTCTGGGTGTTTGCCGTTGGCTGGTTGTCGAGAAGATCGAGGGAAAGACGCATTTGATTGCCGAAAACCGAATGCTGGTGAGCGAACCATTTTTGCAGCAGCGAAAGCTGAAAATTCAGGCGGCTGACCATCGCTTCTCGGTAATTGGGAATGGTCTCGCGAGCATTGAAAGCTTTTATTTGTTCAATGTTGGTGCTGATGAACGACATCTGCGCGTCGAGCATTTCAAGGTACAAGCGACGATGGGTGTCGGTGGCTGCAGGCGCCCGAGCGTTTTTTTCAGCCTCCTTGAGTTCTGTCTCCCGGCTTTTGGTTTGGCTTTCGAACGCTATCAGTTGCTGTTTCAATTCAGCCTGGCGTTGCCGGTTTTGTTGTTCCAGCCGTTGTTTCTCCTTGCCCCCACCCCGAAGCCTTAACCGTGTATCGATGAACCATTCGCCTCCGGCGTTCTTGATCAGCAATGGCCCGGTGCGTGTGGGAGACCGGCGTGAGTCAATGATCTGCACATCGTTATTGTCGTTGAGGGTGACTTCGAACCATCGCTGACCCACCTTCGCATGCCATTTTCCATTGAGTGAGCGCAGGTGTTGATAAGGACCGGGTTCGCTGGAAGCGGCTGCCATTCCTTTGGGTTTGGTGATGGCCAGTTCATCAAGCAAGACGCCCAAGGCCGAAGGAGGCAGCGTAGCGGTGGCGTGCAGAGACGCCTCATGGGAGGTTGGAAGCTGATTGAGATCGGGCAGATGGGTGACCGTGATTTTATGCGCTGGCTTGCTTTCGGGTGTTACGGGGGGCAGCTCGACCTTCTCGGGCATCCGCGAGACGGGTTCATGGCGAGTGGCAGCCCGATGGGCCAGCACCATGCCGAGCGTCAACAGCAGATCGGTCACGGCGGACCAGGCGAGTTCGCTGTCGTCGTTCTCTGCGGCATCGGTAATTTCCTGCAAGTCGTCCATGATCTGCCAGATCCACGCGGCAACCCCGGCAGTGCGACCGAGGAAGGGCAACGCGACGTTGAACAGCATCCATGAGCCTTGCTTGAGCGTTGCCCAGCGAGCTTGCGTATTGGACACCGACTGGCGGTCAGCCAGGGTAATCATTGCGTTGGCGTTGGCTTTGAACAGGGTTGCCAGCGATGCGTCATCGAGGGCTGCCTCACTGAACGTCACCGCGCCCATCTTGCCCAGGGCTGAAGTGGGATCTACCAGCAATTGGGTCAGCGTCCAGACCGAAGGCAGCTCACCCGAAAACACAAACTGGGAATAGTTGAATCGCACATCGTCGGGAAGCCAGGCCAGGATCGATTGGCGAAGGGATTTTTCGTGCTTGATCGCATACAGCAGATTGGCCTCGCTTGGGTACTGCGTCAGCGAGGGGGAGAGCAATGGCCGGTAGAGCAGACACGGTCCTTTATCGGTGGGTCGCGGACCGATGATGAACATGTTGGCGACTTCATCACCTTTGCTGCCGGTGCGATCACCGGTCATAAAGGCCAGCGGCCGAATGACGATCTCCTGTCCGTTCACCCTGCGGTCGGCAGTGTTTTCCTGCAGGGCTGCAGTGACATATTGATACCCGCGCTCATCAATCCCGGCCTCGCCGCGCATCTTGTGCTGCAGCGCCTGCAAGGGCAGCTGGATGCGCAAATGGCGGGTGTAGAGAGCCTGGCGTCGCAATGTTTCTGGCGGGTCTTCAAGCAGCTTGCGCTTGATCAGCGCCGGGTAAACCGCACCGATATCGACCTGCGTGACGAGTTTTTCCAGATAGGCGGGGGTCATCCAGTTGGGCACTGCGTCGCCGTTTTTGTAGTTCACCGTCTTGTTACCCAGTGGAACGGCAATCAGGTTTTGCAGCGCCAGCTCGATCAGCGACAGCGTGGTGGTTTGCGTCTTGCCGGGTACCACGAAAGTGCCCAGCACTACGAGGCTGGTGATGCTGATTTCAATGTCTTTCAGATCCAGGTTGGCAGCCGCTGGATGATCCTTGACCATCTGCTCTCGCAAGGTTTGCAGCGCAAATTGCGGCAGTGACGGGATGCCTTCGTCGAAAGTTTTTCCGGCATCCTGTTCCCGCAGCTGTGCCAGGTCCATCAAGTGTCGGCTGTAACGGGTGAGATCCGCTGGCGAAGCGTTTTTCAACCAGCCTGCCAGTAACCCCTGAACCTGGTTGAAGCGCGACGACGGCAGGGCTTCAAATTCAGTGAAGCTTTTTGCTGCGGCACTGATTTGTGGTGAAAGAGGCGTAAAAGAAGCTTGCTGAACGGTATTGAATGTACCGATGGCTTCGGCTTGGAGTGCGATCAGCGCGCAGGCCTGGTGGTGAAAGAAATTGCCGTCGGGTTCATACAGACGCCATTGCAGTGTCTGCTCGGTGCTTGACGTTCCAGGGCGGGCGAACAAGGCTTCACCCAGTGCCGCAACAGAGTCATAACGCCTGAACCCTTCGACAATCGAGTGCGTCAGCACCAGGGTACGCGTGCCCAGTGTGCCCACGAACACGGCGATATCCAGAACTCGCAGATGTTTACTCACCGCGTTTTCAACGCGGTCGGTGTCGATCAGGCAGGCCTTGGTCAGGTACTTGTCTTGTGAGCGCCGTGTTGCGCGATCCGGATGATTGAACACGGCTCGGGCCATTGCTTGTTGATCCGCGTCCCAGTCCGAGGCGGGATCGGGGGTCCAGATGTCCTGCAGCGATTGCGAGAGCAAATGCCAGCGCGGGGTCGAAGGGCTTGTCTCCTGGTTCCAGTAATCCAGTTGCTGTTGCTGATAGGTGATGAACAGCTGCGGTGCCAGCGTGTTGAGCAGGCACCCGATGGCATTGATTTTCACCGGCAGTTGAGCCAGCGGTTCAGCCCCCGGTTGCAGGGTCAGGAAATGTTCGCCATCGATGAGCGTCACCGTCGACCCCGACAAGCCGAGTCGCACCAGCACATCGGTGAGCGATTCATACACGTTATGGCCGGGCACGACATCGGTGCCGGTATCGACCCAGGTCGGGGTGACGACCGTGGCGAGCGTCGGATCAATCTTCAACTGTGGATAAAGCGCGTTGAGCGCAGGGCTCAATGCGCTCGCGGCGACCTCTCTGATCAAGGGGCCGGTGACCAGTTGGGTCAGCACATCTTCTTCACGCGGGGCGAGGGTTTCGGGCATGGTCTTCTCCTGGCTGAGAACGCGCCGCTGTTGATCGCGCAGCGCTGGATCAGGAGAAGGTATCGGGCGGCCGAAGGTGCCTGGTGGTACATAAATATCGCAGGCAAAAAAAAAGACCCGCGTCACGGCGGGTCTTCGGTTTTCAGGTGTTGTTTCAGGTTCCGGACTTGATCTTGGTCCAGGCCCGGGTCCGCGCCCGTTCAGCATCGCGCGGCAGCGGTTGCAAGGTGTAAAGCGTGCTCATCGCCGTTTCGGTCGGGTACAGGTTCGGGTTGTTGCGGATCGCCGGGTCGACCATTTCCGTGGCGTCCTTGTTCGGGTTCGGGTAGCCGACGAAGTCGCTGACGGGTGCGATCACCTGAGGTTGCAGCAGGTAGTTGATGAAGGTGTAGGCGTCTTCCGGGTTTTTCGCACCTTTGGGGATCGCGAGCATATCGAACCAGATCGGTGCGCCTTCTTTGGGCAGGCGCATATCGACGATCACGCCATTCTTGGCTTCCTTGGCGCGGTTGGCGGCCTGGGAGAAGCTGCCGGAGTAACCGACCGCGACGCAGATGTCACCGTTGGCGATGTCGGCCATGTACTTGGACGAATGGAAGTAGGTGATGTACGGCCGGATCTTCATCAACAGCGCTTCAGCCTTGGCGTAGTCCGCCGGCTTCTTGCTGTTGGGGTCCAGACCGAGGTGTTGCAGGGCCAGCGGCAGGATCTCCGACGGTGAGTCGAGCAGGGCCACGCCGCATTGCTTGAGCTTGCTGATGTTCTCTTCCTTGAAGATCAGGTCCCAGCTGTTCACCGGTGCGTTGTCGCCCAAAGCCGCCTTGACCTTGTCCGGATTGAAACCGATCAGGATGGTGCCGTACATGTACGGCACGGCGAATTTGTTGCCCGGGTCGTTGGCTTCGATCAGCTTCATCAGCTTGGGATCGAGGTGGTTCCAGTTCGGCAGTTTGCTACGGTCCACGGGCTGGAATACGCCGGCTTCGATCTGTTTGGCGAGGAACACGTTGGACGGCACCACCACGTCGTAGCCGGAGTTACCGGTCAGCAGCTTGGCTTCCAGCGCTTCGTTGGTGTCGAAGATGTCGTAGACCAGTTTGGTCTGGGTGTTCTGAGCCTTGAAATCTTCCAGCGCTTTGGGGGTGATGTAGTCGAACCAGTTGTACACCCGCAAAGTACGTTCTTCAGCATGAACGGCGCCACTGAGTAGCGTGGCGCATAAAGCTGGAGCGATAAAACGCTTGAGTCGGTTCATTGTTCTAATTCCTCATTGGGCGCTTTCAAAACCTTCGAGAACGTTCACGGCATTGATGCCGATTTCTTCTACTGCGTAACCGCCTTCCATCACGAACAGCGTCGGCTTGCCGAGGCCCGCGATGCGCGCGCCCATCGCCAGGTAATCCGGGCTGTCGAGTTTGAATTGGGAGATGGGGTCGTCCTTGAACGTATCGACGCCCAGCGATACGACAATGATGTCGGCGCCGTACGTTTCGATTTCTTTGCAGGCTTGTTCCAGTGCGGCGCTCCAACGGTCCCAAGCGCTGCCGGCGGGCAACGGGTAGTTGAAGTTGAACCCTTCGCCTGCGCCTTCACCGCGTTCGTCTTCGTAGCCGAGGAAGAACGGAAACTCGGCTTCTGGATGACCGTGGATCGAGGTGAACAGCACGTCGCTGCGTTCGTAGAAAATCGATTGAGTGCCGTTGCCGTGGTGGTAATCGACATCGAGGATCGCGACCTTTTTGTGGCCTTGATCGAGGAAGGCCTGGGCGGCGATGGCGGCGTTGTTGAGGTAGCAATAACCTCCCATCAAATCGCTGGCGGCATGGTGTCCCGGTGGACGGCACAGGGCGAAGGCACTGCGGGCGCCGTACTGGATCGCCGCTTGGGCCGTGAGGGCTACTTGTGCTGCGCTATACGCTGCTTGCCAGGTGCCGACGGTAATCGGTGCGCCGCCGTCGAAGCTGTAATAGCCGAGTTGGCCGTGCAGGCTGGTGGGCATGATTCGGCGCAGGGTGCGGGCCGGCCAAGTGTAGGGCAGCAAGTCGCCGTCGGTATTGAATTCGGTCCAGCGCGCCCAGGCACCTTTGAAGAAGTCGAGGTAGTCGCGGCTGTGGATGCGCGCGATGGGGGCCAGGCCGAAATCCTGCGGCGCTTCAACGGGGCCGAGGTTTTGATTTTGCACCCGTGCCAGTACATGGTCAGCGCGCGAGGGCATTTCGAAGCAGGGCATCAATTGCCCGTCCATCAATTCACAACGGCCATGATGCAGGTGGTGGTCGTCCGAGTAGATCGTCAGCATTCTTGTTCTCCGCAGGCTGATTCGGTTTGAACACAGTCTTGCGGCAGGCGACGTTTGGGAGAACGGCAGGAAAGGCCAAAAGGGGATCTATATGGCCAAAACATTTGACCGAAATTCGCCCCCTATTGGCGCAATGATGCCCTCGAATGACGCATCCGACCCTGTAGGAGCGAGCGGGTTGTTATGGGCGAAACTGGCTGGGCGCCACCCCACTCCAGCGCACAAACGCATGCCGGAAGCTCGCGGTCTCGCTGAACCCCAGTGCTTCGGCGATTTGATAGATCGGCAGTTGATCCTCGCAGAGCATGCGTTTGGCCTGTTCGAATCGCAGTTCATCGAGCAGTTCCTGATAACTGCATCCCAGGTCCTTCAGATGTCGGCGCAGGGTGCGCGACGAGCAGTTCAACTGGTCGGCCAGCCCGTCCAGGCCCGGCGCCGCACTCAGTTGCGCGGCGAGCAATTGGCGGATGCGCCCGAGCCAGGCCTGACGCCCGGTGAACTCGGTGTTTTGCTTGCGACAGCGCTCGGCCATGGCCTGGTGGGTGATGGCGTCTGCCAGCGGCAGGGGGTGCTCGAGCCAGCGTTTGTCGAAGGCAAATCCGTTGGACGCCGCATCAAACTGCAACGGACAGTCGAAACGCTCGGTGTAGCGCGCCTGATAGTCCGGTGCCGGGTAATCGAAGCGAGCGCCGAGCAGAGGCAGGGGGTGGCCGAGCAGGTCTTCGCAGGTGACTTTCATCGAGACCAGGCAAAACTCGACATTGAACGGTGCCAGCGCGGGGTTTTCCCGATAGTCGCCAGCGGTGAGCCAGATGCGCTCGCCATCTTCTTCCAGGCTCAACTCGAACAGTGTTCCCAATAGCGCCGGATAGTGCAGCGCCAACTGCAAGGCGTCACCTAAAGTGGCGCTGGTGAGTAAGGCGTACCCGAGCATGCCGTAGGAAGAAACGTGCATCCGCCGGCCCAACTCCAGACCGATATCGCGGCGCAGCGCGACGGCGTTGGCGCACACCAGCATTTCTTGATTGGTGGTGATGCGCGTGTCCGCCCGGCTCAGATCCGCCGCGCTGATGCCGCTGCCAGCCAATAACGCCTCGCTGGACAGGCCCTCGGCTTTGAAGGTGTTGAGCACCAGGGAGACAGCGTTGAGGGTGGTGAGGTGGGAGTGGAGCATGGAGTGTTCCAGCGTCGAGATGCTGGAACGGGAGCAAGTTATGTGCCCAACAACGATCCTGTGGGAGCGGCGGTGCGGCGATCCCACAAGGTTATGTGTTGTGTCAGATGAGTTCGCCGCACAGGTCGAGCTCGACCAGCCGCCGCACTTCTGCAGTTTCAAGCCCTGCACCCAGCAATCCATGCAACTTGCCGAATGCTGCTTCGCGGGTCATGCCGCCACCGGACAACAGACCGGCATCATGCAAGCGACTGCCCGCCTCGTACACATCGAGCTTCACGCCACCTTCATGACATTGCGTGACCGCGACCACCACCACACCGTTGTCTCGCGCCCGTTCCAGGGCGGCGAGAAACCCGGGGTTGTCGCTGGGCCCGGTACCGCTGCCATAACATTCCAGCACCAGACCCTGAATACCGTTGTTGAGCAGGCCATCCAGTTGCTCGGCGCCGATGCCGGGGAACAGCGGCATTACCGCAACCTTCGCCAGTTGCTTTGGCTGGTTGTAGTTCAGTTGGGCAGGTACCGAGGAAGCTTT
This sequence comes from Pseudomonas sp. GM18, assembly GCF_000282195.1. GTDB lineage: Bacteria > Pseudomonadota > Gammaproteobacteria > Pseudomonadales > Pseudomonadaceae > Aquipseudomonas. Next base: position 114,595 of record NZ_AKJT01000022.1, read on the forward strand.
CACGCCGCCGCCCTGACGCTCCAGCCGCTTGAACGGATGACGACCAAAACTGCGAACCTTGGCGCAACGGGTCGGGTCGAGCAGTTCACCGTGGAAGTACAGATGAACACCCGGCGCGAGTCCTTGGCCAAGGGCAACCAGTGCGCCGCTGATGTTTTCCCAGGCATCGCTGTCGGTCACGCCGGCCGGCAGCATGGAGCCGGTGAAACATACGCGGGCATGCAGGCCGAGCAACTGAAAGCTCATGGCCGCGGCGCTGTAGGCCAGGGTGTCGGTGCCATGCAGGATCAACACGCTGTCGCAGCCCTGGACGTCAACGGCGTCGACCACGGCTTCACGTAGTTGCTGCCAGTACGCGGGGGTCATGTTCGCGCTGTCGATCAGCGGTGACATCTCGCGAAAGCGCCACTGCGGCACCACCAGCTCGGGCTGGCTGTGCAGGTAGTCGCGCATCCGCGCTTCGAAACCGGACGCCGGGGCCAGGCCGTGGGCACTGGCTTGCATGCCGATGGTGCCACCGGTGTAGAGCACCATGACGGTTTGGGCGGCAGGATAGGTCGAGGAATTCATGGAGACTCTCCGAAAACGATGACTTGTGGGAGCGAGCCTGCTCGCGATTGGACTTCAGGCTCGACACCGAAACAACGTACAACCGAGCATGACGCCGGTCATACGCTGTGTCACGCCGGGCGCAGGGGATGCGCCCGGTTTTTTACCGATCAGCGTTGCGCTGCGGTCACGCCTGCAGGCTGGGCCTGTGGCTGAGGGGTGACGGCTGGCGGATTGGCCGGCCAGGCTTTCAGGTCCAGGTCCAGATCCGCGAATTTGCTCGAATCGAACACCGGGGTCTTGATGCCGGCGGCACGTTGGTCATCGTAGTCACGCAGAATGCGCATGCCGACCTTGAACAGCAGGAACAGCGCGATCAGGTTGACGAACGCCAGCAGGGTCATGGTGATGTCGGCGAACGCGAACACCGTGCCCAGGTTCTCGATGGCACCCCAGAAGATCAACGCCAATACCAGTGCGCGGTAGCCGATCAGCGCCTTGCGGTTTTCACCGACCAGGAAGCGCAGATTGTTCTCGCCCAGGTAGTAGTTGTAGAGGATCGAGGTGAACACGAACAACGCCAGGGCCACGGAGATGAACATCCGGCCCCAGTCACCGACCACGGCAGCCAGGGAGTTCTGGGTCAGGGCAATGCCGTCGCCTTCGAAGCCCGGGGTGTAGAAGCCCGACAGCAGGATCAGCAATGCAGTGCAGGTGCAGATCACGAAGGTATCGAGGAACACGCTGAACGCCTGAACCACGCCTTGCGCAACCGGGTGCTCGACCGCGGCCACGGCGGCTACGTTCGGCGCACTGCCCAGGCCTGCTTCGTTGGCGAACACGCCACGCTTCACGCCCATGACGATGGCGCTGCCGATCAGGCCGCCGAACGCCTGGTCCAGACCGAAGGCGCTTTTTACGATGGTCATCAACATGCCCGGAACGTGGTCGAACTGCAGCACGATCACGTAGATGGTCACGCCGATGTACACCAGGGTTTTCACCGGTACCAGCAGGTCAGCGACCTTGGCGATCCGCTTGATACCGCCGATGAACACCAGACCGAGCAATACCGCCAGGGCCAGCCCGGTGTAAGTGGTGTCGAGGCCGAAGGCGTTGTTCAGCGAGTGGGTCACGGCGTGGGATTGCAGACCGTTGAAGGCGAAGCCGAAAGTGATCAGCAGCAGGAACGCCATGATCATGCCCAGCCAGCGTTTCTGCAGACCGTGCTGGATGTAGTAGGACGGGCCTCCACGGAACTGGCCTTCGGAGTCGCAGCGCTTGTAGAGCTGGCCGAGGGAGCATTCGAAGAAGCTGCTGGACATGCCGACCAGCGCAGTCACCCACATCCAGAACACCGCACCGGGGCCACCGAGGGTTACGGCGATACCGACACCGGCGATGTTGCCCGCACCGACGCGGCCGGCAAGGCTGAGCATCAGGGCCTGGAACGAGCTGAGTTGACCGGCGCTGCTGCGCAGGCTGTCGCGGAACACCGCGAACATGTGGAAGAAGTGGCGCAGTTGGACGAAACGCGAGCGGATCGTGAAGTAGCTACCGAGCCCGACAATGAGCGCGATCAGTACTTTCCCTGAGAGGAAGTCGTTGATGACTTCGAGCATGGATTATTCCTCGCTATTTTTTGTGTGTGCGAATACTGGGTGGTCGACACATTGCGTTACACCGGATTGTGCGTGGCACAACAGGTGGGTCGAAGGTTCGTCCCTGTTCCATTTCGCGGGTTGTTATTAGTTCGGGGTTCGCATGGGTTTGGGCCTCGTTATCGACGACCGCTCATGCGAAGAGGGCCGGCACTATACATAGGAGAGTGCCGTCCGTCTGCACAGTTGTGGTGCAAGCGACGAAACGAAAGCGCTGCAAAATCAAAAAATCGCAGCCTTCGGCAGCCTCTACGGGTCTCTGTCAAACCCGGTAGGAGCTGCCGAAGGCTGCGATCTTTGCGGCACTGAAAACATTCAACATGTTCGTAAAATCCGCAAAAGTGTTGAAAAAAAAGGGCTTGAGGGAGTAAATCCCCAAGCCCTCAAAAGGTGAGAGGTGTCTAGTCCCTCGACCTGGTGAGCGTGCTCTTCAAAAGAGCCTGCGTTTGGTTAAGCCTTCAAAGGCACCAGACGCGGAGCAATCATGTTTTCCGGGCGCAGGATGTCGGCGAGCATTTCTTCGTCGAGCAAGCGTTCTTCGCGCACCAGTTCCAGCACGCCGCGGCCGCTTTCGAGGGCAACACGGGCAATGCGGGTGGCGTTTTCATAGCCGATGTACGGGTTCAGCGCGGTAACCAGACCGATCGAGTGTTCGACCAGTTCACGGCAGCGCTCTTCGTTGGCGGTGATGCCGACGATGCAGTGCTCGCGCAGCATGTCCATGGCACGTTGCAGTAGGCGGATCGAGTCGAAGATCTTGAAGGCGATCAGCGGCTCCATCACGTTCAGCTGCAGCTGGCCGCCTTCGGCCGCGATGGTCAGGGCCAGGTCGTTGCCGATGATCTGGAACGCCACCTGGTTCACGGCTTCAGGGATAACCGGGTTGACCTTGCCTGGCATGATCGAGCTGCCTGGCTGACGCGCCGGCAGGTTGATTTCGTTGATGCCGGTGCGTGGGCCGCTGGACAGCAGGCGCAGGTCGTTGCAGATCTTCGACAGCTTGACCGCGGTGCGCTTGAGCATGCCGGAGAACAGCACGAAGGCGCCCATGTCGGAGGTGGCTTCGATCAGGTCGGCGGCTGGCACCAGCGGTTGACCGCTGATCAGGGCCAGACGCTGAACGGCCAGGGCCTGGTAACGCGGGTCGGCGTTGATGCCGGTACCAATCGCGGTGCCGCCCAGGTTCACTTCGGTCAGCAGCTCGGGTGCCAGGGATTTCAGACGCGCCAGGTCTTCGCTCAGGGTGGTGGCGAAGGCGCGGAATTCTTGCCCCAGGGTCATCGGCACGGCGTCTTGCAACTGGGTACGACCCATCTTCAGAACGTGGCTGAATTCTTCACCTTTGGCGGCGAACGACTGGATCAGGCTGTCGAGGCTGGCCAGCAGCGCGTCGTGACCCAACAGCAGACCCAGACGGATCGCGGTTGGGTAGGCGTCGTTGGTCGACTGCGCCATGTTCACGTCGTTGTTCGGGTGCAGGTACTGGTATTCGCCCTTGCTGTGGCCCATGGCCTCCAGCGCGATGTTGGCGATGACTTCGTTGGCATTCATGTTGGTTGAAGTGCCAGCGCCGCCTTGAATCATGTCCACCACGAACTCTTCGTGGAAATCGCCGCGGATCAATCGGGCACAGGCTTCGCTGATGGCAGCGTGCTTGGCTTCGCTCAGGTGACCCAGCTCGCGGTTGGCGTCAGCGGCGGCCTGTTTGACCATCGCCAGACCGACAACCAGTTTCGGGTAATGCGAAATCGGAACACCGGAGAGACGGAAGTTATTCACCGCTCGCAGGGTCTGGATGCCGTAATACGCTTGAGCAGGTACTTCGAGTACGCCAAGCAGGTCTTTTTCTGTGCGGAAAGATGCAGCGGAGGACATGATAGAAATCATCTCGATATGGACCCGGTCTGTGCCGGAACACTGCAAATCCTAGGCTTGTGAAGAATTTTGGGCCAATGCTGTTAAACACTGGCCTATGCATATTCGGCATAATGCCCGTGTGACGCCGCGTGCGCGGCGAACGTGTGACCTAAATTGGTGCATGTCCGGGAGGGCGTGATGAATCTGGAAAGCAAATGGCTTGAGGACTTCAGTGCCTTGGCCGCCACCCGTAGCTTCTCCCAGGCGGCTGAACGCCGCTTCGTGACCCAGCCTGCTTTCAGCCGGCGGATCCGCAGCCTCGAAGCCGCGCTGGGACTGACCCTGGTCAATCGCTCTCGCACCCCGGTCGAGCTGACGGCAGCGGGGCAACTGTTTCTCGTCACCGCACGAACCGTGGTCGAACAGCTGGGTGAAGTGTTGCGTCATCTTCATCACCTGGAAGGCGGGCAGGGCGAGGTGATCCAGGTCGCCGCCGCCCACTCCCTGGCGCTGGGTTTCTTTCCGCGCTGGATCGCACAATTGCGCAATGAAGGGCTGAACATTGCCACGCGGCTGGTGGCCACCAACGTTGGCGATGCGGTGCATGCGCTGCGTGAAGGCGGGTGTGATCTGATGCTGGCGTTCTATGATCCGGACTCCGCGATGCAAATGGACCCGGAAATTTTCCCGTCACTGCATCTGGGGGACACTGAAATGCTCCCGGTGTGTGCGGCCGATGCCGATGGAAAACCATTGTTCGACCTGGAAGGCGAGACCAGCGTGCCTTTGCTGGCCTACAGCGCCGGGGCATTTCTCGGGCGCTCGGTGAACATGCTGTTGCGCCAGCGTGCCCTGAGGTTCACCACTATTTATGAGACCGCCATGGCCGACAGCCTGAAAAGCATGGCGCTGGAAGGCCTGGGCATCGCCTGGGTGCCGCGCTTGAGCGTGCGCGCCGAATTGGCTCGCGGCGAGTTGGTCATCTGCGGTGGCCCGCAATGGCATGTGCCGCTGGAGATTCGGCTGTATCGCTGCGCGCTGGTGCGCAAGGCGAATGTGCGGTTGCTCTGGCGCAAGCTGGAAGGCGGCGCAGCGCAAAACCCGGCAGGTTAATGATTTTTTGTAGGAGCCAGGCTGACCCTGAAGTCAATAAAACCGGCACTTTGCGCCGTATGACAGATGGTCGTATAGGGGGCTGTTTATCTGCTTCATTGAGGTATACTGCGCGGCCTTCGGCCGGTTTGACTGGCCATAATTCGTACAATCAAGCCACGCATTTTGCGTGGCTTGTTGTTTTTTGACGCGCCTGCGGGCGCCCAGAGAGAAGAGGCACGACGATGAGCGCACTGGTTGGCGTGATCATGGGCTCCAAGTCCGATTGGTCCACCCTTAGCCACACCGCCGATATGCTGGAAAAGCTCGGCATCCCTTACGAGGTGAAAGTGGTCTCTGCCCACCGCACCCCGGACCTGCTGTTCCAGTATGCCGAAGAGGCTGAAGCCCGTGGTATCGAGGTGATCATCGCCGGTGCCGGTGGCGCGGCCCACCTGCCAGGCATGTGTGCGGCCAAGACCCACCTGCCGGTGCTGGGCGTGCCAGTGCAGTCGTCGATGCTCTCGGGCGTCGATTCGCTGCTTTCTATCGTGCAGATGCCCGCGGGCATTCCGGTCGCCACCCTGGCCATCGGCAAGGCTGGCGCGATCAACGCAGCCCTGCTCTCGGCGAGTATCCTGGGCGCCAAGCATCCGCAGTTTCATACCGTGTTGAAAAAATTCCGCGCTGAGCAGACAGACAGCGTCCTGGACAATCCAGACCCACGCATCGCCTGAGGTTGTTGACGATGAAGATCGGTGTAATCGGTGGCGGCCAGTTGGGCCGCATGTTGGCGCTGGCGGGCACTCCGCTGGGCATGAACTTCGCTTTCCTGGACCCGGCGCCGGATGCTTGCGCAGCCGCGTTGGGCGAACACCTGCGGGCCGATTACGGCGATCAGGATCACCTGCGTCAGCTGGCCGATGAAGTCGATCTGGTGACCTTCGAGTTCGAAAGCGTCCCGGCCGAAACCGTGGCCTTCCTCTCGCAATTCGTGCCGGTGTACCCGAGCGCCGAAGCGCTGCGCATCGCCCGCGATCGCTGGTTCGAAAAGAGCATGTTCAAGGACCTGGGGATTCCGACTCCTGCGTTCGCCGACATCCAGTCCCAAGCCGACCTGGACGCCGCCGTGGCGTCCATCGGTTTGCCGGCCGTGCTGAAAACCCGCACCCTGGGTTACGACGGCAAGGGCCAGAAAGTCCTGCGCAAGCCTGAAGACGTGGTCGGCACCTTCGCCGAACTGGGCAGCGTCGCCTGCCTGCTGGAAGGTTTTGTGCCGTTCACCGGCGAAGTCTCGCTGATCGCCGTGCGTGCTCGCGATGGCGAAACGAAGTTCTATCCACTGGTGCACAACACCCACGACAGCGGCATCCTCAAGCTGTCCGTGGCCAGCACCGATCACCCGTTGCAAGCCTTGGCTGAAGACTACTCCAGCCGGGTACTCAAGCAACTGGATTACGTCGGCGTGATGGCGTTCGAGTTCTTCGAAGTCGACGGTGGCCTCAAGGCCAACGAGATCGCCCCGCGTGTGCACAACTCCGGGCACTGGACCACCGAAGGTGCCGAGTGCAGCCAGTTCGAAAACCACCTGCGAGCCGTTGCCGGTCTGCCGCTGGGTTCGACGGCCAAGGTCGGCGAGAGCGCGATGCTCAACTTCATCGGTAAAGTACCGGACACCGAGAAAGTCCTGGCCATTGCCGATTGCCATCTGCATCACTACGGCAAGGCCTTCAAGGTTGGCCGCAAGGTTGGTCACGCCAACCTGCGTTGTGCCGACCGGGCGACGCTTGCCGCGCAGATCCTCAAGGTCGAAGCGCTGATTGCCGAATAGTTTCATGTGGCGGCGGCGGAACCTTCAGCGTCCGCCGCTCTCTGATGGCAAGATGCCAAAGCCTGACTAGGCTTTGGCATAGCCAACTTAATCAGAGGGAAATGCCATGGGAATTATCGGAACCATCTTTATCGGCTTGATCGTCGGCCTGCTGGCTCGGTTTCTGAAACCGGGCGATGACAGCATGGGCTGGATCATGACCATCCTGCTCGGTATCGGCGGTTCGCTGGCGGCCACTTACGGCGGCCAGGCCCTGGGCATCTACCATGCGGGTCAGGGCGCAGGTTTCATTGGTGCGCTGGTGGGCGCGGTGATATTGCTGGTGATCTACGGCCTGATCAAAAAGAACTGATTCAAGCGACAAAGCCCTCTCTGCGCCAACACCGGAGAGGGCTAGAATGCTTGGCGTTCCACCGTCCTTTCCTTTGCCGAGCACCTTCATGCGCCGTCTTCTGTTGACTCTTCTCTTCCTGGGCAGTGGTTTGGCCCATGCCGGCGAACTGCCGGAAACCGACTGGCTCGAACTGATGCCCAAGTCGGACCAGAAGGCCCTCGAGGCCATGCCCGAAATCGATCACAACTCACCGGAAGCCAATGGCACCTTTACCCAAAAGGGTGGCATGAAGCAGAGCAAGGGCTTGCCGGCGGTGATGTATTCGACCAAGACCGTGCCGTCGATGAACGACAAGCACATCCGCATCGGCGGTTATCCGGTACCACTGGAATCCGATGCCAAGGGCCGCAGCACGCTGTTCTTCCTCGTGCCGTACCCGGGCGCGTGCATCCACGTGCCACCACCGCCGCCTAACCAACTGGTGCTGGTGCGTTATCCCAAAGGCTTGAAACTGAATGATATCTACACGCCGCTGTGGGTGACCGGCACGCTGAAGATCGAGAAGGTCAACAACGACCTGGCGGATGCGGCGTATGCGCTGGATGCGGCGCAGGTACGAGTGGTCAAGGAGTCGGATTTGTAAGCACGGTTAGCGCAAAAAAGATCGCAGCCTGCGGCAGCTCCTATGCTGATTTATATAGGAGTTGCCGCAGGCTGCGATCTTTTGATCTTAAAGCGGTTTGCTGGCGATGCTCACGCCCAAGGTATGGCTGGCACCCGGCGCCAGCGTCACCACATCATCCATCACATTCGCCGTTTCAATGCACAACATGCGCTGCCAGCCATCGTCAGCCATGTCGCTGAACGCCGCGGAGCGGTCGATCCACGGGTTCCAGATCACCGCTGAACGCGAACCGCTGCTGGTCAGTTCGATGCGTCGTTCCCAATGCGGGTCAACGATGCTCAGCGTCGGCGGGGTATTCAGATAAATGCGGTCGGTCTCACCGGTAAAACGCAGATCACCGGTCTGAGTGACGGTTTTCCAGTCGTCCAGCGTCTCGATGTAACTCAAGCCATCCAGCCCTTCAACGTGCACGTTGCGCACATCGCTGACTGCGAAATAGCTGTGCAGCGCCTGGCTGATCGTGACGGGTTCAGCGCCGTTGTTTTCGCTCGTCAAACTGATGTGCAACTGCTCATCCAGACGAATGCTCAGCTTCAAGCCCACCTGATGCGGCCAGCCTGGAAGGCCGCCTTCGGGGTAGGGCAGGACGAACTCCACCTTCAGGCTTTCGCCCTCGGTTTCGATGCTGCCCAGTTCCCAGTCCATCGTTCGCACCAGCCCGTGAGCGGTCGGCGGCTCCTGGCTGACGCGCATGGCCTGGACACTCTGCGGGTTGCGCGACAGATTGCCGAACCACGGCCAGCACACCGGCACGCCGGCACGAATAGCTTTGCCAGTCTTGAACACTGCCTCGTCGTTGAGCCAGATCAGCGGCGGTTGGCCGGCCAGTTGATAACTGAGGATGTGCGCGCCTTGCTGGGCCACCAGCAATTCGGCCTGACCGTGGCGGATACGCCAGCAGTTCAGTTCATCCAGTTTCACGGCTTCGACGGTGGGCGTGCTCATGGGGCGACTCTCAATCAGGAACAATGACTGCTATGGACCGCAAAACGGTCACCGCGTTTAACGAACGCCTTGTTTAACGAGCTCTGGGCGGAACCGAACGAGTGCGGCCGCTGCCGTCGATGGCGACGAACACAAATACGGCTTCGGTGACTTTACGCCATTCGCTGGACAGCGGATCGTCGCTCCAGACTTCAACCATCATCTGAATCGAGCTGCGACCGATTTCCAGGGCCTGGGTATAGAAGGAGAGCTGAGCGCCCACCGCCACCGGCACCAGAAACGCCATGCGATCGATCGCAACGGTGGCCACGCGACCACCGGCAACCTTGCTGGCCATTGCGGTGCCGGCCAAATCCATCTGCGCCACCAGCCAGCCGCCGAAAATATCGCCAAAGCCGTTGGTTTCACGCGGAAGCGCGGTAATTTGCAGGGCCAGGTCGCCTTGCGGGATTGGATCTTCTTGTTCGAGCTCTATCATGCCGGGGGTGCCTCTGACCCGTGACTCTCATTGGTACTTCAGGTGAATAGCCGTCTTACGGCTCCGCACGCAAAGTGCCTGCGCTCGGTCATGCTGCGTTAAAAACAGGCTCGGACGCTCATTTACTGCAGTAAACTCCGCGTCCTCGCCTGTTTTTGCCTTGCCTGACCTTCGCTCGGCGACTTTGCGCACTGGAGCCTTGGAAAAACGATTCAGCCTCGAACATACTACGTTCGTCACGTTTTTCGTAAGGCGCCTAAAGGGAAACTCTGCGAAATCGGCTGACAGATGCCAACGACGGTTTCGCACAGCCACCCCTTACAAACCGTTGCAACGTTGTGAGTATATCGGTCGATAGACTCCGAGACGACCGTCCGGTTCTCATTTCGACCGTCAAATACGCGCCTCTATGTGCTTTTTCGAACAATTTGCTATCGTGCCGAACCTGCCCAAGCCTCCGCCAGCGTTGTTGAGGTTGCAGATCCGACTATAAGAGAAGCCCTTGCCATGACCACAGCGCCCTCGAGCATCGCGCAACCAGCCCAACCCGCACGTCCGCTGACCCGCAACGACTACAAGACTTTGTCGCTGTCTGCCTTGGGCGGTGCGCTGGAGTTTTACGACTTCATCATCTTTGTGTTCTTCGCCACAGTGGTCGGCAAACTGTTCTTCCCCGCCGACATGCCCGAGTGGCTGCGCCTGATGCAGACATTCGGCATTTTCGCCGCCGGTTACCTGGCCCGGCCGCTGGGCGGCATCGTCATGGCGCATTTCGGTGACCTGCTGGGACGCAAGAAGATGTTCACCCTGAGCATTTTCATGATGGCGGTGCCGACCCTGATCATGGGCTTGCTGCCGACTTATGCGCAGATAGGCATGTGGGCGCCGATCCTGTTGCTGCTGATGCGGGTGATCCAGGGCGCAGCGATTGGCGGCGAAGTGCCGGGAGCGTGGGTATTCGTTTCCGAACACGTACCGCAACGGCACATCGGTTATGCCTGCGGCACGCTGACCAGCGGTCTGACTGCCGGTATTCTGTTGGGCTCGTTGGTCGCCACCGCGATCAACAGCATCTATACGCCGGTGGAAGTGTCAGATTACGCCTGGCGGATCCCGTTCCTGCTGGGGGGCGTGTTTGGCCTGTTCTCGGTCTACCTGCGCCGCTGGCTGCACGAAACCCCGGTGTTTGCCGAACTGCAATTGCGTAAAGCCCTGGCCGAAGAAGTGCCGCTGCGCGCCGTGCTGCGTGACCATCGCGGTGCGATTCTGACTTCCATGCTGCTGACCTGGTTGCTGTCTGCCGGGATCATCGTGGTCATCCTCATGACCCCGACTGTACTGCAGACCGTTTACCACTTCGCGCCGACTACCGCGTTGCAGGCCAACAGCCTGGCCATCGTGTTCCTGAGCCTGGGCTGTGTGGCCTCCGGTGCATTGGCCGATCGCTTCGGCGCCGGTCGGGTGTTCGTATTCGGTAGCGCGTTGCTGCTGCTGACCTCGTGGACCTTCTATCACAGCCTGTTCAATCACCCCGACTGGCTGTTCCCGATGTACGCCCTGACCGGTTTGCTGGTCGGCACCATTGGTGCGGTGCCGTACGTGATGGTCAAAGCCTTCCCTGCGGTGGTGCGCTTCAGCGGCCTGTCGTTTTCCTACAACCTGGCCTACGCCATCTTCGGCGGCCTGACCCCTATGGTCGTCACCCTGCTGCTCAAGGAAAGCCCGATGGGGCCGGCCTATTACGTAGCGATTATTTGTGGGGTCGGGATTCTGGTGGGGGCGTATCTCTGGAGGAAAGGTCGCTAACCTTGTAACCGATCATTCCCACGCTTTGCGTGGGAATGCCGCCATGGACGCTCTGCGTCCGCTTTTGAATGGGACGCAGAGCGTCCCGAGATGCATTCCCACGCAGAGCGTGGGAACGATCTAAAAACCAAATACTGGCCTTTCATCCAATTGTCATATTTCAGCCATAGAGTGTTCACACGGCCTGCTGATACTTGGCCCCGACTTAACACACCTATCTGCTAGGAGTAAGGCATGAAACTGAAGCGTTTGATGGCGGCAATGACTTTTGTCGCTGCTGGCGTTGCGACTGCCAACGCGGTTGCCGCTGTTGACCCTGCTATCCCGAGCTACACCAAGACCACTGGTGTGTCGGGCAACCTGTCCAGCGTCGGCTCCGATACCCTGGCCAACCTCATGACCCTGTGGGCTGAGAACTACAAAAAAGAATACCCGAACGTAAACATCCAGATTCAGGCCGCTGGCTCCGCCACCGCGCCACCTGCGCTGACTGAAGGCACCTCCAACCTGGGCCCGATGAGCCGCAAGATGAAGGACACCGAACTGGCAGCCTTCGAGCAGAAGTACGGCTACAAGCCAACCGCTATCCCGGTGGCCGTGGACGCCCTGGCTGTATTCGTACACAAGGACAACCCGATCCAGCACCTGACCATGGAACAGGTTGACGCGATCTTCTCGTCCACCCGTCTGTGCGGCGCCAAAACTGACGTGAAAACCTGGGGCGACCTGGGTGTGACCGGTGACCTGGCCAACAAGCCAGTACAACTGTTCGGTCGTAACTCGGTATCCGGCACTTATGGCTACTTCAAAGAAGAAGCCCTGTGCAAAGGCGACTACAAGCCAAACGTCAACGAACAACCAGGCTCGGCTTCGGTCGTGCAGTCGATCAGTTCCTCGCTGAACGGCATCGGTTACTCGGGCATCGGCTACAAGACCGCCAGCGTGAAGACCGTGGCCCTGTCCAAGAAAGGCAGCACTGAATTCATCGAAGACACCGAAGAAAACGCCCTGAACGGTAAATACCCGCTGTCGCGTTTCCTCTACGTATACGTCAACAAGGCCCCGAACAAGCCTCTGGCCCCGCTGGAAGCCGAGTTCGTGAAACTGGTTCTGTCCAAACAGGGCCAGGAGGTTGTAGTGAAAGACGGCTACATCCCACTGCCAGCCAAGGTTGCTGCAAAAGCACTGGCTGACCTGGGTCTGGCGGAAGGCGGCGCTGAAGTCGCAAAAAAGTAAAACCCTAGGTCCGGGGTGAACCCGGACCTGTAGGAGCTGTCGAGTGAAACGAGGCTGCGATCTTTTGATCTGGCTTCCAACTGCAAGATCAAAAGATCGCAGCCTCGGTTTCCTCGACAGCTCCTACGCCCTCCAAATTTCCGATCCACTGCCAGTTTCCACCGGCGGCGGATTTGTTGCGTCACTGCATTGTCATCTTTCTGTCATACAGGATCGCTAGGGTGTGCGCATGAATGATCTGGCCAACTCCACCATGACTACAAATCCCCCCAAGCGAATTGACTTCAATACGCCTGAGCTGCACCGCAAGCGCCGTATTCGTGCGCTGAAAGATCGCCTGACACGCTGGTACGTCCTCGTCGGCGGCCTCGCCGTGCTGGGCGCGATCACCTTGATCTTCTTCTTCCTCGGTTATGTTGTCGCGCCGCTGTTCCAGGGGGCCGACCTGACCGCCAAAGACGCCATCACGCCCGCCTGGATGCAAGACGCCGGCAAGCCGCTGATGATCTCCCTTGAAGAACAGAATCAGGTCGCCATGCGGGTTTCCGACAAGGGCCAGGCGTTGTTCTTTGATATCGACAGCGGCGCCGAGCTGCGCCGGGTCGACCTGCCGATTCCGGCCGGCACCAGCGTGACCTCCATCGGTGAAGATCAGCCCGGCCATCCATTGGTCGCAGTGGGGTTGTCCAACGGTCAGGTCCTGGTGTTCCGCCACACCTATAAAGTCAGCTACCCGGACGGCAAGAAAACCATCTCGCCGGCCATCGAATACCCGTACGGTGAAACGCCAATCGTGCTGAACGAAGCGGGCGGCGCGCTGGAGCACGTCAGCCTCAACGCCACCGATTCGACCCTGCTGCTGGCCGGCTCCACCGGTGCGCAACTGCATGTCATCTCGCTGAGCAGCGAAGAAAACATGATGACCGGCGAAGTCACCAACGAGCAGAAGCGCATTGACCTGCCACAAATGACCGAGCCGGTGAAGAACATCTTCGTCGACCCGCGTCAGCAGTGGCTGTACGTGGTCAACGGTCGCGCTCAAGCCGATGTGTTCAGCCTGCGCGACAAGAGTCTCAACGGTCGCTACAAATTGCTCGAAAACGCCGATGCCGAGATTACCGCCAGCACCCAGTTGGTGGGCGGTATCTCATTGATCCTCGGCGACTCCAAGGGCGGTCTCGCCCAGTGGTTCATGGCTCGTGATCACGATGGCGAACTGCGCCTGAAGCAAATCCGCACGTTCCAGATGGGCGCTGCGCCGATTGTTGAAATCACCGCCGAAGAACGTCGCAAAGGCTTCGTTGCCCTTGATGCATCCGGCAAGCTCGGCGTGTTCCACAGCACCGCGCACCGCACGTTGCTGGTGGATCAGGTGGTCGAGGGCCAAGGCCTGTTCGGCCTGTCGCCACGGGCCAACCGCGTGATCGTGGAGCAGGGTGGCAAGCTGCAACCGTTGCTGCTCGACAACCCGCACCCGGAAGTTTCCTGGAGCGCATTGTGGAGCAAGGTCTGGTACGAGAACTACGACGAGCCTAAATACGTCTGGCAATCGACTGCCGCCAACACCGACTTCGAACCCAAGCTGAGTCTCTCGCCGCTGACCTTCGGTACCCTGAAAGCTGCGTTCTACGCCATGCTGCTGGCCGCGCCGCTGGCTGTCGCTGCTGCGATCTACACCGCGTATTTCATGGCCCCGGGCATGCGTCGCAAGGTCAAGCCGGTGATCGAACTGATGGAAGCGATGCCGACGGTGATCCTCGGCTTCTTCGCCGGCCTGTTCCTCGCACCGTATGTAGAAGGGCATTTGCCGGGCATCTTCAGCCTGCTGATGCTCCTGCCGATCGGCATTCTGGTGGCGGGTTTCGTCTTCAGCCGCCTGCCTGAGTCCATCCGCCTGAAAGTGCCGGACGGCTGGGAAAGCGCGATCCTGATTCCAGTGATCCTGTTCGTGGGCTGGCTGTCGCTGTACATGAGCCCGTACATGGAAACCTGGTTCTTCGGCGGCGACATGCGCATGTGGATCTCCCACGACCTGGGCATCACCTACGACCAGCGCAACGCTCTGGTGGTCGGCCTGGCCATGGGTTTCGCGGTCATCCCGAACATCTACTCCATTGCCGAAGACGCCGTGTTCAGCGTGCCGCGCGGCCTGACCCTCGGTTCCCTGGCCCTCGGCGCCACGCCGTGGCAGACCATGACTCGCGTGGTGATCCTTACCGCCAGCCCGGGCATCTTCTCGGCGCTGATGATCGGCATGGGCCGCGCAGTCGGTGAAACCATGATCGTGCTGATGGCCACCGGTAACACCCCGGTCATGGAAATGAACCTGTTCGAAGGCCTGCGCACATTGGCAGCCAACGTCGCAGTGGAAATGCCCGAATCGGAAGTCGGCGGCAGCCACTACCGCGTGCTGTTCCTCTCGGCGCTGGTGCTGCTGCTGTTCACCTTCATCATGAACACCCTCGCGGAACTGATTCGTCAGCGTCTGCGCAAGAAATACTCGTCGCTTTAAGAAAGGTAGAAGTCTGTGAAACAGAACTCCCTGAATGGATGGTTCAAGAGCGGCGCCCCCGGCGTCTGGATCAGCGGTGGCGCGGTGTCCATTGCGGTCATCATGACCATTGGCCTGCTGGCGGTGATTGCCGTGCGCGGTCTGGGTCACTTCTGGCCGGCGGACCTGGTCCACGCCAGTTATGACGTGCCGGGCCAGGCCAATCACCTGGTCATCGGCGAAGTGGTGCAGAAGGAAGAAGTGCCACGCGAGCGCCTGAAAACCGCTGGCCTGCCGGTGCCCGATCAGGGCCCGGAGTTCATGACCCGCGAGCTGATCAAGGTCGGCAACCGCGATCTGAACGGTACTGACTTCACCTGGATTGTCGGCGAGTGGCTGACTAACCAGAAAACCCCGCCAGAGCTGATGACCATCGAGCGTCGCGAGTGGGGCAACTTCTACGGCTACCTGGTCAACGTCAAACAGGATGGCAAGGTCATCGCTGAAGGCGAGGCCGCATGGCCTGAGTTGCAGGCCCGTGTCGATCGCGTCAACCAGCTGGCCGGGCAGCTCAAGAGCCTGGAAAAAACCGACATCGGCGCGATCAACGCAGGCCTTGAACGTGTGCGCCTGCACGGTCGCAAACTGGAACTGGCCGGCCGTCTCGACGCTGCGGCGCAAGCGGACCTGGAGTCCGAGCGCGCTGAGTTGAATGCCCGTTATCAGGAAATCGAAGCGCGCCTGAACGACCTGCACGCGCAGTTCAACCGCGACAGCCTGACGGCTCGTGACGCGAACGGTAAAGAGGTCGAGATCGGCATCGGTAAAGTGGTTCACGCCTATCAACCGAACGCCATGAGCACCTTCACCAAGATCGGTTTCTACTTCAGCAAGGTCTGGGAATTCCTCAGCGACGACCCGCGTGAAGCCAACACCGAAGGCGGGATTTTCCCGGCGATTTTCGGCACCGTGATGATGACCCTGATCATGGCAATGATCGTGACGCCATTCGGCGTGCTGGCGGCGGTGTACCTGCGTGAATACGCCAAGCAGAACACCCTGACCCGAGTGATCCGCATTGCGGTGAACAACCTGGCGGGTGTTCCGGCGATCGTTTACGGCGTGTTCGGCCTGGGCTTCTTCGTCTATGTACTGGGCGGCTCGGTCGACCGGTTGTTCTTCCCTGAAGCACTGCCGGCGCCGACCTTCGGTACGCCGGGCCTGCTCTGGGCCTCGCTGACCCTGGCGTTGCTGGCGGTGCCGGTGGTGATCGTGGCCACCGAAGAAGGCCTGGCGCGGATTCCTCGTACCGTGCGCGAAGGCTCGTTGGCCCTCGGCGCGACCAAGGCCGAAACCTTGTGGAAAATCGTGCTGCCGATGGCCAGCCCGGCCATGATGACCGGCATGATCCTCGCCGTGGCCCGCGCCGCCGGTGAAGTGGCGCCGCTGATGCTGGTGGGTGTGGTGAAACTGGCACCGTCGCTGCCGCTGGATGGCAACTACCCGTACCTGCACCTGGACCAGAAAATCATGCACCTGGGCTTCCACATTTATGACGTCGGCTTCCAGAGCCCGAACGTCGAAGCCGCTCGGCCGCTGGTGTACGCCACGGCGCTGCTGCTGGTGCTGGTGATCGCGACATTGAACCTGTCGGCCGTTTATATCCGTAACCACCTGCGCGAGAAGTACAAGGCGCTGGATAGCTGATTACTGCCGCTCTCTGTAGGAGCCAGGCTTGCCGGCGAACGTGATTTCAAGGACGCCTTCGCCGGCAAGCCTGGCTCCTACAGAACGGCGATACCGCTGGCCCATCTTGTGAGGCCAGCGGCTCACTGAACCGAATTTGTTAGCACAGGGAGCCTCCCATGCAGCACGAAGCACACACTCACGGCATCAACATGTCGGCCTTGGGCCGCGACAAACAGAGCCTGAGTCTCGAACAGGAAACCGTGGCCATCGAAGTGCCGGGGTTGAGCCTGTTCTACGGCGAAAAACAAGCGCTGTACGACGTCAGCATGAACATCCCGAAACAGCGCGTGACTGCCTTCATCGGCCCGTCCGGCTGCGGCAAGTCCACGCTGCTGCGCACTTTCAACCGCATGAACGACTTGGTGGACGGCTGCCGCGTCGAAGGCGCGATCAACCTCTACGGCAACAACATCTACCGCAAGGGCGAGGACGTGGCTGAGCTGCGTCGCCGGGTCGGCATGGTGTTCCAGAAGCCCAACCCATTCCCGAAAACCATCTATGAAAACGTGGTTTACGGCCTGCGCATCCAAGGCATCAACAAGAAGCGCATCCTCGACGAAGCCGTCGAGTGGGCGTTGAAAGGCGCGGCGCTGTGGGATGAAGTCAAGGATCGTCTGCACGAATCAGCACTCGGTCTGTCCGGCGGTCAGCAGCAACGTCTGGTGATTGCCCGCACCATCGCCGTGGAGCCGGAAGTGCTGCTGCTCGACGAACCGTGCTCGGCACTCGACCCGATCTCCACACTGAAAGTCGAAGAGCTGATCTACGAACTGAAATCCAAGTTCACCATTGTTATCGTGACCCACAACATGCAACAGGCCGCGCGGGTTTCCGACTACACGGCGTTCATGTATATGGGCAAACTGGTGGAGTTCGGCGACACCGACACCCTGTTCACCAATCCGGCGAAGAAGCAGACCGAAGACTACATCACCGGTCGTTACGGCTAGTAAGCGGTTGTTGCTTAATGAACTGACGCTGCGGTCCACCGCACCTTACCGGACGCTCCAAGGACGCCAACATGATTAGTAAAGAAGGCCTTACCCATCACATCTCCCAGCAGTTCAACGCTGAGCTCGAGGAAGTGCGCAGCCACCTCCTGGCCATGGGCGGGCTGGTCGAGAAGCAGGTCAACGACGCGGTCACCGCGCTGATCGAGGCCGACTCCGGCCTGGCCCAGCAAGTGCGCGAGGTCGACGACCAGATCAACCAGATGGAACGCAACATCGACGAAGAATGCCTGCGCATTCTGGCCCGTCGTCAGCCGGCGGCGTCGGACTTGCGTCTGATCATCAGCATCTCCAAATCGGTGATCGATCTCGAGCGTATCGGCGACGAAGCCACCAAGATCGCCCGTCGCGCCATTCAGTTGTGCGAAGAGGGCGAAGCGCCGCGCGGTTACGTCGAGGTTCGCCACATCGGCGACCAGGTGCGCAACATGGTCCGCGATGCACTGGACGCGTTTGCTCGCTTTGACGCCGACCTGGCGCTGTCGGTGGCGCAGTACGACAAGATCATCGATCGCGAATACAAGACTGCGCTACGCGAACTGGCCACTTACATGATGGAAGATCCGCGCTCTATCTCGCGGGTCTTGAGTATTATCTGGGTGCTGCGTTCCCTTGAACGAATCGGCGACCACGCGCGCAATATCTCGGAACTGGTGATTTACCTGGTGCGCGGCACCGACGTGCGTCACCTGGGCCTCAAGCGCATGAAGGAAGAAGTGGAAGGCACAAGTGCCGAAACCGCTAATGTTCCAGACAAAGCTGACGATAAGTAGGGTTGCCCCTAGGAAAGCGCCCGGCCCTTTGGCCGGGCTTTTTTTTTGTGTGGCTTTCGAATTGAAAAACCGAATAGAAAAGCAGCACCCGCGAACGAAAAGTCCCGGCGTGACTGAAGAGTTTTGGCAAAGTGCCATCAGCCAGCGTTATGCTTGCCGGGATTTTTAAAGGGGTGTTGGATGAGCAAGATCAGTGTGTTGGTCGTGGACGATGCGTCGTTCATTCGTGACCTGGTGAAAAAGTGCCTGCGCAACTACTTCCCCGGGATCCGGACCGAAGATGCAGTCAACGGTAAAAAGGCCCAGGCCATGCTGGCCAAGGAAGCGTTCGACCTGGTCCTGTGTGACTGGGAAATGCCGGAAATGTCTGGCCTTGAGCTGCTGACCTGGTGCCGCGAGCAGGACAACCTCAAAACCATGCCGTTCATCATGGTGACCAGCCGTGGCGACAAAGAGAACGTGGTCCAGGCGATCCAGGCCGGCGTTTCCGGCTACGTCAGCAAGCCATTCACCAACGAGCAGCTGCTGACCAAGGTCAAGCAGGCGCTGAACAAGATCGGCAAGCTCGATACTTTGATGAACAGCGCGCCGACCAAAATGAACTCGGCGTTCGGCAACGATTCCCTGAGCGCATTGACTGGCGGCAAAGCGGCGGTGGTCGCACCCTCGGCTGCAGTGGTCAACCCGTTCGCCAAACCTGCCGCCGCCGCGCCAGCCCCGGCTGCCGCGCCGTCTCGCGGCCTGCTCAACAACCCACCGGTCAAGGCGCCTGCCGCTGCCTCCGCATCAGCTGGCGGTCGTGGCCAAGGCCAACTGCGCCTGTCGAGCGGCACTCAGCAATGCGTGATCAAGGCCTTGAGCATCAAGGAAGCGCTGCTGGTGGTGAAACGCACCGACACCTTGCCGCAAGTCCTCGACAACGCCGTGCTCGACCTGGAGCAGGGCGATAACGCCGAAATTGCCCGTCTTAACGGCTACCTGCACGCCATCGTCGCCCACGAGCCGAAGCCGGACAGTGAGTGGCTGCAACTGACCTTCCGCTTTGTCGACCAGGATGCACAGAAGCTCGACTACATCTCCCGCCTGATCGCCCGTGGCACTGCGCAGAAGCACTTCGTACCGGGCGCTTGATATCGCGTCGCCTGTGATCGTTCCCACGCTCTGCGTGGGAATGCCTCCCCGGACGCTCCGCGTCCGCTTCGGATGGGACGCAGAGCGTCCCTTGCTGCATTCCCACGCAGAGCGTGAGAACGATCATTTGAAACATCTGTCGACTACGCAGGTCAATTTCTGCTGCTAGGCTCCTTCCCAGGCCTACTCAACAGAATTTTGCCCATGCTCGCGCGCCTACTGTTTTTCTGTGGTCTTTTCATGGCCTCCACCTCGGCTGTGGCCATGACGATCTACAGGTCCACTGATGCCAGTGGCGTGGTCTCTTACAGTGACCGCCCCACCAAAGGCGCGAAGGTGTTCGTTTTTCGCGACCGAATGGTCGAACACCTTGAGCGGCAGGTGTACCTCGACGTCAAGAGGATGAATGGCATCGACAGCGTGTTCGTGCGCAACGACCTGTATGCGCCGGTCGAGATCGAGTTGAGTTTCGACGGGCTGCAGAACGTCAGCGGTGCGCCGAGCCGACCGATCCGTCGGGTGATGCCGGCGCGCAGTAACCTTCGCCTGGCCCTGCTCACGCCGACGAAGGCCGGAAGGCCGATTGTGTATACCCCAAGGTTCGAATATTCCCTGGGCGACCCCTCAGGGGCTGCCATGGCCTATCGATATCCGTTGCCCTGGCGTGGTGGGCCGTTTCGGTTGACCCAGGGCGCCAATGGTCAATACAGCCATTACGGGCCGAAGAACCGTTATGCGATGGACATCGCCATGCCCGAAGGCACGCCGATCATCGCGGCGCGCGGCGGGGTGGTGGTGAAGACCGAGAATGGCCAGACCGGGCGCGGCAACGATCCGTCGGGCAATTTCGTGCGGGTATTGCACGATGACGGGACCATGGGCGTGTACCTGCACCTCAAGAAAGGTTCGGTCTGCGTACGGGAAGGTCAGCGGGTGGTGGTGGGCAGTGCGCTGGCGCTGTCGGGCAACACCGGCAACAGCAGCGGCCCGCACCTGCACTTCGTGGTGCAGCGCAATACCGGGTTGGGGCTGGTGTCGATTCCGTACCAGTTCAATCAACCGGTGGGGGCGTTGCCCAACTTTGCGTTGGGCAAGAAGTGAAGGCCACAAGGCCCGCTCACCACCGAAAGCACGCTTAATCGAGCATCAACACCTTGGCCAATATGATCTTCGGCCCTTTCATCTTTTTGATGATGATCCGCAAACCTTCGACTTCCAGCACTTCTTCCTCTTCCGGTACCCGTTTCAGGGTTTCGTAGACCAGCCCGGCGAGGGTTTCGGCTTCGATGTGGTCCAGGTCGATGCCCAGCAGGCGTTCCACCTTGAACAGCGGCGTATCGCCCCGCACCAGCAGCTTGCCCGGCTGATACGCAAGGATTCCGCGTTCAGCCTTGCGGTGTTCGTCCTGAATGTCGCCCACCAGCACTTCCAGCACGTCTTCCATGGTCAGGTAGCCGATGATGTTACCGTCGGCTTCCTCGACCACGGCGAAGTGCGAGCCGCCCTTGCGGAACTGTTCCAGCAGTTGCGACAGCGGCATGTGCCGCGACACGCGCTCCAGCGGCCGGGTCAGTTCGGCGAGGTTGAACGACTCGGGAATGTGATCCAGGGCAGCCAGTTCCAGCAGCAGATCCTTGATGTGCAGCAGGCCGACGAACTCCTGGCGCTCGCTGTCGTACACCGGGTAGCGGCTGAACTTGTGACGACGGAACAACGCCAGGATTTCCTTGAGCGGAGCGTTGAACTCAAGCGTGACCAGGTCTTCCCGGGAGTTGGCCCAGTCGACCACTTCCAGTTCGCCCATTTCCACCGCCGAGGCCAGTACGCGCATGCCTTGGTCGCTCGGGTCCTGGCCACGGCTGGAGTGCAGGATCAGTTTCAGTTCTTCACGGCTGTAATGGTGCTCGTGGTGCGGGCCGGGTTCACCTTGCCCGGCGATGCGCAGGATCTGGTTGGCGCTGGCGTTGAGCAGGTAGATGGCCGGGTACATGGCCCAGTAGAACAAGTACAGCGGCACCGCCGTCCACAGCGACAGCAACTCGGGTTTGCGGATGGCCCAGGATTTCGGCGCCAGTTCACCGACCACGATGTGCAGGTACGAAATGATGAAGAACGCCGTGAAGAACGAAACCGCCTTGACCACTTCAGCGGAATCCACGCCCACGGCACTCAGCACAGGCTCCAGGAGGTGCGCGAACGCCGGTTCGCCGACCCAACCCAGGCCGAGAGAGGCGAGGGTGATACCCAATTGGCACGCTGACAGGTAAGCATCGAGCTGACTGTGCACGGTGCGCAGGATGTGCCCGCGCCAGCCGTGCTGTTCAGCGATGGCTTCGACTCGGGTCGAGCGCAATTTGACCATGGCAAACTCTGCCGCAACGAAAAAGCCGTTGAGCAAAACCAGGATCAGAGCAAAAAGAATCATGCCGAAGTCGGCGAATATTGTTGCGAGGGTCAAGCCAGGGGAAGGGTCCATGATGGAGTTTTGCGGGTTCCGTGTATTCAAAAGGAAAGAAAAAAGTGCGCCTGAAGGGCAGGCGCAAGTCAGCCAATGTAGCGGCTGACTGGTCGATTGCCTAGTGGTGAGTGCTGGCCGGTATCAGTCGGCGGCGCTGATAACGCGGGATTTGGTGACCTGGGCCGGCGCAAAATGGCAGGTAAACGTACTGCCATGCCCCGGCACACTGCTGATTTCCATGCGTGCCCGGTGGCGCAGCAACACGTGCTTGACGATGGCCAGGCCCAGCCCGGTGCCGCCGGTGTTGGAATTGCGGCTGGAATCGACGCGATAGAAGCGTTCGGTCAGGCGCGGCAGGTGTTTGCTGTCGATGCCGATCCCCGAATCCTGCACGCTCAGGTGTGCGCCTTGCTCGTCACCCCACCAGCGAATGCGGATATTGCCCTCGGCCGGGGTGTATTTCACCGCGTTGAACACCAGATTGGAAAACGCACTGCGCAGTTCGGCTTCGCTGCCCTTGAGCAGAATCGTCGGGTCGGCTTCCAGGGTGATGCGCTGATTTTTCTGACCCGACAGCTGCTGAGCATCGCTCTTGATCGATTGCAGCAGGCTGTCGATGGACACCGGCTGGTTGTCCGACGGGTAATCGGTGGCTTCCAGTTTGGCCAGCAGCAGCAAATCGTTAAGCAAAGTCTGCATGCGCCCGCCTTGCTGCTGCATTTGCTGCAGGGCACGGGTCCAGCGCGGATTCACTTCCTCGACGTTATCGAGCAGGGTTTCCAGGTAGCCGCAAATCACCGTCAGGGGTGTACGCAGCTCGTGGGACACGTTGGCGATGAAGTCTTTGCGCATCTGCTCCAGCTGATGGATACGCGTCACGTCGCGCACCAGCATCAAGTGCTCGTTGTTGCCGTAGCGGGTGATGTACAGCTGAATGCGCAGGCGATCGTTGATCGGCGACGGAATTTCCAACGGCTCGGCGTAGCTGTCCTGCTCGAAGTATTCCTTGAAGCGTGGATGGCGCACCAGGTTGGTCACGGGCTGGCCGCTGTCCTGAGGGGTCTTGAGACCCAGCAGGGTTTCAGCCGCGCGGTTCCACCACTCAAGGTTACCGTCGCTGTCGAGCATGATCACTGCGTCTTTCAGCGCGGCGGTGGATTCCTGGACCCGGTCGATCACCGCTTGCAGGCGCCCGCGTACCCGTTGGTCGCGGCGTTGCAGGTGATAGATGCTGTCGAACACTTCGCCCCACAGGCCATAGCCGTCGGGCGGTGCTTCATCGGGTTGGTGCAGGCGCAGCCATTCGTGCAGGCGCAGCAGCTGTTTGAGGGTCCAGGCCAGGTAAACACCCAGGCCCACGGCGAGGCTCCAGCCGTAGTAGCCGGAGATCAGGCCGATCACCAAACAGGCGGTGACCAGCAACAGCATGTGGCGAATCAGGGTGCCATGCCAGTTTTGGTTCACGGAAAATATGCGTCCTTGTCAGCAAGTCTGGCGGTCGGCTCAGGCCTTGGTGGAAAACCGGTAGCCGGTGCCGCGCACGGTTTGTACCAGATTTTCGTAGGCATCGCCGAGGGCTTTGCGCAGGCGACGGATGTGCACGTCGACGGTACGCTCTTCGACGTAGACATTGCCGCCCCAGACCTGATCCAGCAACTGGCCGCGGGTGTAGGCACGTTCCTGGTGGGTCATGAAGAATTGCAGCAAGCGGTACTCGGTCGGGCCCATCTCGGCGGGTCTGCCGTCGATGGTCACGCGGTGGCTGATCGGGTCCAGCAGCAGGCCGCCGACTTCGATCGGTGCTTCGCCATCGGTCGGGCCGGCGCGGCGCAGCACGGCTTTGAGGCGCGCAACCAGCTCACGGGGGGAAAACGGTTTGGTGATGTAGTCGTCGGCGCCGACTTCCAGGCCCTGGATCTTGTTGTCCTCTTCGCCCTTGGCGGTGAGCATGATGATCGGGATATCCCCGGTCAGCTCATCGCGCTTGAGGCGGCGGGCCAACTCGATGCCGGAGGTGCCGGGCAGCATCCAGTCGAGCAGAATCAGGTCCGGTTTGCGGTCGACGATAATGGCATGGGCCTGCTGGGAATTCTCCGCCTCCAGGCAGTCATAGCCGGCCATTTCCAACGCAACGGCGATCATTTCGCGAATGGGCGCTTCGTCGTCGACGATCAGAATGCTCCTGCCAACCATGCCTTAATCCTCTTGTCATTTAACTGTCTTGCGCCGCATTAGATAACGGAATTATTGCAGTCGTGTGACAGTATTTTAGCTGCCCTGCGATTGTCGCGATCCTGAACTAAGCTCTAATTCCGAATCCTGACAACCACAAAAGGAAGGTTTCCATGAATCACATTGTTCAATCCTGGAAGGTCCTGCTGGTCACTGCTGCGCTAACGCTGCCGTCCCTGGCCTTCGCGGCAGAACCGGCCATGATGAAAGGCGGCATGATGGTCGATCAGAAGGGCATGACCTTGTATACCTTTGACAAGGACAAGGATGGCAAGTCGATGTGCATGGGTGACTGTACGAAGAATTGGCCGCCGATGATGGCTCCGGCGGGTGCCAAGGCCGAAGGTGAATGGACGATCATCAAGCGTGATGACGGCATGATGCAGTGGGCTTACGACGGCAAGCCGATGTACACCTACATGATGGACAAAAAACCGGGAGACATGAAAGGCGACGGCATGATGAAAATGTGGCACGTGATTGGCGAACACAAGTAAGTGATTTGCCGCTTTGTAAACAGTCTGCGGTAACTCCTGCGGGATGAATGCCATTCCCGTGTAGGAGCTGCCGCAGGCTGCGATCTTTTCGAATCTTCAACGCAACGCGTAATCCAGCACAATCCCCACAAAGATCGCCAACCCCGCCCAGTGGTTGTGCAAAAACGCCTGGAAGCAGCGCATCCGGTCCTTGCCGCGGGTGTACCAGAACTCCCAGGCAAAACAGCCCGCCGCCACCAGCAACCCAAGGTGGAACCAGCCGCCTAGATGGAATTTCGAACCTGCCAGCAACAGGCAACCCAGCGCCAGGCCTTGCAAGGTCAGAATAATGGCCCTGTCGGCGTCGCCAAACAGAATCGCGGTGGATTTCACCCCGATCTTCAGGTCGTCATCGCGGTCGGTCATGGCGTAATAGGTGTCGTAGCCCACGGTCCACAGCAAGTTGGCGATCCACAGCAACCAGGCTGTCGCCGGCAACTCACCGGTCTCGGCGGTGAACGCCATCGGCATGCCCCAGGAGAACGCCGCGCCCAGTACCACTTGCGGGTAATAGGTGTAGCGCTTCATGAACGGATAACTGGATGCCAGGGCCAAACCGCCCAGTGACAACCAGACAGTCGCCGCGTTGGTGCACAGCACCAGCAAAAAGCTCACGCCCATCAGCACCGCGAAGAACACCAGGGCTTCTTTTGAACTGATCTTGCCGCTCACCAGCGGCCGTTGCTCGGTGCGTTTCACATGGCCATCGACCTTACGGTCCGCCCAATCGTTGATCACGCAACCGCCGGCACGGGTCAACACCACGCCGAGCACGAAAATTACGATATTGGCCAGTGACGGCGAACCTTCACCAGCAATCCACAGTGCCCACAACGTCGGCCACAGCAGCAGGTAAATGCCGATCGGCTTGTCCATGCGGGTCAGCTGAATGAAATCCCAGGCCCGAGGATTCACGCGGTTCAGGGACTTGAGCAGGTTCTGGTACATCAGCAGTTCTCCGGATGCGCGCGGGCGGCGCTCCACAGGGTCGGCAGGAAAATCTCGGCCACCAGCACGCTCAGAGCGCCACGGTCGAAACGCGAGCGCCGGCCCCACAGTTCAGGCGCCTGAGCCTCCATCGGCAACCACGCTTGAGGATAGTGACAAACCTCGATGGCCCGGCGCTGAAATGCCTGATCGCAAAACAGCAATTCACCCAGGGAGCGGCTGCCCAACTCGTCCATGTGCAATCCGTCGCCCTGCAACGCGCTACGCGCCGCCACGCTGCGGGCAAACACCCAGGCTTCACCGTGGCCGCGCAGATACACCTCGCGCACCCAGCCTTCGCTGCCTTCGGCCAGCTCCAGCGCGGCACATTCGTCGGCGCGCAGCGATTGCCAGCCTTCGAACAGCGGCGTGACGCTGAAACCGTCATTCGACAGGCGGGTCAGGCGCCGGGTCAGCGACCCTTCATCGAACAACCAATCGAGCGTAGACGTGTCGGGGAGGGGCGTCAGTTGGCTTTGTGGGAGCCAGAGCGGCGTCGGGGAGGGGGCTTTTGAGTGCGGCACAGTGAGTCATTATTGGCAGCAAATGAGGCGGCGAGCTTACCATGTCAGGCGGCGATTTTGATTGATCCGGCCTGCCGTTGCGCCGAACAGGCTTGCATCTGCCGGGCCCGATCAGTACAAAACGCCCTGAGCCGTACGGCAACGCTTCACCCATCGACCGTTCGCGCCGGCAAAAGCCTGAATCCCGAGGAAGTACCTGAATGAAAAAGTGGCAATGTGTGGTCTGCGGCCTGATCTATAACGAAGCCGAGGGCTGGCCGGACGACGGTATTGCGGCGGGCACACCGTGGCAGGACGTGCCGGAAGACTGGCTGTGCCCGGACTGCGGCGTGGGCAAAATGGATTTCGAAATGATTGAAATCAACTAAGACAAGCAAGGAGCAAGGAATGAACGCACCTGTCGTGATCGTAGGCACTGGGCTGGCTGGCTACAACCTGGCCCGGGAGTTTCGCAAACTCGATGGCGAAACCCCGCTGCTGTTGATTACCGCAGATGACGGACGCTCCTACTCCAAGCCGATGCTTTCCACCGGCTTCGGCAAGAATAAAGACGCCGATGGCCTGAGCATGGCCGAACCGGGTGCCATGGCCGAGCAGTTGAAGGCCGAAGTGCGCACTCACACGCGCATCAGCGGCATCGATCCGGGCCATAAGCGCCTGTGGATCGGCGAAGAATCGGTGATCTACCGTGACTTGATCCTGGCTTGGGGAGCGGAAACCGTGCGGGTGCCGATTGAAGGCGACGCGGCCGATGCCGTTTTCCCGATCAACGACCTTGAAGACTACGCACGTTTTCGTGCAGCCGCGGCCGGCAAGCGTCGGGTGTTGCTGCTGGGTGCCGGTTTGATCGGCTGCGAATTCGCCAACGACCTGATTCTCGGTGGCTACGAAGTGCAACTGGTTGCCCCCTGCGAACAAGTCATGCCAACCTTGCTCCACCCGGCGGCGGCCGCTGCGGTCCAGGCCGGCCTGGAAAGCCTGGGCGCGCGCTTCCACCTCGGGCCGGTGCTCAACCGCTTGCAGCGAGTAGCTGACGGCCTGGAAGCGCATCTGTCTGACGGCCAGGTCATCCCTTGCGACGTAGTGGTGTCGGCCATCGGTCTGCGTCCGCGCATCGACCTGGCGGCCGCTGCCGGGGTGCAGGTCAATCGTGGCGTGGTGGTCGACCGCCACCTGAAAACCTCTCACGCCAACATCTACGCCCTGGGCGATTGCGCCGAGGTCGACGGGCTGAATCTGTTGTACGTCATGCCCCTCATGAGCTGTGCGAGAGCGCTGGCCCAGACCCTCGCCGGAAACCCTACGGCGGTGAGTTATGGCCCGATGCCGATCACCGTGAAAACCCCGGTCTGCCCATTGGTGGTTTCGCCGCCGCCACGGGGCGCGGAGGGCGTCTGGACGGTCGAAGGGCAGGGCGCGGACATCAAAGTGCTATGCCGCGACAGCGCCGGTAAATTGCTGGGCTATGCCCTGACCGGCGCGGCGGTGATGGAAAAACTCGCCCTGAACAAAGAACTTCCGGCTCTGTTGGCGTAAATGCCGGTCGTTCTGTCGGAATCACCCCGTTTTTGCCCCCACAAAGGTCGCGGGGAGACTGGCGCCGCTCTTGCGCGCATGCCATCCTCATTCCCGTCTGCCGCAGAGTAGAGCACCTGCGGCGCCTTGGGCGCTGTTCCAACGAGAACAGCACGGACATAACAACAAAAAACCGTCAAAGGGGCTTCACTCATGCGTAAACCAGAACTCGCCGCTGCTATCGCGGAAAAAGCAGATCTCACCAAAGAACAGGCCAACCGCGTTCTCAACGCCGTTCTCGAAGAAATCACCGGCGCTCTGCATCGCAAGGATAGCGTCACGCTGGTGGGCTTCGGCACCTTCCTGCAACGCCATCGCGGTGCCCGCACCGGCAAAAACCCGCAAACCGGTGAGCCGGTAAAAATCAAGGCCAGCAACACTGTTGCGTTCAAGCCAGGCAAGTCGTTGAAAGACAGCGTTAATCCTTAATACACACCGACTTCCCGCCTGGCGGGTGAGCGGGATAAAAAATGGGCATGCCAATGAGATTGGGTGCCCATTTTTTCTGTCTGGCGGATCAGCCGACTCGGCTTTGTTTCCTGGCGAGAATCGCTGCTATTTCCGGCTCATTCAGGTGATCCAGCGCTCGCTCTACCAACAAATGCACTCCGTCGGCCAGGCGGCTGAGCGCCAGGACTACAGAGCGGCGTGAACCGTCCACATCGTCGGCGAGGTCAACGGCGATGGCGCTGATGGACAGTAGATCTTCTGAGGCGTTGGCAAGGAGGGCTTCAGTGTTGATGCCCGGGCAGACGCTGAAGAGTTGGCCATTGCGTTTCGGTGGTTTTGGTTCGGCTGGCGGGAAGTGATGGGCGAGGGCGCGCTCGGCGGCATCGTTGAGTTTTTTTGAATCGGGGCTTTCGTATGGGGAGACCGGATCGGTGTCCGGTGGGTTAGGTGTGACCTTGAACATGATCTTCAATTCCTTGAGTGATGCTGACACCACTTCGCCGACTAAACGAAGGGGTGGCGGCTGTACGCAGGTTAGTCGGACCGGGGAATTGAAGAAGCCGGCGCACCCGAAGGTGCCCTACGCACAGCCACCATCAAATGCAGATAGGAAATACCTGTCTGACGGATACTTGTGCAACTTCAATTACCAGCGAGCGACTAAACCCGATCACTGATGGGCAGTGACGGGAATCAAGTTACCGACCGGCCCCAAGGCGCACAAGCCGGCGGATTCTGGCGTACCCGTAAGCAACGACGCAAGGTTTTGTAGCTTGCAGGACGTAACCTTGAGGGTGGTTAAACAAGTGTTGTCGGGCAGTGTTTAACTACCGGGAGTGTTGTCATGCCTTACCAACTTCCGTAGGGAATTCCGAACTTTTCTATGTAAGTTCTGGATGTCTCAGACAAGGGCCGGTGCTTGCCACCGGATTTTCCTTCATAGGGACCTCTTGGGTTAATGGTTCCTTCGACTCGAGCAATTTCGACCGACTTCAGACAAGGACCGCCCAGCCAGACCTTGGCAATACCGCCTGGCGCCAAGCCAATCCCAATGTCGTCGCGGTAGTCGGTGATCCATTTACCATCAGCTCTGCAGAAGGTTTTTTCAGGTTTGCGCATGATATCCCTTGCTGATTCGGGGATGACGATATAAGCCTCGTAAGTTTGCGGCTCTGCCAGCGATTGCCAGCGCACGTAGATCAACCGTGGTAGATCGGCCCCCGTGACATGGCGTCCCTTCCCTCCACCGTTACTGCTGACCCATCCTTTGGCAATGCCCTGATTATTCGCTGGCTTTGGCACAGAGGCGATACCTCCTCCCGCACCTCGGAATACTCGCTCCTGTATATCCACCACGTCTGCAGTTTCAATCCAGACCTCCATATAAGCTGGTGCTGAAAAGCCCAGGAACCAAGGTAATTTCTTGTCCGATTGCGCGAAGCTTTGCGAGCAGAAAGCCAACAGCAACCCAACCAGCAGGCCGGCGTATTTTTTGATTGGTTTGGCCGATTTAATGCTTGGCGAGGCCGCGAGGTAGTTGTTACCAAGAGCCATAAGGAATCCCGAACTTCTCGATATAGGCTTTGGATGCTTCTGACAGAGGACGATGTTTGCCGCCGGATTTGCCTTCATAAGGGCCTTTCGGGTTGATTGTTCCGAGCACCCGCGCAATCTCGACTGACTTCAGGCACGGGCCGCCGAGCCAGACTTTGGCAATGCCGCCGGGCGCCAGACCAATCCCGATATTGGCTCGGTAGTCGGTGATCCACTTGCCGTCTGCCTTGCAGAAGGTTTTTTCAGGTTTGCGCATGATTGCCCGTGCTGATTCGGGGATGACGATGTAGGCCTCATAGGTTTGCGGTTCTGCCAGCGATTGCCAACGCACATAAATCAGACGGGGCAGATCGGCACCAATGACGTCACGCCCGGCACCCCTACCGGGGCTTTTGGGCCAGCCGGCGGGCTTCCCCTTGTTGTCGCTGGGGGTTAGAACCGATGCGATCCCGGAGCCGGCTCGACGAAAGACGCGCTCCCGGATATCCACAACGTCCGCTGTTTCAATCCAGACTTCCATGTAATCCGGAGCTCCGAAGCCCAACGACCAAGTTTCGTCGTAGCTTGATTGTGCGAAGCTTTGTGTGCTCGCGACCAACAGCAATCCTAAAAGTAGACCAGTGACGCAGTTACTCATGCGGATGTACCACTCGTTGGTTTTTTTTGGCTGGTCGATTGATAAAAACAATGTCCATGTCGCTGCTGTTAAAACCTTTGGCCGCGTTCCAGTTAGCGGAGATGTGGATGTAGCGACTGCGTAACAGTGCTCTTTCTTCAACCGTCAGTCCTTCGGTCTTTGTGTCGCCAAAGGCATAAGCCTGTAGCTTTTTGTGGATGGGTTCCAAATCGGAAGGTAGGGCTAGTTTCGGGTCATTGGCATCGATAAGGTCAAACGGAACATCGTGTCTAACTGCCAACTCACGCATGATCCGTAAATACACCAGCGACAGTTCGCCGCGCACCGGGCGTTCAATAGCAGCCGCCGCAAAAACCTTCTTTTGTGGGTCGGTATTGGACTCACCTTGCCCTTTTGATTGGGGCAACGGTCTTTCCCAAAGCGCCACTTTGAGTTCGTTGCCCGGACCGTCGAAGTCGATTACGCCTTTTTCATACCAGGCAAAGACTTCCTTTTCGGCGGATAGGAAAGCTGCACTCCGATTCGGTGCCATGCTCTGGCTCACGGTGCTTGTAACGGGTTTACCGAGCAGGAGTTTTTCCTTAGCTCTTGGCAGGTAGCCGCCGCCGAGATCCGAGTGCACACCGGGCAAAATCAGGTCTGCGTCACCGAGGCTATTGAGGGCGAAGTTTTCACGGACTTCATCTCGAGCGACCAGATGCACGACCTTATTGGCACAGTCATCGGGGAGTTTGAGATTGACATAGGGGTTTCTGCTGTTGGCGCCACTGAAGTCGAACAATCCAGGGTTGGCGATAGCCGCCACAGTATCGAACAGGCCAATGAAGTTGATGGTGACATCAGTTTTGAGGCGCCAGTTGAATTTGCTGGACAAGACGGGGGAGCCGGTCGGCAGTGATTTCGCAAGAATGTTGTGCTCGCCCTGGAGCACTTCGTTTGCAAAGTGCCGCGCGGCTGCCGCACCTCGGCTGAAGCCGAAAATATCGAATTCAATCCGATCAATTTTCACCCCTGGGTTCTTTTCATCCAGTCGGCGTATCTGTTCCATGATCAGCGTTGGACTCTGCTCGACTCGGGCCACCACCCCTGTCTCGCCCAGTCCCGTTGCTTGGGAGTAAAGTGAGTCTTCACCACCGCTCGTGGTCCCGATGCCATCAACATAAATGGCGATCGAGGTCTTCGTTGCTTTTGGCAGCAGCGTTTCGTCCACTCGGTCTTCATAGAGTTTGTAAAGCCGCACAATATTGCTCACATCATTCCCATAACTATTGTCCGGCGAGCTCCCATTACCGTCGTACCCATAAGCAGCGCAATGCTTTTGTATTTCCTCGGCGGCTTCTGCGAGGTTGGCATCCGGTGCATAGCACGCCGCTACGGTTTCGCTGTTGGCTTTGTTGTTGCCGGTCCCATCAAAAAACACCCCGATCCGCAAAGTAATCCCTTCTTCTTCAACCTCTTCCTCTTCTTCTTCCAACTCATCCTCTTCCAATGGCGCAGGCGCGACAGACGCCAATAACCCCGCGACTGTCCCCGGCAACAACGCATGCGCCGCCATCCCCGCCACCGGCGAACCACCGTCCTCAATCTCGCTACTGCTGAAAACCCCGTCAGCATCGATCACGATATGGTGACCACCCGCCTTCAACGTAATGCTGGCTCCCCCGTCCAGCACAAGACTGGCCCCAGCCTTGATATGAACGTGCTCGCCAGTCTCAACCACCAGCGTTTCGCCGATCCGGGTGTGGCTGCTTCCGTCGACTTTCAGATAGTCGCTGGCCTTCAACTGAACCTTACGATCCGCCGTAACAGTGCGATGTTCTTCAGCGCCGAGCACCGCGATGCTGTTGCCCTTGATGGTTTCCCGGCGCTCATTGCCCACGTCCAATCGGCTGTCGTTCTCGACCTTCTGCGTCATATCCCGCTCGGCACGCAGGTAGATCAACTCCTGCCCGGCGCGGTCTTCAATCGACAATTCGTTGTAACCGCCCGTGCTGGGGGAGCTGTGGCTTCGAAGTACGGTTTTGGTTTTGTTCTCGGGTAAGGGGTAGGGCGCCGGCGTAACCTTGTTGATCAGGCAGCCGGTTATCAACGGATTATCGGGATTGCCTTCGAGGTAGGTGACGAGCACTTCCATGCCGATGCGCGGAATGGTCACCGCGCCGAAATGGTCCCCCGCCCAACTGGATGCCACCCGCAGCCAGCAACTGCTGTTTTCATTGTTGCGCTCAGCCCGGTCCCAATGAAATTCGACTTTGACGCGACCATATCCATCGCAGTAGATCTCTTCACCGGCAGGCCCGGTGACGCGGGCGGTCTGGCAGACCAGCGTCGGTCTTGGTGCAGGCATCGGTGGCCGATAAAACACGTCCCAGGGAATCGCGCTGAAGCGGTTGCGATAGCCCTGGGTAAAACCGTCCTCAGGTTTGGCGGCGCTGGTAACTGACTCTTCAAGCACCTGAGGTTGTTTTCCAGAATGGGTGACACTGAGCAGCAGCCATAGATCGTTATACGTTGCGCGCGGGTGTTCGGTGAGGCTGAAGAAGTGGCCGCTGCGCAGAGATGGCTGGTCGCTTTCGCCCTCCGCCAACTGGTAGTCGGTACGGTGTCGTTCCAGCGCTTGTTGGGCGAGCTGTTTACCGCGCTTCTCGCTCTCGAAAAACAGCGGGTAGCGATAGTCTTCAAGCTCAGGGCTGAACTCGGCGGTGAAACGGCTTTCGACCAAGATGTCCGGGTGTTTCAGGTCATAGTGCCGGCGAGTGACCGTGCTGGGTCGGGTGCTGAACCCCAGGGAAAACTGGCTGACCACCGGGTGCTCCGCGACCATGCCCGAATCTTGCTGATAAGGGGTTTCGCCCTGCTTGGGGAAGGCGGTCTGGTCGTCGGTGAACACCAACAGATGGCCGTCCCGGGAATGCTCGTGATGCCAGGCGATGCCGTCCTCGGCGCACAGCCGCTGGATGAACGCGTAATCACTTTCACCGTATTGAGTACAGTAATCGCGCTCGGGGCTTGTCCTGACGTGGAAGGTGAAAGCATCGGCGTGGATGCCATGCCTCTTGAGGACCTTGGCGATGATGTGCGGCACCGTCTGGCCTTGGAAAATCCTTTGATCGTGGCTGAACTGCAAGTAGTGCAGCGCCGGTACCAGGGTCAGGCGATAGCGGGTCAGGCGTTTACCGATTTCTCCCGCGAACACCTCCTCGATACGACCATGGATACCTTCGCCGTTCAGGCCGAATTGGAGAAATGCAGGCTGGCTGAGCAGACTCTCCAGATCGAAATCGGGGTATTCGCTGACCAGGTCGACGTGAATTGAGTACAAGGCGCTGATGGTTTCAGTGCCATCAAAGGCCAGCACTTTAAAATCGTTGCGAACCGTTGGGATCACAAGGGTGAAGTGGGCAGCATTGGCTGGGGCGAACATGCGCTTATCCTTTTGCTTTTCCGTGGCTCGTCCATAAGCCGAATAAGAAAACAGAGTGCGATGCCCAAGCCATATCTGGCCTGAGCAAACGCAAACTGCCAAGCACGCTAGCAAGAGGGCTAAAGATTGAATGTCGGACGCCTCCAGAAAACACGTCAGAGTTTTCCGCGTTTCATAATGTTGCGTCAGCGATCAGGAATGGGAGGGAAACTGGATGGTCTGCGTTTTGGGAATCAAGCCTGTCGTTCGGGATTTAATTCGTACTACTTCATTTATAGGCGGCGTTTTGTGACTCAACGCTTGGTAGCCGTTCTTAATCGCCGTCAGTAATGGACTGGTTTATGTATTCCGTAATGCATGGCCACGTTTGGGGATTGGGTTGAAGTATAAGATGCCATCATTTTGATGGCACTTTTATTAATTCTTCGCTACCTCTTTTCGTTTTTTCATAGATGACAGCAACATTTAGGAGGATTCCTACATTCATCCACATTTAATGTTGGCATGCTCCACACCTGCCACAGGGAGGAAGTCATCCATGATTAAACGAAATTTCGCCGACTGCTCTAGCCCTTGGGTTTCGAGGCGAGTCCGGAGCTATTCAGCATTGTTCAGATTTAGGGGAATCCCCTGTCTGATATAAGGAAATCTCCTACGAGAAACAGAGAACACTTCGTCTTGTTGTTTAATTGGATGCTTGCTAGTGGCCATCATTGTGATTACGATGCGCGCACTTGAAAGAGCACGAACTCAATTGGATGAGACTCATCGCAGCTCTTTGATACTGTCCGGCGCCATTGCAACTGCAATGGCCGTATGACCGTTATCCTAATTAAAGGCCATGGATGTCCTACTCAAGCAAACTTTCTGCCCATTACCTTGAACTCGCAAAGGCCTCTGTTTCCCAAGAGAGTTTCGCGGGCGAGGATGTTCGCTTTTCGAGCGAATACGAGGCATTGGAAAGCGAGCTGGCCAAAGCCCAGTCCATGCACGAAAGCGGTCAGATCGACTGGCTGAAAATCCGCGAAAACAGTGAAAACCTGCTGCGCACTCAATCCAAGGATTTGCGTGTTGGCGCCTGGCTGACCTGGGCGTTGTACCAGCGTGAATCTTTCCAGGGGCTGCTGGCCGGCCTCGGTTTGCTGCACCACCTCTGTGAAAACCATTGGGCCGAGGTTCACCCGAACAAGGCCCGCACCCGCTCCGCCGCCATCAGCTGGTTGGTGCCGCGTCTTGAACAGGTGCTGAACGAAAACGTTGCGATCAAAGAGCAGCTGCCGCTGTTCCGTCGGCTGGTCGAGCATCTGGAAGGCCTCGACGCCGCGTGCACCGAGCACTTGGGCGATGACGCGCCATTGCTGCTGCCGATCTCCCGCCGCTTGAAAAACATGGTTCAGCGCGCCGCCGACAACCAGCCGGAGCCCGGTGTGGTGGGCGCCGCAGTGGCCCAGGTCAAGCAGGCCGCGACCCAGCTGTTCACCCCCGGCGCGCCGATCGACAACGAGAAAGAAGCCCACAAGGCCCTGCGTGCCCAGCAGGAAAGCGCCCGTCCGTTGTGCGCCTGGTGGCTCAAGCAGAAAGCCACCGACCTGCGCGCCCTGCGCCTCAATCGTACGCTGCTGTGGCTGCCCATCGACGCGGTGCCCGAGCGCAATGCCGAACAGATCACCGTCCTGCGTGGCGTGCCGGCAGACAAACTCAAGTCCTATCAGGACCGCTTCGACCAAGGGAAATACGCTGATCTGCTGGTAGAGCTGGAGGCGAGCCTGGCGAAGGCGCCGTTCTGGTTCGATGGCCAGCGAATGGTCTGGGAATGCCTTCAGGGGCTGAACGCCGAGATGGCAATGCGCGAAGTGGAAATCCACTTCGCGCTTTTGGTTCAGCGCCTGCCCGGCATCATCGAGTTGCGCTTCCACGACGGCGCACCGTTCGCCGACCCGGCCACCCGCGCCTGGATCAGCGCCCACGTCATGCCGCACCTGCAAAGCGCCAGTGCGCCGCGCAAGGTCGAAGTTGCCGATAACCAGCCGGCCTGGGAACTGGCCCTGGAAGAAGTCATGCCGATTCTGCGCAAGGACGGCCTCAAGGCCGCCGTGCAGATCCTCAAGCAGGGCCTGCAAAGCGCCCACGGCGGGCGGGTTCGGTTCTTCTGGCAGTTCGCCCTCGCGCGGCTGTGCTTCATGGCCAAGAAATACGAACTGGCCAAGACCCAACTCGAAACCCTCGACCAAACATTACAGGACTCAGGCCTGCACGCCTGGGAGCCCGATCTTGCGCTGGAAGTGCTGCATTTGCTGCATAGCTGCTGCGAGTTGTTACCGCAGAACCATGCAGTGCGTGAACGCAAGGAAGAGATTTATCGCAGGCTGTGCCACCTCGATCTCGAAGTGGTACTCGAATAGGCCCCAGGGCCACAACCGCAAGGAGAAAAGCCATGGCCAAAGAAGGCTCGGTAGCCCCCAAGGAACGCATCAACGTCACCTTCAAACCCGCCACCGGCGGTGCTCAGGAAGAGATTGAACTGCCGTTGAAACTACTGGCAATCGGTGACTACACCCACCGCAAGGACGAACGTAAAGTCGAAGATCGCAAGCCGATCAGCATCGACAAAATGACCTTCGACGAAGTGCTGGCCAAGCAAGAGCTGAGCCTGACGCTGAGCGTGCCGAACCGTCTTCAGGAAGAAAGCGACACTGAAGAACTGGCCGTGCAACTGCGCGTCAACTCGATGAAGGACTTCAACCCGGCATCCTTGGTCGAGCAAGTGCCTGAGCTGAAAAAACTGATGGAACTGCGCGACGCGCTGGTGGCCCTCAAAGGCCCGCTGGGTAACGCGCCTGCGTTCCGCAAAGCCATCGAAGGCGTGCTCGCCGACGACGAATCCCGCGGTCGCGTACTGGGTGAGCTGGGCCTGAACGCCGCAGCCCAGGACGCTTGAGTCCCCATCAGCCAAGGAAGCCAACACAATGAGCACTAGCGCAGCACAGCAAAAGAGCAACGAGAGCGGCGAATACAGCATTCTCGACAGCATCATCGCCGAAACCCGCCTGACCCCGGACGACGAAGCCTACGACATCGCCAAACGCGGTGTGTCGGCGTTCATCGAAGAGCTGCTCAAGCCGCAGAACAACGGTGAGCCGGTCAAGAAGGCCATGGTCGACCGCATGATCGCCGAGATCGATGCCAAGCTCAGCCGCCAGATGGACGAAATCCTGCACCACCCGGACTTCCAGTCCCTGGAATCGTCGTGGCGTGGCCTGCAGTTGCTGGTCGATCGCACCAA
Source organism: Pseudomonas sp. GM18 (assembly GCF_000282195.1). Lineage (GTDB taxonomy): Bacteria > Pseudomonadota > Gammaproteobacteria > Pseudomonadales > Pseudomonadaceae > Aquipseudomonas. The sequence continues at coordinate 151,883 of NZ_AKJT01000022.1, forward strand.
CTTCCGCGAAAACATCAAGATCGAAATCCTCAACGTCTCCAAGGACGACCTGCTGGATGACTTCGAAGATTCGCCGGAAGTAATGCAATCGGGCCTGTACAAGCACATCTACACCGCTGAATACGGTCAGTTCGGTGGTCAGCCGGTTGGCGCGATCATCGCCAACTACTACATGTCCCCAAGCTCGCCGGACGTGAAACTGATGCAGTACGTGTCCAGCGTAGCCTGCATGTCCCACGCGCCGTTCATCGCGGCTGCCGGCCCGAAATTCTTCGGCCTGGAAAGCTTCACCGGCCTGCCGGACCTGAAAGATCTGAAAGATCACTTCGAAGGCCCGCAATTCGCCAAATGGCAGAGCTTCCGCCAGTCGGAAGACTCCCGTTACGTTGGCCTGACTGTGCCGCGTTTCCTGCTGCGTAATCCGTACGACCCGGAAGAAAACCCGGTCAAGTCGTTCGTGTACAAAGAAACCGTCGCCAACAGCCACGAGCACTACCTGTGGGGCAACACGGCCTACGCGTTCGGCACCAAGCTGACCGACAGCTTCGCCAAATTCCGCTGGTGTCCGAACATCATCGGCCCGCAGAGCGGTGGCGCGGTTGAAGACCTGCCGTTGCACCACTTCGAAAGCATGGGCGAAATCGAGACCAAGATTCCTACCGAGGTTCTGGTTAGCGACCGTCGTGAATACGAACTGGCCGAGGAAGGTTTCATCTCCCTGACCATGCGCAAAGGCTCCGACAACGCGGCGTTCTTCTCCGCGAGCTCGGTGCAGAAGCCGAAGTTCTTCGGCATCAGCGCTGAAGGCAAGGCTGCAGAGCTGAACTACAAGCTCGGCACCCAACTGCCGTACATGATGATCGTCAACCGCCTGGCTCACTACTTGAAAGTGCTGCAGCGCGAGCAACTCGGTTCGTGGAAAGAACGTACCGACCTCGAGCTGGAACTCAACAAGTGGATCCGCCAGTACGTGGCCGACCAGGAAAACCCGAGCGCCGAAGTTCGTGGCCGTCGTCCACTGCGCGCAGCCCAAATCATCGTCAGCGATGTTGAAGGCGAGCCGGGCTGGTACCGCGTCAGCCTGAACGTGCGCCCGCACTTCAAGTACATGGGTGCCGATTTCACCCTGTCACTGGTTGGCAAGCTGGACAAAGAGTAAGCGGAGCGACTCATGACTGGATACGGCAGCCTTTTCGAACGCCTGGGTGGCGACGCGGACAAACGCGTCGGCTGGAGCCGCGAGGTTTCCGCCATGGCGTCGGTGGCTGCCCATCTGGCCAAGATGCTCAGCACCCGTGCGGGCAGCGTGCAAACGCTGTCCGATTACGGGCTACCCGATCTCAATGACATGCGCCTGAGCCTGCACGACTCCCTGAGTCAGGCCCGCCTGGCCATCGAAAGCTTCATCGAAGCCTACGAACCGCGCCTGAGCAACGTGCGTGTCATCTCCCTGCCGCGTGACAACGATCAGCTTCGCCTGTCCTTCAGCATCGAAGGCCTGCTGGAAGTTGATGGTTTCAAGCGCCAGGTCAGTTTCGCCGCGCGCCTGGATGGCAGCGGTCAAGTAAAGGTCAACTAGGGATATGCGATTGAGGGTTCTAAGTACGTTGGCAATGATCGTGCGTCGCGCTTTGCTGCTGATCGCCCTGACTGCCGCTGCCCTGGTGTTGGCTGCCTGCTACATGAAAGTGACGGCTTCAAGGCTCGCTCACGTGTACTCCACAGTCTGGAACGAGTCCGGGACTTGTTACATCAACTCCTACATTCCGCAGTATTCGGCTCTGGGTATTCCCGGAAAGATCTTCCGTCTTTTCACCAGTGAAGCCTTTTTCAGGGTGTACGCAAAAGACGGCACGTTGTTGAAGTCGTCTGAATGGTTGATTTGGCAGAACGAATTCACGACGGATGAACGGGCTCAATGGGTGAACGCTCATGCGATCTATCCGACAGCGACGGGTTACGAGGGCTGGAAAATTCCAGTGTGTGGTTGAGCAATGAACAGTCATCAAGCCAAGGTCAATTAAGGAGAGCCCAATGTCAGGAAAACCCGCAGCACGCGTATCCGATCCCACCGCTTGCCCGCTCCCCGGCCATGGCACCAACCCGATCGCCGCCGGTTCCGGCGACGTGTTCTTCGACGGCCTCGCGGCCGCCCGCCAAGGCGATGCCTCGGCGTGTGGTGGTGCGATGGTTGGCGATTTAGCAACGACCGTTTTGATCAACGGTAAACCGGCGGCCACCGTCGACTCAGTCGGCACTCATGGCAATAAGGTTACCGCCGGGTCTTCGACTGTGATTATCGGAAACTCGCATTCGCCGGTGCCTTTTGTGCCGCCGTTACCTGTGATTATTCCCGGAATATTCAATCGTGTTTTTGCCTTCAAAACTGCCAGTGGACAAATGGTCGAGGGGCTGAACTATAGAATAGTTTCCGAAAGTGGAATCGAGAAGTTTGGTACTGCGGTAACCGGAACGTCCGCCTGTTTCTCAACGGGACAGAAACCTGAGCCTGTCTCGATTTTTGTAACATCGGAGTAATATTTTGGAAACGATTGTTGAAGTTGGCGGCGTGCCTTATACCTTCGTTACCGAAGACGGTGTTACTGCGTTAAGGCTTGATGACAAAACGACGGCCAGCAACGAAACGGATCTAGGAGTTTTGAGCCTCCCTGAGATTTGGTTGGTGACTCGTTCTAATGGCGTACCTCTATTCGCTGTAAAACCAGATATCTGTGATAAGCCTTTTCGCATCCTGAGCGCTGAAAAGTTATACGCTGAAAAGATTCAGTGGTTTGAACCGCTGGCCGACTTCTATCGCGAGCGGTTATGGGTAAACCCCAAAAGCAGTGTAGAAGGGTCGGAAGTGTACGACGCTTATCGACAACATACATGGCAATCAATTATTGATTTTGCAATCGTAGACAGGCCATCGATTGTTTACTATAGAAATCTTCCGGGAGACTGGAAGAAACAACCTGAAGGTGGGGCGAAGTATCTTCTTTGTCTCGTTGAAGGTGATCCTTACTGGACAGATGGACTGGGACAAATTCCATTCGCAGTGGATACCTTCCGTAAGTATTGGGAGGAAACCCGCGAGGTTGATTCCGCAATCAGGAAGACTGGCCAGACCGGCCTTGACTGGGCAGACGGAACGCTCGGCGGCAGCGACGATGGCAGCAAGAATGTCTATGACAACTTCATAATTATCAGGGCCTGTTTGTGGGCTTCCGAGAACTTTGAGCTGGTGCTCGAGAAAAGAGCCATGAGCGGTCAAAGATTCGGGATTGGCGGTGCGACAATCGCAAGCACAGTGTTCAAGCCAGCCTCTAATGTACGGTTCAAGACGTCGATTGACGCTGGCCTGTTGGCAAAATATAAAACATGGGAAGCGTGATTGTGAAAGTTCTCGTTGGTGCCGTTATTTATTTGCTCGTTGGCGTCTTGTATTTTTATGTGCACGATATTGGTGTTGTTTATTACAAGTCGCATGTGGGCTTTACAGACAGGGGGGTCGCAATAGGTGGTACCGCAGAGCTGACATTTTATTTTTTTATTCTGATCAATTTTATCGTTTTCTTTATTCCTAAGGTTTTGTTGAAGTTGCTGGTGATAGCAGGAATGCTGGGTGTTGTGTTGTTTTATTTCTTACCAGACAACCCGGTGCGAGCATTTGCCTATGGTGGTCTTACTACCAGTATGAGTGTATTGGCGCTTGTGCTGCGCTTGAAGATTGAGCGGTGGCGCTCTCGAAGTTTTGTTTAAACGGGCCGTAACATGAACGGAATTGATTTCGCTCTTGCCTGGCGACGGTATTGCCGGTTGGCCCTGCTGGGGCTCCAGGGATGGTGGTTCACTCATGATCGACGTATCAGGCGAGATGCGCATGCTTAGCCGCGCGCAGCTGGGTTTCTTCATGGCTGCCTTGTGGTGGCCATTGCTGGCGGTACTGGCGATTTCTTCCTATGCCCTGTGGATTGGCGAGTATTCAACGTTCGATTCATCCCAGACCTATTGGCAGTACCTGTTGTGGTGGGGCATTCCTGGGCTATTGGCGTTTTCGCTGTGGATGTCCCGAGGCGCCAAGAACCGAAACGAGCAACAAGCGCTTCGGATGGTTTGGCTCGCGCCTTTGAAATTCATCCCCTTTTACGCCGTGCCATGGATGATTTATGGCCTGGGGTGTGTGGTCGCCGGGCCGTGTGCTGAGGCTTACATGGCGTACGGTTGGATCATGCTGGTGCCTTACCTCCTGATTGCCGGTTACGTCTGTGCCGGTCTGACAGTCGCGCTCTACAGGACAGTTTTTTCATGAGTTCCACTACCAGGCAGGTAACCCGTGTCCTTTAACCACTACTACCAAAGCGAACTCACCGCACTTCGCCAGTTAGGTCGTCGTTTCGCCGAGCGTAGCCCGGCATTGGCGCCTTTTCTCGGTCAGGCCGGGCGGGATCCGGATGTGGAGCGGTTGCTGGAGGGCTTTGCCTTTCTGACCGGTCGCCTGCGCCAGAAGCTCGACGACGAGTTGCCGGAGCTCAGCCATTCGCTGATGCAGCTGCTGTGGCCGAACTACATGCGGCCGCTGCCGGCGTTCAGCATTTTGCAGTTCGACCCGTTGAAGCGTTCCGGGCCGGCGTTGAGGGTCGAGCGTGATACGCCGGTCGAGAGTGTGCCGGTCGATGACGTGCGCTGCCGTTTCCGTACGTGCTACCCGACCGAGGTGTTGCCGCTGGATCTGGCTGCGCTGAATTACTCGGTGAAGGGTGACGGTTCGCTGTTGAGCCTGCGCCTGGAGATGAGCGCGGATGGTCACCTCGGCGAGCTCGAGCTGAGCCGTCTGCGTCTGCACTTCGCCGGTGAGCGCTACATCAGCCAGATGCTTTACCTGAGCCTGTTGCGCAACCTCGAAGGCATTGAGCTGATCCCGCTGGACGGCGCCGGCAAGCCCATCAACGGCGTAAGCGGTCAACCGATGGCGTTCAAGATGCCCGGCGACCGCGTGCAGCCGGTGGGTTTTGCCGAAGAAGAAGCGTTGATCCCGTATCCGCTGAACACCTTCCGCGGCTATCGCTACCTGCAGGAATATTTCGCCTTCCAGGACAAATTCCTCTTCGTTGATATCAACGGTCTGGACCTGCTCAAGGCGCTGCCGGAAGACACCCTCAAGCAGATGCGCGGCCTGGAATTGCGCTTCGATATTCGCAAGAGCGGCATCATGCGGATGCGTCCGACCCTGGATAACGTGAAGCTCTACTGCACGCCGATCGTCAACCTGTTCGAACACGATGCGCTGCCGATTCGCCTCGACGGCAAACAGGACGAATACCTGCTGTTACCGGCCGAATACGACCTGGAAAACTGCGGTGTGTTCTCGGTGGAAACTGTCACTGGCTGGAAGCCCGGGGGTCTCGGTTATCAGGAATACGTGCCGTTCGAATCCTTCGAGCACGACCCGAGTTTCGACGTGCCCAACAGCCGTCCGCATTACAGCATCCGCCAGCGTTCGTCCTTGCTGCACGACGGCCTCGACACCTACCTGAGCTTCGGCATCCGCCACACCGAAGCCCACGAAACCCTGTCGATCGAGCTGATGTGCACCAACCAGAACCTGCCGCGCAAGCTCAAGCTCGGTGACATCTGCATGGCCTGTGAAGAGACGCCGGAGTTTTTGAGCTTCCGCAATATCACCCCGGCCACCTCGAGTTTCGCGCCGCCGCTGAACCGCGACTTCCTCTGGAAGCTGATCAGCAACATGTCGCTTAACTACCTGTCGCTGGCCGACGTCAACGCGTTGAAGGTGATTCTCGAAACCTACGACCTGCCGCGCTACTACGACCAACACGCAGAAAAAGTCAGCAAACGCCTGCTGGGCGGGCTCAAGTCGATCAAGCACCAGCATGTCGACAGATTGCACCGAGGGTTGCCGGTTCGCGGGTTGCGCACCGAGCTGACCATCGACCCGGAAGGGTATATCGGCGAGGGCGACCTGTTCGTGTTCGCTTCGGTTCTTAACGAGTTTTTCGCGCTTTACGCCAGTCTCAATTCGTACCACGAGCTGCGGGTAAAAAGCACACAGGGAGAGGTGTACCAATGGACACCACGTATGGGCCTGCAGCCCCTGCTTTAAGCGGGCTGACCCGGGTAATACGCGAGTACTCGCTGTTTCAGGCCGTGCTGCTGGTGATTGACCGGCTGCGCGATGCGCACCCGTACCTGAGCGAAGACGACCTGTACGACCAGCTGGAATTCCAGGCCAACCCGAGCCTGGGTTTCCCTGGCAGTGACGTCGATCGCGTGGAGTTTTTCGAAGAGCACGGGCAGATGCGCGCGCGCCTGCGTTTCAACCTGATCGGCCTGGTCGGTTCCGGTTCGCCGCTGCCTGCGTTTTACGGCGAGCAGGCCCTGGGCGACAGCGAAGACGGCAACCCGACCCGTAATTTCCTCGACCTGTTCCACCATCGCCTGCAACGGCTGATGCTGCCGATCTGGCGCAAATACCGCTACCGCGCCAGTTTCCAGAGCGGCGCGCTCGACCCGTTTTCGGCGCAGCTGTTTGCCCTGATCGGCCTCGGTGGCGAAGAGATCCGCAAGGCCCAGGAACTGAACTGGAAACGCCTGCTGCCGTACCTCGGCCTGCTCAGCTTGCGGGCGCACTCGGCGGCGTTGATCGAAGCGGTGTTGCGTTACTACTTCAAGCACGCCGAGTTGACCATCGAGCAGTGCATCGAGCGCCGCGTCGAAATCCTCGACGAGCAGCGCAATCGCCTCGGTCGCGCCAACAGCATGCTCGGCGAAGACCTGGTGCTGGGCGAGCACGTGCGCGACCGCAGCGGCAAATTCCGCATTCACATCCGCGAGCTCGACTGGCAACGCTTCCACGAATTCCTGCCGATCGGTTTCGGCTACCAGCCACTGTGCGCGCTGGTGCGGTTCACCCTGCGTGACCCGCTCGATTACGACATTCGCCTGGTGCTGCGCCAGGAAGAAATCCGCGAACTGCGCATCGGTGAGCAGAACGCCTGTCGCCTGGGGTGGACCAGTTGGCTGGGCCGCGAAAAAGCGGACGGCGTGGTGACCCTGGGCAGCAAAATTCATTAAGGACAGATGACACATGATCAACGTAGACCTGCAACAACTTATCCAGGCGCTGGACGCCGAAACCCGTCGTGACCTGGAAAGTTCTGCCGAACGCTGCGTCGCCCGTGGCGGCAGCAAGATCCTCGTCGAAGACTTGCTGCTGGGCCTGCTGGAGCGCCCGCAAGGCCTGCTCGCACGGGCGTTGCAGGACGCTGAAGTGGACGCCGGCGAGCTGAGCGCCGCGCTGCAGTCGCGGGTCGAGCACAGCGCCTCGCGCAACCCGGTGTTCGCCCCGGAACTGGTGCAGTGGCTGCAAGATGCCTTGCTGGTGGCCAACCTCGAACTGGGCCAGAGCCAGGTCGAGCAGGCCGCGTTGATCCTCGCGCTGCTGCGCAACCCGATGCGCTATGCCGGCAGCCGTTATCAGTCGTTGCTGGCCAAGCTGAACATCGAGCGCCTGAAAGAATTCGCCCTGTCGCAGAAAGAACAACCGGCCACCGGCAAACCGGCGGTGCCCGGCGAATCGCTGCTGGAGCGCTTCACCCACAACCTGACCCAACAGGCCCGCGATGGCAAACTCGACCCGGTGCTGTGCCGCGATGGCGCGATCCGCCAGATGGTCGACATCCTCGCCCGTCGCCGCAAGAACAACCCGATCGTGGTCGGTGAAGCCGGCGTCGGTAAAACCGCGATCGTCGAAGGCCTGGCCTCGCGCATCGCAGCCGGTGAAGTGCCGCAAGTCTTGAAAGGCGTTGAGCTGCTGTCGCTGGACATGGGCCTGTTGCAGGCCGGCGCCAGCGTCAAAGGCGAGTTCGAACGTCGCCTCAAAGGCGTGATCGACGAAGTCAAAGCCTCGCCGAAACCGATCATCCTGTTCATCGACGAAGCCCACACCCTGATCGGCGCGGGCGGCAATGCCGGCGGTTCCGACGCGGCCAACCTGTTGAAACCGGCCCTGGCCCGTGGCGAGTTGCGCACCATCGCCGCCACCACCTGGGCGGAGTACAAAAAATACTTCGAGAAAGACCCGGCCCTGGCCCGTCGTTTCCAGCCGGTGCAATTGCATGAACCGACCGTCAGCGAAGCGGTGACCATCCTGCGTGGCCTGGCTCAGGTCTACGAGAAGAGCCACGGTATCTACCTGCGCGATGACGCGGTGGTTGCCGCGGCTGAGTTGTCCGCCCGTTACCTGGCGGGTCGTCAGCTGCCGGACAAGGCCGTCGACGTGCTCGACACCGCCTGCGCCCGGGTGCGCATCAGCCTCGCCGCCGCCCCGGAAAGCCTGGAACGCCTGCGTGGCGAACTGGCCGAAGGTGGCCGTCAGCGTCAGGCCCTGCGTCGTGACGCCGAAGCCGGTCTGCTGATCGATCACGAAGCGCTGGACGCTCTGGAAGATCGCCTGGCTGATGCCGAAGATGAAAAGGTCGCTCTGGAAACGCTGTGGATCGAGCAGAAAGACCTGGCCGAGCGCCTGCTGGACCTGCGTCAGCAACTGGCCAAGGCCCGCGAGGCCGCCGCCGTCGAACCGATCATCACGGTTGAAGAAGACGCCGAAGGCACCGTGATCGAAACGCTGTCGGTGGACGAAGCGCAAAGCGTTGAAACCCTGGAAGCCGCGCTCAACGAAACTCACAAAGCCCTGACAGAGCTTCAGGTCAAAGAACGTCTGGTGAGCTTCGAAGTCTGCCCGCGTCTGGTGGCCGAAGTGATCAGCGCCTGGACCGGTGTGCCATTGGCGCAACTGGCCCGCGAACACAACGCCAAGGTCGCAAGCTTCGCCACCGACCTGCGCACCCGTATTCGTGGTCAGGAGCAAGCGGTTCATGCCCTCGACCGTTCGATGCGCGCCACTGCCGCTGGCCTGAACAAGCCGGATGCGCCGGTCGGCGTGTTCCTGCTGGTCGGCCCGAGCGGCGTCGGCAAGACCGAAACCGCGCTGGCCCTCGCCGATTTGCTGTACGGCGGTGATCGTTTCATCACCACCATCAACATGTCCGAGTTCCAGGAGAAGCACACCGTGTCGCGTCTGATCGGTGCGCCGCCGGGCTACGTCGGTTACGGCGAAGGCGGCATGCTCACCGAAGCCGTGCGGCAGAAACCGTACTCGGTGGTGCTGCTCGATGAAGTCGAAAAAGCCGACCCGGACGTGCTCAACCTGTTCTACCAAATCTTCGACAAAGGCGTGGCCAACGACGGGGAAGGGCGCGAGATCGACTTCCGCAACACGCTGATCCTGATGACCTCGAACCTGGGCAGCGACCGCATCAGCGAACTCTGCGAAGACGGCGCGCGGCCGACCGCCGAAGTCCTCGAAGAAACCATTCGCCCGGTGCTCAGCAAACACTTCAAACCAGCGTTGCTGGCGCGCATGCGCGTGGTGCCTTACTACCCGGTGGGCGGTCCGGTGCTGCGCGAGCTGATCGAAATCAAACTCGGCCGTTTGGGCGAGCGCCTGAACCGTCGTCAGCTGGATTTCACGTATTGCCAGAACCTCGTCGATCACCTGGCCGAACGCTGCACCCAAAGCGACAGCGGCGCGCGCCTGATCGACCACTTGCTCGACCTGCATGTGCTGCCGCTGGTGGCCGACCGCTTGCTCGATGCGATGGCCACCGGTGAAAGCCTCAAGCGCGTGCATGCGACGCTCGACGGCAACGCCAGCGTGACGTGCGAGTTCGCCTGAGGTGGGTGTGATGTTCACTCAAGTGCCGCAACCGCTGGTCTATGCCGAAGCCTTGCTGGCGCAGTTCGCCAGCCTGTCGCGGGCGGCGGACAGCACTGTGCTGCTGGGTGACTTCGTGCGCGGCCTGGCCGAACTCAGCGGTTGCGAGCTGACGCAGTTGTACCTGCTGGACGCGACCCACACCTGCCTGGGGATGAACGCCGAGTGCCTGAACGGCGTTCTGCAACCCCGGGAAGGGACGAGCCTGCCGGCGGATTACAACGGTGAACAACTGCTGCAGTTCGCCCTGTGCCAGAACCGCGTGGTGTGCCTCAGCGAGCTGAGCGGCAGCCTGCACGAAACCAGTTTCCTGCCGCCCCAGGCCACGCCCTGGCAGTCGCTGCTGTGCGTGCCGCTGGTCAATCAGCAGAAGGCTGTCGAAGGTTTGCTGCTGTGCGCCAGTCGCCGGGAAATCGACCTGCAAGGCTTTGCCGATTCTCTCGGTCAACTGGGCTCGTTCGTGCTCGGTCAACTGCACTTGCTGCAGCGTTTGCGTCAGCCGACCGGTGATACACGCCCGGCACCGCTCAACGTCCCGAGCGCCAGCGGTTATGGACTGATCGGCAAGAGCACGGCCATGCGCCAGACCTATTCGCTGATCAGTAAAGTCCTGCACAGCCCGTACACCGTGCTGCTGCGCGGCGAGACCGGCACCGGCAAGGAAGTGGTCGCGCGGGCGATTCACGACTGCGGCCCGCGCCGGTCCCAGGCGTTCATCGTGCAGAACTGCGCGGCGTTCCCCGAGAACCTGCTGGAAAGCGAGCTGTTCGGCTACCGCAAAGGCGCCTTCACCGGTGCCGATCGCGACCGTGCCGGGCTGTTCGACGCGGCCAACGGCGGCACCTTGTTGCTCGATGAAATCGGCGACATGCCGCTGTCGCTGCAAGCCAAGTTGCTGCGGGTATTGCAGGAAGGCGAGATCCGTCCGCTGGGTTCCAACGACACCCACAAAATCGACGTGCGCATCATCGCCGCGACGCACCGCGATTTGTCGGTGCTGGTCAGCGAAGGCAAGTTCCGCGAGGATTTGTACTACCGCCTCGCGCAATTCCCGATCGAGCTGCCGGCGTTGCGTCAGCGCGAAGGCGACATCCTCGACCTGGCGCGGCACTTCGCCGACAAGGCTTGCGCGTTTCTGCAGCGGGATGCGGTGCGTTGGTCTGACGCGGCGCTGGATCACCTGTCCGGTTATACCTTCCCCGGCAACGTTCGCGAACTCAAGGGTTTGGTCGAGCGCGCAGTACTGCTGTGCGAGGGCGGCGAGTTGCTGGCCGAGCATTTTTCCCTGCGCATGGAAGCCATGCCGGAAGACAGCAGCCTGAACCTGCGCGAACGCCTGGAGCAGGTCGAACGCAGTCTGCTGCTCGACTGCCTGCGCAAAAACGACGGTAACCAGACCCTCGCCGCCCGCGAGCTCGGGCTGCCACGGCGCACGCTGCTGTACCGCCTCGGGCGCCTGAACATCAATTTGGGTGACTTTGATGGGTAGGCAAAAGACCTTCGAATTCGCCTCATTTGCTTCTAACAGCGCCGCCCGAAAGGGTCGGCGCTTTGTGCTTTGTCTACCTCTGGAGACCCTCTGATGCCTGTTCGTCACTGGCAAGCCGTCCTGCTGACCCTCGTCGTTCTATGCGGCCTCGGCGGCTGTAGCGGCAATTACAAATACAACGACAACACCTATCGCCCATTGGGTGATCCGCAGGCGGTCAATCGCGGCAAGTGACCGCAAGGAGCATCATCATGGAACTGGTTTTCGAAATGCTGAACACCAAGCAGTTCGTGCCCACGGATTTGTGCCAGAAGACCTTCAAACAGGCCGGTGGCGTGATCGGCCGGGGCGAGGATTGCGACTGGATCATCCCCGACCGCAAGCGTCACCTGTCCAACCACCACGCGGTGATCAGCTACCGCGAAGGCACGTTTTTCCTGACCGATACCAGCAGCAACGGTATCCAGGACAGCGAAAGCGGCGCGCGCCTGCGCAAGGGCGAGCCGATGCGCATTGAGCACGGCAGCGTGTATGTGCTGGGTGACTTCGAGATCCGTGCGCGGCTGGTGCGCGACCCGGCCACGTTCGACGTCGAAGTCGGCCGTCCGCAGGCCGCGGGCAGCATCATCCCGGACGACGCGTTTCTCGACCTCGATCCGCTCAATGCCCTCGACCAGCAAGAGCGCGTGTACTCGGAAATCGACGAACTGATCGCCCCGCGTGCGGTGCCTGAGGACACCCGTCAGCGCGCCGACTATGCGCGCATCGACATGGAAAGCCTGATGGTGCCGGAGCTGATCGCCGCCCCGGCAGAACCTGCGCCAGCTCCGCCGCCGAAAGCGGTGGAGCGTCAGAGCGAAGGTTTCTGGGAGCACTTCGGCGCGGCATTGGGCGTGGACCTCAAAGGTCTCGACCACGACGCGCGCGAAGCCCTGGCCCTGAATGCTGCGCGCCTGCTCAAGCAGAGCGTCGGCGGTTTGCAGCAGAGCCTGCGTACCCGCAGCGAGCTGAAGAACGAACTGCGCCTGGCCCAGACCACCGTGCAAGGCACCCAGAAGAACCCGTTGAAATTCGCCGTCGATGCCGGTGAAGCGCTGGGCATTCTGTTGCAGGGCTCCAAGCCGGGTCAGTTGCCGGCCGAGCAAGCGATCTCCCGTGCGTTCCGCGATTTGCAGGCGCATCAGGTGGCCTTGCTGACCGCCAGCCGCGCCGCCGTTCGCGGCACCCTGGAGCACTTCTCGCCGCAGCAGCTGACCCTGCGTTTCGAGCGCGACAACAAGCCGTTGCTCGCCACCTCCGGCAGCCGCTGGAGAGCTTACGGGCGTTATCACCAGGTTCTGCGTCAGGACGATGACTGGAGCGAGCGTCTGCTGGCCCGCGACTTCGCCCAGGCCTACGAAGAACAGATCCGCCTGATTTCCACCCTACACACCGACCACCAAGGATGATGCGCATGTCTCGCTGCTCGACCGCTTTTTTCAAGACGCTGACTGCGCTCGCTGCCTTGGTGCTGCTGGCCGGTTGCTCGTCGCTGTCGCCGTATTCCACCGTGACCAAACTCAACCTAAAGCTGACCGCCAGCGATCAGTTGAACCCGGACCTCAACGGGCGTCCGTCGCCGATCGTCGTGCGGCTGTTCGAGCTCAAGCACCCGGTGGCCTTCGAGAACGCGGATTTCTTCAGCCTCTACGAACGCGCCAAGGAGTCCCTGGCCCCGGACCTGGTGGCCAGCGAAGAGCTGGAACTGCGCCCGGGTGAAACCGTCGAGCTCAAGCTCAGTGTGGAAGAGGGCAGCCGTTACGTCGGCGTGCTCGCCGCCTACCGCGACCTGCCGGAAACCAAATGGCGCTACACCGTGCAAGTCACTCCGGTGCAAGTCACCGCGGCTGACCTGACCCTCGATCAGGCCGGCATCCGCAACACCCACGAAACGCTTGCCAAGGCGGATGACTGAACATGAATGCCCATAAAGTCATTTGGCAGGAAGGCATGCTGCTGCGTCCGCAGCACTTCCAGCACAACGATCGTTACTACGACCACCAGATGAAGACCCGCACCCAGTTGCTGGGCAGCTACACCTGGGGCTTCCTCAATCTGGAAATCGACTTGCAGTTCCTCAACATGGGCAAACTGGTGATCAGCCAGGCCTCGGGGATTCTGCCGGACGGCAGCCTGTTCGAACTGGGCGGCAACACCGAGCCGCTGGCCCTGGACGTGCCGCCGAACACCGGCAACACGCCGATCTATCTGGCGCTGCCATTGGTGACCGGTAACCACATCGAAGCCCGCCGCCCGGAGCAATCCGATGTGCTGGCGCGCTACACCGCGTACGAAGCGGAAGTCGCCGACTCCAACGCCGGTGACGACTCCGCCAGCCAGGTCAGCTGCGCCCGTCCGGACTTCCGCCTGTTGCTCGGTGAGCAGCAGAACGACCAGGCCTACGTGAAGCTGAAGATCTGCGAAGTGCTCGACACCACGCCCGACGGCGTGATCAGCCTCGACCCGGATTTCGTGCCGACCTACATTCAGGCGCATTCGTCCAGCTACCTGCTGTCGTGCCTCAAGGAGGTGATCAGCATGCTCGGCCACCGGGGCGACACTATCGCCGAGCGGATCCGCTCCAACGGTAAGGTCGGCGGCGCGGAAGTCGGCGACTTCATGATGCTGCAACTGATCAACCGTACCGAAATGCTGCTGCGCCATTACCTGGGCCTGGAACAGGTTCACCCGGAAGAGTTGTACCGCACGCTGCTGACCATGCTCGGCGATCTGGCGACGTTTTCCAGCGACAGCAAACGCCCGCGTCTGGACAGCCGTTACCAGCACAGCGATCAGGGCGCGAGCTTCCGCAAACTGATGGAAGCGATTCGTCAGGTGCTGTCGATGGTGCTCGAGCAGCACGCCATCGAACTGGTGCTGCAAGCGCGTCAGTACGGGATCATCGTGTCGCCGTTGCACGACCACAAACTGCTGGGCTCGGCCTCGTTCGTGCTCGCGGCCAGTGCCAACTGCGACTCCGAAGAACTGCGCCATCGCTTGCCGGCGCACCTCAAGGTCGGCCCGGTGGAGCGTATCCGCCAACTGGTCAACCTGCACCTGCCGGGCATCAAGGTCAAACCGTTGCCGGTGGCCCCACGGCAGATCGCGTTCCACTCCAACAAAACCTATTTCATCCTCGAACTCAGTTCCGAAGACCTGGCGCAACTCGAGCGCTCCGGCGGCTTCGCGTTCCACGTGTCCGGCGAATTCGCCGAGCTTGAACTGAAATTCTGGGCCATCAGGAACTGACCGACATGATCAAGGACATGGAACACAACCAGGACGACAAAACCGTCCTGCTCGACCGCCAGGGCCACGGCCCGGCATCGAGTCCGCTGACTGACTTCGCGGCACCGCCGCGTTTTGAACAGTTGGAAGAACGGATGATCTACGCCGCGCGTCTGCGCCCGGCCGAAGCGTTCAACATCAGCCTCAATTCGCTGGTGGCGGCGGCGTCCGAACTGCTGTCGGAAGTGGTGCGGCTCAAGCACAGCGACACCCGCGAAGACCTGTACGCGCTCAACGAGCGGCTGACCGCCGGTCTGAAGCTGTTTGAAGTGCGGGCGCTGCACAACGGCGCCGAAAGCAGCCAGGTGATGGCCGCCCGTTACGTGCTCTGCACCGTGGTCGACGAAGCTGTCGTGACCACGCCGTGGGGCAACGAAAGCGAGTGGTCGCAGATGAGCCTGCTCAGCAGCTTCCACAACGAAACCTTCGGTGGCGAGAAGTTCTTCCAGCTGCTGGATCGCCTGTCGAAAAACCCGGTCAAGCACCTGCCGATGCTGGAGCTGATGTACCTGTGCCTGTCCCTCGGCTTCGAAGGCAAGTACCGGGTGCAAGCGCGCGGGATGCTCGAACTCGAAGGCATCCGCGACGCCTTGTATCGGCAGATTCGTCAACTGCGCGGCGACGTGCCTCGCGAGTTGTCGCCGCATTGGGAAGGCTTGAACGATCAGCGTCGCAGCCTGGTGCGCATCGTGCCAGCGTGGATGGTGGTGCTGTTCACCGTGGTCTGCCTGGTGGTGATGTATTCGGGCTTCGCCTGGGTTCTGGGCGAACAACGCGAGACCGTTCTGCAACCTTATCAGCAGCTTGATCCGGCCACGGTTCAGCCGCAGTCGCAGCCGTAAACAGGGACGTGTGATGAAAAAGTTTTTCAAGAAAGTCGGCGCATTCCTGCGCCAGACCTGGGTCTGGACCCTGCTGCTGGTGCTGTTCGTCGCGCTGCTGGTGTGGTTCGTCGGGCCGCTGCTGGCGGTCAATGACTACAAGTTCTGGGAAGGTTCGACCTCCCGTTTGCTGACCATCAGTGTGCTGTTCCTGATCTGGGGCCTGACCATGGTCTTCGTCAGCTGGCGCGCCGGTGTGCGCAAAAAAGCTGTGGAAGCCACCGAAGATGGCCAGGACCGCATTCGCCGTGAAGAGCTGATCGACGAAGAAGAGAAAGAGTTGAAAGTGCGTTTCAAGGACGCCCTGAAAACCCTGAAGACGTCGAGCCTGTATCGCGGTCGCAGCGAACGCTGGCGCAGTGATTTGCCGTGGTACTTGCTGATCGGCCCGCAGGGCAGCGGCAAGACCAGCCTGCTGGACTTCTCGGGCCTGGAGTTTCCGATCAACAAGATCGACCGCAAACTCACCCGCGATACCCTCGGCACGCGGCACTGCGACTGGTACTTCGCCGACCACGGCGTATTGATCGACACCGCCGGGCGTTATCTGACCCAGCCGGATGCCGAAGTCGATGGCAGCGCCTGGAGCACCTTGCTTGACCTGCTGCGCAAGCGTCGCCGCAACCGTCCATTGAACGGCGTGTTGGTGACCATTCCGGTGGAAACCCTGCTGGGCGGCAGCGAGCAGGACCTCGAAACCCTGGCCCGCCAGGTGCGTGCGCGTCTGCAAGACGTGCATCAGAAACTGCACGTCGATGTGCCGATTTATCTGGTGTTGAGCAAGGCCGATCGCCTGCTCGGTTTCGACGAGTTCTTCGATCAACTGACCCGCGAAGAAAGCGATCAGGTCCTCGGCACCAGCTTCCGCAAAGAGCAGAGCGGCACCGATGTGGCCGTGCTGCGCGCCGAGTTCGAAGAGCTGCTGCGTCGCCTCAACAGCCAGGTGATCATGCGCATGCACCAGGAGCGCGACACCCAGCGCCGTGGCCGCATCCTCGACTTCCCGCATCAACTGGGGCAGATCGGCGAGCGCCTGTGCTTGTTCGTCGACCTGGCGTTCACCGGCAACCGCTACCAGCGTGTCAGCCAGTTGCGCGGTTTCTACCTGACCAGCGCACCGCACCTGACTCAAGAGATGGACCAGACCACCGCCGGCATCGGCGCCAGTCTGGGCATGAGCGCCGGCATGCTGCCGACCCTGCGCAGCGGCCGTTCGCGGTTCATTCACCATTTGCTCAGCCGGGTAATTTTCCCCGAGGCCGATCTGGCCGGTCTGGACAAGCGCGAGCGCAGCCGCATCCATTGGGGCCAACGTGCCCTGTATGTGGGCGCGCTGGCGGCATTGGGGCTGTTCGGCATGCTCTGGGCGGGCGGTTTCTCGGCCAACTATGAGCGTCTGGAAAACCTGCGTTCCCTGGCACAAAACTGGACTCAACAACGCTCGGCCCTGACTGCGCGTGATGACTCCATGGCGGTGCTCAAGACCCTCGACACCAGCTACGCGGCGACGCAGGTGTTCCCGAACAAAGGCGACGTGTCGTACCACGAACGTGGTGGCCTGTACCAAGGCGAAGACGCCAATCCGGTGGTCAAGAGTGCCTATGAGCGTGAGCTTGAAGCGCAATTGCTGCCACGGGTTGCGACGCTGCTGGAAGGGCAGATCCGCGCCAACATGAAGGACCGCGAACGCCTGCTCAACAGCTTGCGCGCGTACCTGATGCTGAACATGAAAGATCGCCGCGATGCGGCATGGCTCAAGGATTGGGTCGCCACTGACTGGTCCCTGCGCTACGCCGGCAACACCGCCGTGCAGAACGGCTTGAACACCCACTTCGAGCGTTTGCTCAAGCAGCCGTTTATCTATCCGCTCAACGATCAACTGGTGGCGCAGGCGCGTCAGGTGCTGCGCAGCGAGTCGCTGGCCAACGTGGTTTACCGGATGCTGCGCGAGCAGGCTCGCAACCTGCCGGAATACCGCTTGAGCCAACATATCGGCCCGCAGGGTTCGTTGTTTGTCGGCACCGATTACGTGATTCCGGGGTTCTACACCCAGCAAGGCTATCAGCAGTATTTCTCGGTCCAGGGTTCGGCGCTAGTCACCGATATCCTGCGTGACAACTGGGTGCTGGGTGAAGGCTCGGGCATCAGCGGCATGGACTTGCGTCGCTTGATGGTTGAACTGGAGCAATTGTACTTCCGCGACTACGCCAACTTCTGGAGCGAAGCCGTGGGCCAGGTGGCACTGCCCGCGATCAGCGATTTCAGTGAGGGTGCCGAGCAACTGGCGGGCCTGACGTCGGCCAACTCCCCGGTGCTGCAACTGCTGGTGGAAGTGCGCGAGAACACCCGGTTCCCGGTGGAAGCCGAACCGGTTGATGAAGCTGCGGATGCCGCTGCAAAACTGGGCGAGCAGAAGGGCAAGCTCGGCAAGTTGGGCAAACTGGCGTCGGCCGCAGCGGATGCAGCGTCTGACATGGCCGCGACCAAAAACCTGCCAGACACCGCGAAGAAATCCCTGCAACGTCGCTTCGAACCGCTGCACCGCTTGCTGGATGACAACAACGGCCCGGCCGCTGATTTGACTCCGGCCCTGCAAGCACTCAACGACCTGCAAATGCAAATGGCAAGCCTGGCCCGCGCCAGCGCGCCGGAGCAGGCCGCGTTCGAAATGGCCAAGACCCGCATGAGCGGCCAGCGTGATGCGCTGAGCAATCTGCGCAATGCGTCGAACCGTCTGCCGCGTCCGGTGAGTGTGTGGTTCAACGTACTGGCCGAAGACACCTGGCGTCTGGTGCTCAACGATTCCTACCAGTACCTGAACCAGCGTTATCAGAGCGAGCTGTACAGCTTCTACGGCAAGGCGATCAACAAGCGTTACCCGTTCAGCGCCCACAGCACCAGCGACGTCGCGATCAGCGACTTCCGCGAGTTCTTCAAGGCCCAGGGCATCGCCGATCGGTTCTTTGATACCTACATGCGTCCATTCGTCAGTGGCGATCCGGGCAACTACCGCCTGCGCAGCATCGACGGTCACAGCATGCCGATCTCCAAGGTCTACCTCGACCAGATGGCCGCGGCACAAGTGATCCGCCAGAGCTTCTTCGCCATCAACCCGGCCGAGCCGCAAGTGCAGTTCAAACTGGAGCCGTACACCCTCGACCCGGCGGTCAGCCGTTCCGAGTTCAAGTTTGGCGACAAGACCATTGAATACCGTCACGGCCCGATCGTGCCGGTGTCGTTCAAATGGCCGACCGACGCTGAAGACGGTCGCACCAGCCTGGTCCTCGACAAAATGGCCGGCCGCCCGATCGGTATCGAGAAGAACACCGGCCCATGGTCGCTGTTCCGTCTGTTCGACCTGATGCAGACCGAGTACCTGACCGGTCGCGACGTGCTGGTGCTCAAGGCTGACGTGGGTGGCCTGCGCGCCAACTACTTGCTGTCGAGCCAGCGCACGCCTAACCCGTTCGACATGGGCGTGCTGCGTACCTTCCGTATGCCGGTGCAGCTCTGATGCTGGTTGCCAGTCCCTGGCGCAGCGCTGCGCGTACCGATCCGGGCAAGGTTCGGGCGCGCAACGAAGATGCTTTTCTCGACTGTCCACAGCAGGGGCTGTGGGTGGTCGCGGACGGCATGGGCGGTCATCAGGGTGGCGACATCGCCAGCCAGTTGATCGTCGCCAGCCTGGCGGAATTGCCGGTGCAGGACGACTTCGACGAACGACTCAAAGGCATACGCCAGTGCCTGCACTGGCTCAACCGCCGCTTGGGTCAGGAGTTGACCGTCACCGCCGGGCGTCACGACAGCATCATGGGCAGCACCGTGGTGGCGCTGCTGGTGGAAGGCAATCGTGCGGCCTGCATCTGGGCCGGCGACAGCCGTTGCTACCTGTGGCGCGGCCAGCGCTTGTATCAGCTGTCCAAGGACCATTCGCTGCAACAACAACTGATCGACGAACAAAACATGAGCGTCGAGCAAGCCAAGGCCCATCCTGCCGCCCACGCCCTGACCCGCGCGGTCGGGGCCAGCGAGCAGCTGACCCTGGATGTGCTCGAACTCGAGGTCTATCCCGGCGATGCGTTTCTGTTGTGCAGCGACGGTTTGTATCAAGGGCTCAGCAGCGATGCCCTGGGCAACGCCCTGAGCCTGACCGCGCCGCACGTTGCGCTGGAGCGTCTGTTCGACGGTGCTCTGCGTGGCTCGGCCCGGGATAACCTGACTGCCGTGGTGATCCGCCAATGACTGAACTCATGCCACCGATCGACGACCTGCTGGTGACCGAGGAAGAAGCCAATAACCTGACTTACTTCGCCTTCGCCACGCCGCTAAACGGAAAGCCGCTAAACGGAAAACCGCATCAGGCCGAGCCTGCGCTGGCGCCGACCAAGGCCAGTATCGGTGAACTGCCCGACGTGCTGGCAGGCCGTTACCGCATCGAGCGCCTGCTCGGTGCCGGTGGCATGGGAGCGGTTTACCGTGCACGGGATCTGCTGCGCGAACAGTTTGGCGATCCCGACCCTTACATTGCGCTGAAAATCCTCAGCGAAGAATTTGCCGAATCGCCGGACGCCAGTGCCTTGCTCTACAGCGAGTTCACCCTGACCCGACGACTGCGCCACGACAACGTGCTGCGTTTGCACACCTTTGAAGTGGACACCGACTGCCAGCGTGCCTTCATCACCATGGAACTCATGCGTGGGCTGACCCTGGACAAATTACTCTGCGAGCGGCCCCTGGGCCTGCCGTGGAAAGAACTGCGCGACATCGCGCTGCCGCTGCTCGACGCGTTGGCCTACACCCACGCTCGTGGCGTGCTGCACGGTGACATGAAGCCGAGCAACGTCATGCTCAGTGAAGAAGGCGTGCGCCTGTTCGACTTCGGCCTCGGCCAGGCAGAAGAGGGCATCTTGCCCGGCCTGCCACACCTGAGCCGCGATCGTTTCAACGCCTGGACCCCCGGCTACGCCGCCCCCGAACTGCTCGAAGGCCAGCCACTCTCGGCCAGCGCGGACGTGTACGGCGTGGCCTGCGTGCTCTACGAATTGGCGGGCGGCAAACACCCGTTCCGCCGCTTGCCGTCGACCGAGGCCCGCGACGGCCACCTCGACCGCGAGCTGCACGCACCTCGAAATTTACCCAAACACTGCTGGCCAGCCCTGCGAACAGCGCTGGCTTTCGATGCGGCCAAGCGCACCATCACCGCCGCCCAATTGCGTGACGCCATGGGCGCCACTTCGTCTTTGCTGCAACGCCTGCGACTGCGGGCGTAACGGATGACTACCGAACAGGGAGCATGCAATGTTCAACTCAGCTAACGAAACGCACTTCAGCCTCACAGTCGAAGACTACGCCGGCGACCTGCAAGTGCTGTCGTTCACCGGCACCGAAGGCATCAGCCAGCCGTATCGTTTCGACCTGGAACTGGTCAGCGAAAACCCGGATCTGGACCTGGAAAAGCTCCTGCACAAACAGGCGTTCCTCGCATTCGACCCGAAAGGCAGCGGCATCCACGGCCAGATCTACCGCGTCGCCCAAGGCGATGCCGGCAAGCGCCTGACCCGCTACAAAGTCTCCCTGGTGCCGCACCTGCAATACCTGCATCACCGCACCAACCAGCGCATCTACCAGCAGATGTCTGCGCCGAAAATCATCGCGCTGATCCTCGAAGAACACGGCATCAAGGGCAACGCCTACCGCTTCCAGCTGAGCACCCCGTGCCCGGACCGCGACTACTGCGTGCAATACGACGAAACCGACCTGCACTTCGTCCAGCGCCTGTGCGAAGAAGAAGGTATTCACTACCACTTCCAGCACAGCGAAAAAGCCCACCTGCTGGTGTTCGGTGACGACCAGACCGTGTTCCCGAAACTCGGCCAGCCCACCGCCTACGTCCAAGGCAGCGGCATGGTCGCCGACGAACCGGTGATCAAAGGCTTCAAACTGCGCCTGGAAACCCGCACCGGCCGCGTCACCCGTCGCGACTACGACTTCGAAAAGCCCAACCTGCGACTTGAAGCGGCGTACAAACCCGACGGCGAAAGCACCGAACCGGACCTCGAAGACTACGACTACCCCGGTCGCTTCCTCGACCGCGCCCGCGGCAAATTCCTCAGCCAACGCGCCCTCGAACGCCACCGCGCCGACTACCAGCAAGCCGAAGGCCATGGCGACCAGACCACCCTCGTCAGCGGCCACTTCCTGGAAATCTCCGACCACCCGCGCACCGAGTGGAACGACCTGTGGCTGCTCACCGAAGTCGTCCACGAAGGCAAACAGCCGCAAGTGCTCGAAGAGGCGGTGACCAGCGACACCACCGACAACAAGGACGACTTCCACCAGGGCTACCGCAACCGCTTCCTCGCCACCCCGTGGGCCGTGTTCTACCGCCCGGCCCTGGAACACCCCAAACCCCGCGTCCTCGGCAGCCAGACCGCCATGGTCACCGGCCCCAAAGGCGAAGAAATCCACTGCGACCAATACGGCCGCATCAAAGTGCAATTCCACTGGGACCGCGAAGGTCTGGCCGACGACAAAACCAGCTGCTGGATGCGCGTCTCATCGAGCTGGGCCGGCGACCGCTACGGCGCCATCGCCATCCCACGCATCGGCATGGAAGTCCTCGTCACCTTCCTCGAAGGCGACCCCGACCAACCGCTGGTGACCGGTTGCCTGTACCACAAGGAAAACCAGGTTCCCTACGACCTGCCGGCGAACAAAACCCGCACCGTATTCAAAACCCTCAGCTCACCGGGGGGCGGCGGGTACAACGAACTGCGGATTGAAGACAAGAAAGGCGCCGAACAGATCTTCATCCATGCCCAGCGAGATTGGGATGAAAACATCGAGCACGACCAGAAGATTCGTGTGGGCAACGAACGCCACGATACGGTGGTGAAGAACACCTACACCGAGCTGAAGGCCGAAGAACACCGCACCACCAGCGCCGACCGCAAGACTGAAGCGCGGATGGACGACCACCTGACGATTGGGCAGAACCAGCACATCAAGCTTGGAACTGCGCAGCTGACCAGTGCCGGGAAGGAAATACACCTCAAGGCTGGGGACAAGATTGTTATCGAGGCTGGGATGGAGCTCACGGTTAAGGCCGGTGGGAGTTTTATCAAGCTTGATGCGGGTGGTGTGACGGTTGTTGGGCCGGTGGTGAAGATTAATGCTGGCGGGTCGGCGGGGAGTGGGACCGGGATTGGGATTAAGCCGCCGGTACTGCCGGGGGCGGCGGATAAGGATAAGGCGGGGAGTTTGATGGATCAGGCGTTGGGGAATGCGGTGCCTGAGAAGGTTAAACCGAAGGCTTTTTTTGTGTTTTCTGAGTGATCGACATGAATGGTGTTTTGAAGAAAAAGATAGACACGGGGGCAGAAATTTTCACCGCACTCCCGATGGCATTTTCGGCCAGTGCTCAAGTGCAATCGCGAATCACAACTTCAGCAGTAAAGCCGTCGATATTGCGGGCCACCGAACAAGAAGGGGTTGAGTCAAAGAACTCAACTGTAAATTTGCAGGAAGCAAAGAATGACTGACTCATCTAACCAAAACTCCACTGCGCCGGCAGTCTCTCCGACGATTAAATTTGAATTCCCCATCAGAAACTCCGATGGGAAACAGTTTAAGGATGCCGAAGA
Organism: Pseudomonas sp. GM18; assembly: GCF_000282195.1. Classification (GTDB taxonomy): domain Bacteria; phylum Pseudomonadota; class Gammaproteobacteria; order Pseudomonadales; family Pseudomonadaceae; genus Aquipseudomonas. The sequence continues at coordinate 175,019 of NZ_AKJT01000022.1, forward strand.
AATTTATAAGGCCATCGAAAATGAGAAGTCAGGTCACTATCTGCTGGGAAGTAATAAGTTTTGGCATGGCGGTATCCATATTAGCGACTTGAGTGCTCCTCAATGTGTTCTCCATGAGCCTGTACGCTGTATAGCCGATGGTGAGGTGGTGGCTTATCGCTTGAGTAAAGACTACTTGACTTCAAGTTTCGGTGAGGGCGAAGGCGCTAAATCTCTGAAATACACCAATTCGTTCTGCTTGGTACGTCACGAATATGAGTCACCGCCGAATCCCGAAGTAGGTGCGAACAAGGATAAGCAGAACAAGCTGACCTTTTACAGTCTTTACATGCATTTGTTACCGTTTGAACGGTATCCGTTGTCGCCTGAAGAAACACCTAATCAAAAAATCAAAATGATCGCCGGAGGTTTTACTGCACGTAGCGACGCCAAGGGTGAGCCGGGTTGCCACACTTACGGAGCGATTGCTACCGGCACTGAGTTTGAGATCCTCGATAAAAAGGGCACTGACGAGGTTTATGCCAAGGGCAAAATTCTTAAGGGGAGTGTGGTAGGCCGTTCTGTAGGTCAAGAGGTGTGGTTTGCCTACAAAAAAAATGGCGAGGTGTATCCCCGCTCCGCAGGTGGTGGTGCCAGTTGGTTCGAGATTTTACCTCCGCAACGAGGCAGACCGAATTATTGGCACGGTAAAGTGAAGGCTACAGTGGGGCCCAGACCGTTACCTCTTTTCAACGCTCCAGCATCACCTACCAATCAACAAAACGCAGGTACTCCTATCGGCTCGATGGCACTGGTAGCCAGCAGTGTTGTTGCGTTCGATAGTGAGAAGGTGGTCAATCTTAACGTCGCCGGAAGTCTTAGGCGTATGGCTGAATGCACACTCATTAGCGGTGGGTTGGGAGGGGAAGGAACGGCTCCTCCAACGTTCTGGGCTTGTGTTGAAAATGAACTTCCAGAACCTACGATGCGGTGGGACACGGTAACACCCGCTGATGAGACTTTTAAAGAAGTCATTCTCACGAGTATCGGTATCAAGGCAGGGGATCCCATCGGGTACCTCGGCCTAATGGAAAACCTTGCGGATGAGAGTGGTGAAGTAACTCGTAAGCACCAAGTCCACATTGAGGTTTTTACAGCTGATCCAAAAATAGAAGAGTTCCTACAGAACCTGGCTGGACTGACAACCGGGAAGCAGTTTCTGCGTTTGCCCGCGAATACAGAATTGACTAAAAAAGCTCCTCAGACGGGAACCGTTAAGTTGTTGAAGGAGCATATCGTTGAACTGAGTAAGGCACCAATATTCAAAGATCCTGCTGAATGGTATGAGCCCAAAGTTGAGGAGGATGGTCAAAACAAAACAGGCCTGATCGCAAAAGCTAATGCGGAGATAATCACTCAGCACGACTTGGAAAAACTTGGCTTCCGGATCGTAAAAGAGTCGAGTACTGGTGCAGATGGCTTCCTTGATCCGGATGACATGCCTGAGTTTTTTAAGGGCTTGTACAGCGATCTGGATAGACTTGGAAATGCTGACGGGAAAGTCACGCCAGAAGACTTTCCTAAGGCTCTGCAAAATGCTGAGTTAAGATCTCATTGGTCGAAGCTGATCGCCTATCACCCGACTGAGTGGAAGGACAAATCCGGCGAGGCGAAGTGGGGCAGATTGGCGCAAATTCTGGAAGACTCACCGAAATCACTTATGCATGAGAAGGCTCGCATAGATGAGCTCGTATTCTGGAGCAAACTATCTGGCAAAGCTGAGGTTCCTGCTGATGGGATGGTTTGTCATTTTCATCCGATAGAGTTTATTGAATATATAAAAATAAAACCAAAGTTTGAATTTACTTTGGATATGATGAAGAAAGTCTATCCGTTAATTGATTCATCTAAATATGGTGATCTTCAGGCGGTAGCGAATGAGCTTAATGCGCACATTGATTTCTTTAAACTTGATACCCCGCTGCGCAGAAGTCATTTTTTTGCCCAGGTAATGCAAGAAACAGGCCCGCTGTTTAGTGTTGAAGAAAGCTTTCTATGGAAGGCGTCTTCACTAATAGCAACCTTCACGTACTTTTCAAATAATCCCAGTGCGGCTCATGCACATGGGTATCAAACTACAAAGCCAATAAAAGCTGATGGTACCGCAGTAACACAGGCTGACTACGAAGCGGTTGCTAATGGCGCGTATGGTGGTCGAGCGCAACTTGGGAACGGAAATTATGCAAGTGGTGACGGTTGGAAGTATCGCGGTCGAGGGCTTAAGCAGTTAACGGGAAGAGCAAATTACCGAGACTTTACAACTTGGTATCGAAGCAATTCAGATCAATGGCCAAATGAAGAGCACGATTTCGAGGCGTCACCTGATTTTTTGATACAAATGAAATACGCTGTGCGTTCAGCGTGTTACTTTTGGGTAGACCATAATTTGCACGAAAGGGCGGATGGAGGGCCAACAGATGCAGTGGTAGATTTGATTACGGATGTGGTGAATCTAAGCACAAATAGTCGGCCGGAAAGGAAAGCTAATTTCAAAAGAATTTGGGATGGGGAATACTTTAAATGAATGCATGTGCAGGGTGGGTTATGTCTAAAAAAAACAGCATTAAGCTTTCATTTATGCTTTTTGTATTTAATTTTTTTGTATCCTCGGCGTTTGCAGGGGAAACGGATGTTACTTTGTGTGAGACTCATGAGGATATTTATTTCAGTTGTCCACTTCCTGGTGGGAAAATTGTATCGGTATGTGCTTCTAATAATGATAAGCCGAGTTCGGGTTATGTGCAGTATAGATATGGTGCGCCGGAAAAGATTGAACTTGTGTACCCCCAGAGCAAAGTTCCTCCAGAAGGTCGATTCTATGTTGTAAATGCTTCAGAGGGGAGCGTAAACTTAAATATAATTAAGTTTTATAATGGAAGGTACACATATCTTGTTGCACAAGCCTTTAAGAGTTTTTTGACGGTTTTAAAAGATGACAAACTTGCTCTTCGGAAGTCATGCGAGAGGGGTAGTTACTCATTCATTAATCGAAAGGCATTAAAAGGTATTGAGGAACTTCCGAAAAGCGCTGAAGATTTTAGGTAGTTGTTAATGTAAACAGCTTGAAAGGAGACAGATTTATTTAGATTTAGCTGTCGATAAATCTGTCTTTTTTGCTGTATACAAGAGCTCTGGTTGTTCTAGCAGTGTAGGTGTTACGCTACTTCTGTCTGTCGTCTCAATAGTGTTTGCTGGAGGCCAAAGTGTAAACCATACTCCACTTCAAGGCTGAGTGTTTTGTTCCTGTTGTTTGTTGCTCATCCATTTTTTGTTTAAGCAGGTTGTTACGATGCGTAAGTTTTGTTTTTTATTGTTGGTATTTATGCTCTGTAGAGTCTCCGTCGCTCAGAACGATAGCCTCTATCTGCGGGGGGCAGTAGTAGATGGACCCTATAAAACAACTGTTGTCGAAAATGCGGAGTTATCGGTTTTGGAAACGGGAGATGCAGAGTATCCCGTGTCTTTAGTCCTCGACGTGAAAAACAGCGATGGAGTATCGGCTAGACAGTTAGTTGATAAATATGATGTTGCTGGTTCGCCACCTAAGGTCGAATCGATATTTTTTTATCCGGTTCAGGATGTAAAGAGTGTCTTTGTTTTGGTTTCTTGGGAAATTAACCATAGAGGCATTGGTACCTACGGTACTTTGTATCAGGTCTATGCTTATGCACGAAGTAGCAATGGTAGGTTGATCTCCAATCAATTGATTCAGGCTAATAGGTACTTGAGCGGGATCGATGGCTTTAGTGAGGGTGTACCACAAACGTTTGCTTATAAAGATGCGGCCTCAATAAAGGCATACGTAAAGAAGCACCTTAATACGCCATAACCCGTTCGAAGGGATCTGTTAAAAATCACAAGGATGATTGGGATGAATCAGTTTATATGGCTCCTTATTGGTGCAATGTTTAGTGGCCTGCTAGGTTTGCCCAGTGCGTTTGCGCAGGATGATTGCAACGAGATCACCATAAGCGAGCAAATTGATAGGTGTTCTGATGTCGCGAAGAACACTGCCGATTCTCAGTTGAATACGAGTTACCACCAGTTGATGACTCGACTCGAAACGCAGTATCGAGCCGAACCCGACACAGGGGCGGCGTATACGGTGAAGGTCAAAGAAGCACAGCGTGTGTGGATAAAGTTGCGCGATGCGAGTTGTCCGCTCGAAGCGTTTGAGATTAAGCCTGGCACGTCCGCTTATGTGGCGACGGTGAACAATTGCATCGCAAGAATGAGCCGCGAGCGCACAGTCTTTCTGGACAGTATTGCGCCCGACATCGTGAGTGGTTCAGCTTTTGGGCGAGGGTCAGACGTCTCGTGTCCATCCCAGAACTTTGCTCAGTTTCTGCCGGCATTCACCGCCAGTGCTGAAACCCAGAAGCGCCTAACCGCACTGGCGGTGAAAATATTGGTGTTGAAGCGGACCTCGGATCCAGGTCGATTTGAACCGCAAATTACTGCGGATACTGGCTCCAGTTTGACGTTTCCGTTGATGGCTGCGATGGAAGGCAGGACTGGAGGGGTTGAGATCGAAACGGTCGACGACACTCACATGAACGTTGTGGATAAACGAGCCGGTAACAGCAACATCAAGATTTTTAACTTTGCTAAAAAGTCGTGTTGGTCGCTGGTGGGGATTGAGGATTGGTCGATCAGCGAGAAGGAGCTTGTCGCATCAGGTAGACCTGGAATGAACCGTGCTGAGAACCTTTGTTTTCAACGTGCCGAGGGCTTGGGTGGTTTAGGGTTTCTTGAGCAGTACCGTTTGACTAAGGAGTTGATTGAAGCGTCCCTGGAAAACTATGTCTGTGCTGCGGAGTCGGGTGATCCACAGGCGAGTCTGTCGGCGGCAAGTTTGAGTCTTTCGCAGATGGCGCCTCAATTGGAAACCAGCAAGCTTGAGGCTTTGTTCAAAGCGGCATCGACGACACCGAGCGGCGCTTTGGGTTATGCCACTTATTTTTGTAACGGTAATTCCACCGACTATAACGGCCCTTGCCTGCACCCCGAGCAGGCAGAAAGGGAAGTTATTCGCGCGGTTTCCATGGGCTCCACAGATGCGATGAACTACCTTGGGTCTTCCTTTGAGGATGGCCAGTTGGGAACAAAGGATATGTCCCGGGCGTTGGCCTGTTATCAGTTGTCAGCTGATAAAGGTAGCCCGCAGGGTAGCGACGGCGTGAAGCGTTTGGTTTCGCAAGGCTCAGACATAAAGGCCAGTCGCTGCCTGTAAATTTCGCCGTGCAGGTATAAATGCTGAAGAAGGGGACGTTAAGTCCCCTTCTTATTTTTGCTACGCCTTCGCCCGATGCTCCGCCGGATTCGGCGAATCAATATGATCCAGCGCTCGCTCCACCAACAACTGCGCCCCATCGGCCATTCTGCTGAGCGCCAGGGCTACTGATCTTCGAGTGCCGTCAATGTCATCAGCCAGGTCGGCAGCGATGGCGCTGATGGACTTCAGGTCTTCTGATGCGTTGGCCAGGAGGGCTTCGGTGTCGATGTCGGGGGAGACGGTGAAGAGTTTGCCTTTGCGCTTGGGTTTTTCGTTGGGTGGCGGGGCGAAATGGTGGTCGAGGGCGCGTTCGGCGGCTTCGTGGAGTTTTTTGGAATCGAAGGATTCGTAGGGGGATGTGGCTTCGTTTTCAGGAGGATTTGGTGTTGGCTTGATCATTAAGTGTTACTCCATGATTTAAGGAGCTGACACCGTTTCGCGTGCACTTCGAAAGAGGTGGCAGCTGTGCATAGGTGTGCAAGACCGGTGGAGTCACCCGGCAGACCCGAAGGTCTCCCATACACAGCTGCCATAACGATTCGCGAGCATAGGAAAACGCTCGATGAATTGCCATAACCGAATGTGTACTCCACCGAACTTGCACGTCCGAGTCACCGATTTTGCGGTGACGAACAGAGGTTATCGGTGAACGCGAGCACCGGATAGTTCATGAACAGCCCGACGTGTTGAAGGAAATGTCCGATGGCATCGACGTCAACGTAGGCGGATGATTGAGCGTTTTTAAACACGACGCCTGAGCCGGTTAAACCGTAGGTTTTTTGAGTGATCAACATGGATTGTATTTTTAAAAAAGGATGCGGCTTCACGGCGGCTCTGATGGGCGCAGTTGTTCTGAGCCTGTTCCTTGGGGGCACGGATGCGTTCGCTGAAGATCAACCTTGCCCGTTCGAGGTGCCTCAAACGGAACTGAAGGTTGCAAGCTGCGTTCAGGAAGGGGGCGTGAACATACTCAAGCTTGTGCCCCGTAACCAACCGGACTACGCCAACAACTTCGACAATCTCCCCACTGTCATTGTTACTGGGAAAAACCTGCAGGACATTTTGGCGGTTGTCGGAATCGACAATACACGGCGCTATAACAAGCTGATCGAACTGCCTGATGCTGAATCAATCATGGAGTTTTCGGACGCTGCAGTGACAGCCAAAGCGTCGATGAAGCAGCAAGACTGGAAGCTGCTGGACATGAAAAACGTTATTTATCCTGGCCCGGGCGGTGTTGAGGGGTTCGGATTAATCTGCAACACGCTTCAAGCAGAAACCAAGAAGGGTTTTGTCGTTGTTTCGCAGTGCAACACTTTCTATGAACGTGAGAGATCAAGCCTGAAAAAAATTCTTTTCGGGATCACCTGCGAGCCCCCAAAAAGTGAAGCATTCCCAGCGCTCAACACAGACTCGGGCTCTATCGTTTTCAACTACGCCAAACTGCCTGAAGAAGAACCCCAAGGCTCTGACGACGTCGCCATCGACGTCGATTTCGTAAATTGTGCTGACGGTTCAAAAAAGAACATGGGCGGGCTGCCATTTTTGGCGGCCACCGGACGAGTGCAAGCGGCTTTCTTTGCGCAGGCTGAGCCCGAAGCCGAGCCGGTGCTTTTCGTTATACATGCGGTCGGAATCAGAGCTTACACGGGCGTTAATTATTTGGGCGACTACTACACCGTTCACGCGTATTCCCCTACGCCGACGGGTTACGTCAGGGATGAGCGGTTGTCGAACTATTTTGGCAATGGCGGTGATATTGCGCGTGATGCCGAGTCGGAGGAGTTGGTCTACACGTTCCCGTATAAAACCACTGGTGACATCGTGGCCAAACTCAATTCTGCCGCTTATAAACGCTGGGCAGCGGGGGACAGGGTGACACTCACGATTAACAAAAAGACCCCAATCTACAGTTCGCCCGTTTTGGCGGACATGACGAAAATGTATTTGATCAAGGGCGACTCGGTGTTGCAGGAAGGGGTTGAGGCGGGTTGGCTGAAAATCATGTTTAAAACCCCCAAAGGAAAGGCGATTCGGGGCTGGGTTCAATGCAACGATGCCGATGGTTGTTAGTCGACTTTCTATTAGAAATTTTAGAGGCGAGACGGGCCCCGTGATTAATCACTAAATCTCCCGTTTTCCGTTAGACTTGCGCCCCTTAAGGAAGCTCTCAGGACACGGAATGCCAGTCCCCTCATATACCCTTCGCCAAGCCCTGGTCGTTTGGCTATACGCCGCCGCACTGGTGCATCTGCTCGTCAGCATCCTGCTGACCTGGGCCGGCCATTCCGGCTTGCTCGATGGCTACCTGCAAACTATCGAAAAAGCCTTCTGGGTGGTCGACGCCGTACCCACCGCCGCCCGCACGCAACAAGTCTGGTGGCTCGCCCTATTCGGCGCCACGCTGCAAAGCTATTCCCTCTACATGCTCGCTCTCGTGCACCTCGGCCATCGTCTCAAAACCCCTATGGCATGGGGCTGGTTGATTGCCGGCATCGTGCTCTGGGCGCCGCAGGACATGTTGATTTCCCTTCAGGCACAGGTCTGGTCGCACCTGTGGTTCGACAGCTTCGCGCTGCTCACTTTGCTGCCGCCGCTGTTCTGGCTCTATCGCCACGACCGCCGCACCTCCACCTCAAAACACACACCGAGTGACGCTGACAATGCCTGATTTTTCTCTCCTGGATTGGGCGGTCACGTTGCTGATTGCCCAGGCAAGTCTGGGTGCGCCCGACACGCTGTATCACCACGAACTGACCGTCGCGCTGCCTCATCGACACAGTGCGCGGCTTGTTTATGGACAGCCTTAATCTGGCTGGACGGAATGGTGTGTGACTAGTCAAAACATGGGAGTTGTCGTTGAAAAAGTTATTGATGTTGATGTTGCTGGTTTTCCCTTTTATCGCTCACGGCGAAGTGGAAACAGAGATCCTCTGTTTCCGAGCCTTTGAAGGCAATGATATTAAGTTTGAGTTCAGGAACTACCATGATCCGGCAGCCAAGTGGAGCGGGGCGTTGGTAAAGTATGCAACGTCCAAAGAGTCGATCCCGTTGGTACACAAAAGTACCGAGCAAGAAGCAACGACCGAAGGCCGGTCTTATCTATTTATCACCAGGTGGAGCGAAGTCGTTGGCGGCGCGATCACGGGTGAATATGTCATGGTCCGCCAAGGTCCGGTTATTTACGCCATGTCGTACAAAAACGCTAAGAGCAAGAAACACTATTCGTTTGAGCGTTACCCGTCAATCAAGTCTTCTCCAGAGACGGGGTGTCAGTGGTGAAGATATTTACAGTCAGTAAGTTGAAGTTTTCGATTTTCTTATTGGTAATCTGCTGTTCAAGCGCGGGTGCCGCGCCTCAAGTTCTCAAGGAGATACCAGCCAGCTTATTGGGCGATGCCTCGCGTCAAAAAGTGTTTGTACTGACCGGCGATGCTGACGAGGCCTACCGCCGATTGTTGATTTCGCCCGAGCAAGGTGCCAGCGATAACATTCTGCTGGACACATCCGCGGCATTGCCGTTGATCAAGAGCCAATACTCGGCGGCCATGAGTGAAGGCTTCAGCGTCAATGTGATCAACAGCCCGGCGGGTGTGCTTACGGTTGTCGATGTGCAAGGGGAGCCCGTGTCAGTCAAGCAGTCTTCCGCCGAAGCCGGGGACGCGCTTGTGCTGGTCAGCAACGAAGAAGATAACGGCGTTTACAACTTCAATCTGGTGTTCCGCTACAACAAAAACTCAAAACAGTTTGAGCTGAGAAGCGTGTCGCAGGTAACCAACAACGAGTCCTGTGATCGCTCGGTAGTCAGTGTTGAAGACGTACCGAAAAGCATGATCGGTGAAACCTCGTTGGCGTCTTTTGATGGGCGCAAGGTATTAGAGCGGTTGCATGACCTGCACGTTATGCGACCCGCCGAGGGCTACAAAAAACTGATGATGTCGGATATCGCTTACCAGCTCGACCAGGCGCTGGCACTGTATCGAAAAGGGCAGACTGATGAAGTTTCGACGGTGATGGCGAATTTTCTGATGGATGGGGGCGAAGGCCACTGCTATCCGCACAGCTATATCGCGCAAAAGTATGACTTCGCTCAGATGCCGGGTTGGTCTAACGACTTGGGTTTTCTACTGGGTGAAACCGGCTATTACGACGAGTCCATTGAGCTGTTGAACGCGGTTATCGCCAGAAATCCTGCCAGAACCGTTGCCTACTTGAATCTCGCGGACAGTTACTGGGGCGTGAACGATAAGGCGCGGGCGGCACGGGCTTACAAGAAGTACGCCTCGTTGATGTCCGGCGCGGGTAAGGCGTCGAAGATTCCCGCGAGAGTGATTGAGCGCACCGACGGAGCGGTGGAATGATGAACGGGCTCAAGAAGGTTTTTTTGAGTGTGGCGGGTATTGGTTTCGCCGCGTTAATGATCCCCGTTCATGCGCAGGAAACGTGCGACAAGAACAGTTTTACGACGCCCGATTTGATCATTTGTGGTCAACAAAGCTTCGAGAAATTGGATGCGGCACTCAATGAGCAGTACAAAAAAGCTTTGGTCAGTTTGCTTCCCGCGGACAAGAAGCTGTTGATAGATGTGCAGCGCAACTGGGTAAAGTTTAAAGAGGAGTACTGCGAAGAAATCTATCAGGCGACGTTTCCGGGTGCAGAAGCACCTATCGAAAAGCTGGCGTGTTTATCGCACATCACCAACTCAAGATTGGGCGAGTTGATCTATTTGCAGACGGGGCTGACCAATGATGGCTTTTACAAGGCCGCCTCGGTGATGGCGGGGAAAGATCGCGCCTATGGACTCCAGGATTCGATCAATCGTTTGGGAGGTGATGACTTCGCCGATCCGGTTTGGAAGCACTACGCTGAAGGGCACTGTGAAATGAGCTTCAGCCTTTTCAGGGAAGACCTTGCGAACTGCATGGTGAGGATGCGTTTTCAGCTGCCGTTCAATCGCTAAACAAGAAAGGGGACGTTAAGTCCCCTTCGTATTTTTTGCTACGCCTTCGCCCGATGCTCCACCGGATTTGGCGAATCAATATGATCCAGCGCTCGCTCCACCATCAACTGAACCCCATCCGCCATTCTGCTGAGCGCCAGGGCGACTGAGCGGCGGGTGCCGTCGATGTCATCAGCCAGGTCGGCGGCGATGGCGCTGATGGACTTCAGGTCTTCGGAGGCGTTGGCCAGGAGGGCTTCGGTGTCGATGTCGGGGGACACGGTGAAGAGTTTGCCTTTGCGCTTGGGTTTTTCGTTGGGTGGTGGGGCGAAATGGTGGTCGAGGGCGCGTTCGGCGGCTTCGTGGAGTTTTCTGGAGTCGAAGGATTCGTAGGGAGAAGTGGCTTCGTTTTCAGGAGGATTTGGTGTTGGCTTGAACATAGGTGTAATCCCGTAATTAAGGAGCCGACACCGTTTCGCGTGCACTTCGAAAGAGGTGGCAGCTGTGTATAGGTGTGCAAGACCGGCGGGATTACCCGGCAGACCCGAAGGTCTCCCATACACAGCAGCCATAACGGTTCGCGAGCATAGGAAAATGCTCGATGAATTGCCATAACCATCGTGTATCCCACCGGACTTGCACGTCCGGGTCACCGATTTTGCGGTGACGGATAGAGGTTATCGGTGAAGGCCAAGGTCGCCTAGTTCACGGACAGCCCGGCGTTTTGAAGGAAATGTCCGAGAGGTTTGAGGGCATCAAGATCAAAAGATCGCAGCCTTCGGTAGCTCCTACAGGAATGTGTTTCTTCAGGTGTAGGGCGGGTGTTGGGTGTGACGCGGAGTGTCACGGGATGCATTCCCACGCGGGAGCGTGGGAACGATCAAGGTTGAGGCGGGAAAGCGTGACTTGGCGGTCATCATGCGGGAAAAGTGGTTCATCTTCTTCTAACGCAACACGATGGTGGCGTTCTGGCTTGAAGCGGCTACACTGCGCCGGCCGTTCATTTTTCTTTTGAGGCTGTGCGCATGAAATTTCGTTTTCTTCTGTGGATGCTGGGTTTGTTGATGGGTAAGGCCAGTCGGACTAATCCTGCGTTTCAGCAGCAGTTGGGTGACAAGGCGTTGGTGTTTCAGCTACAGACCCTGGACGGGAAGGTGGCGCGGCATTTCGTGGTGAAGGATCAGCGCATAACCAGTAAGGCTGGGGTGTATGCGGAGCCGGCGTTTGCGATTGCTTTTAAGGACGCGGCTTATGGCTTTGCCACGATGCAGGCGAAGAACAAGCAGTTGGCGTTTATGCAGGGGATTCAGGACAAGTCGATTCAGATCAAGGGCAACCCGGCGCTGGTGATCTGGTTTCAGGGGCTGACCAAGTATTTGAAGCCGCGGAAGGCTAAGTCTAAGGCCTGACGCAGGTCTTTGGTCAAAGGGCTTTTGTGGCGAGGGAGCTTGCTCCCGCTGGGCTGCGAAGTGGCCCTGAAATCTGAGACCTCGGTTGTATCTGACACATCGCGCTGGCTGGTTTGCGACTGCTGCGCAGTCGAGCGGGAGCAAGCTCCCTCGCCACAGGGGTTGGTTTATTTCAGATAGATCGGGGTGGATTCATCGCGGGCAAGCCCGCTCCCACAGGGATCACCTGAATCCTGTGGGAGCGTGGCTTGGTCCGGGCGGTGATCCGACGATGTTTTTAGGCCTGGCTGAATTGCGAAGCCAGTTCACGCAGCAGCACTTCAGCCTCAAGCACTTTGCTGACCACGTCGTTGGCCTTGTCGCGAGTCAGACCCACACGCTCCAGCAACGCATCCGGGATGTCTTCATCCGGCCCCGAGCCAATCCCGCGACTACGCAGCAGACGCACAGCCAGACACACAAGATTCGGGTATTCCGCGTAATCACCGTCATAGCTCGGGTCATGCTGGAAGCGCAGGGCGGTGGCCAGTTCGTCGGGCATGTCCCAGTAGCGCATCAGCCACGCGCCGATCTGTTCGCGGCTGATGCCCAGCAGGTGTTGTTCCACGTAGCTGTGGCACAGGTGCGGGTTGACCTCCAGGTGGCGGCAGATCAGCGAGAAGTGCGGCGGGAAGACGTGGGCCAGCAGCAGGTAGCCGAAGTTGTGCAGCAGGCCGGCGAGGTAGGTCAGGCCGGCTTCCGGGCGCTGGGCGCGGGGCATGGCGCGGGTCAGGCCTTCGATGACGGCGGCGGTGTAGATCGATTGCTGCCAGTACGGCGTGGTGTGTTGCGGGTGGTCTTTGGGCAGGCTCAGGGTTTTGCCCAGGGCCAGGCCCAGCGCCAGGTTGATCACCAGGTCGAAACCCAGCACGCGGACGATGGCGTCTTCCACTGAACGAATCTTGCCCGGCGAGGCGTAGTACGGCGACGCTGCCCAGCTGACGACTTGCGCGGCCAGGGCCGGGTCGGTTTCGACGACGCCGGTGATGTCGTCGATGGTGGCGTTGGGGTCGACCCGCAGTTTGATGATTTTCTGCGCGGTTTCGGCCAGTGGCGGAATTTCGATGGTCGCTTCCAGGCGTTGCTGGATGCGCCTCGCGGTGAACGCTTGCACGGCCTGGGTGATTTCCTCGCGGTCATCGTCGGGGCGGTCGAGGTTCGGGCGGATGCTGTGCACGGCTTCGCCGAAGTTGCCGGCGCTGGCCTTGGTGAGCATGGTTTTGAAATCGTCGCTGGAGATTTCCAGCAGCACGCCCGGCTCGCCCGAGTTGATCAGCAACTTCGGTTCGCGCAGCAGGCTTTCGTCATACAGGCACGGCGAACTGGTGAGCGCCGGCAGGCCGGGCAGAAGGCTCAGACTGTGTTTGCCGAGCATTTTTACCAGGCGTTCGGTGGATACAGCGGTCAACCGGCGGCCGGTGAGTTCGGCGAGGCGGTTGAGGTCGAGCAATTGGCTCTGCGGGAACAGCACCATGAGCGCGCCGACGGCATCGTCCAGCAAAACCGCCTGCACTTTGCGTGCGGCGTTCAGGCCGTGATGCTCGAGGACTTCTTCGTAAGCGATGCCCAGCTTGCCGAGCAGCAGCCGAATAACAGACGGAGCGTGCGGGGTTTCAGGGGCGAGGGCAGCTTCTGTCATGGTCTGTATCCGTTTTCAAACAATTGCAGGAGTATAACCAGCTTGTTTAAAGCCAGGGTCCAGAAACTGCGACAGTGCTCACACTTGGCCGTATTGCTGCCCATGGCGTAGCCAGCGGTCGAGCAGCGGGCTGACGTGATCCGGCCAGCGCTCGAGCAAGGCCTGGGCAGCGTCGCGCACGGCGGGCAGTAAGTCGGCGTCGCGCATCAGGTCCGCGACCTTGAATTGCAACAGGCCGGTCTGGCGCGTGCCGAGCATCTCGCCGGGGCCGCGCAGTTCGAGGTCCTTTTCGGCGATGACAAAACCGTCGTTGGTTTCGCGCATGATGCCCAGCCGCTGACGGCCGATCTGCGACAGCGGTGGATGGTAGAGCAGCACGCAATGGCTGACGGCGCTGCCCCGACCGACGCGGCCACGCAGTTGGTGCAGCTGCGCGAGCCCGAGGCGCTCGGGGTTTTCAATGATCATCAGGCTGGCGTTGGGCACGTCGACGCCGACTTCGATCACGGTGGTGGCGACCAGCAGTTGCAGGTTGCCGGCCTTGAATTCGGCCATGACGGCGGCTTTTTCGGCGGGCTTCATGCGGCCGTGGATCAAGCCGACTTTCAATTCGCCGAGGGCGGCGGTGAGGTCTTCGTGGGTGGTTTCGGCGGCCTGGCAGGTCAGCTCTTCGGATTCTTCGATCAGCGTGCACACCCAATAGGCCTGACGCCCTTCGGCACAGGCGCCGCGCACCCGCTCGATCACTTCGACACGCCGGGTGTCGGTGACCAGCACCGTGTTCACCGGGGTGCGGCCGGGGGGCAGTTCATCAAGGATCGAGGTGTCGAGGTCGGCGTAGGCGCTCATGGCCAGCGTCCGGGGAATCGGCGTGGCGGTCATAATCAGCTGGTGCGGACACATCCGCCCGCCGACGCCTTTCTGCCGCAATGCCAGACGCTGCTGTACGCCGAAGCGATGCTGTTCGTCGATGATCGCCAGCGCCAGGTTCTTGAACTGCACTTCGTCCTGGAACAGTGCGTGGGTGCCGACCACCATCGGTGCGCCGCCCGCGATCTGCTCGAGCGCGGCTACACGGTTTTTGCCCTTGAGCTTGCCGGCCAGCCACGCGACTTCGATGCCCAGCGGTTCGAGCCAGCGCTTGAAGGTGATGAAGTGCTGCTCGGCGAGGATTTCGGTGGGCGCCATCAGGGCGACCTGATAACCCGCTTCCAGCGCTTGCAGCGCGGCTAGGGCGGCGACCACGGTTTTGCCCGCGCCCACGTCGCCCTGAATCAGCCGCAGCATCGGTTCGTGCTGACTGAGGTCGTAAGCGATTTCGTTGCCGACCCGTTGCTGGGCGCCGGTCGGGGTGAAGCCGAGGTTGGCCAGATACTGTTCTGGCAGCTTCGTGGCTTTGGGCATGGCCGGCGCGCGCAGGGCACGCATGCTTTCGCGCAGGCGCTGCTGGGACAGTTGATGGGTCAGCAGTTCTTCGAAGGCCAGACGATGCTGGGCCCAGTGATGACCGAGGGCGAGTTCGTCGACGTCGGCATCGGCGGGCGGGTGATGCAGGTAGCGGATCGCATCGGCCAGCGGCGCCAGTTGATAGTCCCGGGCCAGTTCGGTCGGCAACCAGTCAGGCAGGCTGCTGGGGCCGAGCAGGGTCAGGGTTTGCATGCACAACTGGCGCAAACGCTGCTGGGTCAGGCCTTCGGTGAGTGGGTAGACCGGTGTCAGGGTTTCATCCACTGGCGGCGGTTCGTCACCGGTGATGGCGCGGTATTCCGGGTGGTAGATCTCCAGTCCCGACGCACCGGGCCGGGCTTCGCCGTAGCAACGAATCCGCGTGCCGCGTTTGAGGCCTTCTTTCTGGGCGTTGCTGAAATGGTAGAAGCGCAGGCTGAGTCCGCCGGTGCCGTCCTGCAGGCGGACAACCAGGCTACGACGCCGGCCCATGACCACGTCGGCGCCGCTGACGGTGCCTTCGATCACCGCGTCTTGCCCAGGTCGCAAATGACCGATCGGGACCACGCGAGTGCGGTCCTGATAGCGCAACGGCAGGTGGAACAGCACGTCCTGGAGATTCTCCAGGCCGACCTTGGCCAGTTTCTCGGCCATGGCTTCGCCGACACCCTTGAGTGCCGTCACCGACACTTGCGACAACTCGGTCATGACCGCGACTTAACCGGCCACCACCGGCGCTGGCGGCTTGGCCACCGAGCACAGGCGAATGGAGTCGGCGAGGATTTCAATTGCCTTCGGCCGCGGGAAGCTTGCGCGCCAGGCAATGGCCACGGTGCGGAACGGCACCGGCGCGCTCAGTGGGCGTACTTCGATCACGCCGGGGGCGTAGTGGTGGCTGTCCACCGCCGACAGCGGCAGGATCGAAATGCCGAGGCCGGAGGCGACCATGTGGCGGATGGTTTCCAGCGAGCTGGATTCCACTGTGGTGTGCTTGGCGCCGTCGTTGCCCTTGGTCAGGGTCGGGCAGGCTTCCAGCACTTGATCGCGGAAGCAGTGACCTTCGCCGAGCAGCAGCAGGCTCTTGTCGTTAAGCAGGGCGGCGTCGATGGATTCTTTTTGCGTCCACGGGTGCTGGGCCGGCATCAGGACGTAGAACGGCTCGTCGTAGAGCTGCAAGGTCAGCACGTCGGCTTCGTTGAACGGCAGGGCGATGATGATCGCGTCGAGCTCGCCGTTGCGCAGTTTGTCGCGCAGCACGTGGGTGAAGTTTTCTTCGATGTACAACGGCATCTGCGGGGCGACCCGGTGCAGTTGTGGAATCAGGTGTGGAAACAGGTACGGGCCGACGGTGTAGATCGCACCGACTTTCAGCGGGGCAGTCAGCTGGTTCTTGCCGGCCTGGGCCAGTTCGCGGATGCCTTGGGCCTGTTCCAGGACTTTCTGTGCCTGGGCGACAATGCCTTCGCCCACCGGGGTCAGGCGCACGGCGCTCTTGCTGCGCTCGAAAATCAGCACACCGAGTTCGTCTTCAAGCTTTTTCACGCCCACCGACAGGGTCGGCTGGCTGACGTGGCAACGCTCGGCCGCGTGGCCGAAGTGCTGCTCTTGGGCGAGGGTAACGATGTAGCGTAATTCTGTGAGAGTCATAGCAAGCGTCCATGAAGTTGCGGGCCAAGCATACCGGCTGCAATCGATAGACGCACGTTATCAGACTGAGTGTGTCGAGTGACACAGGGTAATGCGGGTTTGCCGTTTCCAGATATGCAAAAAGGCACCTTTCGGTGCCTTTCATAGGTTTTGTAACCGCCGAAGAGCTTGTGGGAGCGGCGGTGTTTTAGCGGCGACGTTCCAGCGAGTAAACAAACGGTGCAACGATTTCGATGGAGCCGTTGTTCAGCATGTCGGCCGGTGGCTTGGGCAGCGGCTGGGCGCGGCGGATCATTTCCAGGGTGGCCCGGTCCAGATCGGCGTTGCCGGAGCGGCCCACCAGTTCGAACGACAACACGTTACCTTCGGCATCCACCACAAAGCGCAGACGGTTCAAGCCTTCCTTGCCTCGCTGCTGGGCACTGGCCGGGTACTTTTTGTACTTGGCCAGGTGCGCGAGCAGGGTGCCTTGCCAACTGGCCTTGGCGGCTTGTTGCGCAGGCGATGGGCCGGGTGCCGGCTGAGCGGATTTCTCCGTCGGCGCCTGGGTTGGCTGCGCGTCGCTAGGCTTCTCCTCGGAAGGCTTTTCCTTCGGCGGCTCCGGCTTTTTCTCCACAGGCTTGGGCGGTTGTGGCTTCGGCTTGGGTTTGACCGGTTTCGGCACGGCAATCTCGGCCTTCGGCGCTTCTGCGAGTTTCGGAATCGGCAGTTCTTCCACCGGCGCCGGTGGCTGCGGAGGCGTGATCACCTTTGGCGGTGCGGGCGGTGGTGGCGCCGGAACCGGCGCCAACTCGACCATCATCGCTTGCGGCGGCAGCTCGATCGGCGGGCGTGACGTCCAGTTCAGCGCCAGCGCAATGGCCAGCGCATGGACGCCCAGCACCACGGCCAGGCTACCGCTGTAACGCGTCAGCTTTTGGCGCGTGTTGATCATTTTTTGGCTGCCGTCTCGAGTCCGACCAGACCGACCTTCAGGTAACCGGCGGCGCGCAGGGCATCCATCACGCTCATCAGGTCACCGTAATCCACGCCTTTGTCGGCCTGGAAGAAGATCGTCGTGTCTTTCTTGCCCTGGGTCTTGGCGTCGAGCGTAGCGCCGAGGGCTTCGGTCTTCACTTCGTCCTCGCCGAGGAACAGGCGCTGGTCAGCTTTGACGCTGAGGAACACCGGTTTCTCTGGCCGCGGCGCCGGTTTGGCGGTGGAGGCGGGCAGGTCGACCTTGATGTCCACGGTGGCCAGCGGTGCCGCCACCATGAAGATGATCAACAGCACCAGCATCACGTCGATGAACGGCGTGACGTTGATTTCGTGGTTCTCGGCCAGATCGTCGTCTGCGCCTTCTTTCAAATGCAGGCCCATGGCCGATTACCCCACTTTCACCATGTGCGGTTGCGAGCTGCGCTCGGGCGGCTGGTGGTCGAGGTCACGACTGACCAGCAGCAGGACTTCTGCCGAGGCGTCGGACACTTGCGCCTTGTAACCGGCGATGGAGCGGGCGAAGACGTTGTAGATAACCACCGCAGGAATCGCTGCAACCAGACCCAGCGCGGTCGCCAGCAGGGCTTCGGCGATGCCGGGGGCCACGACGGCGAGGTTGGTGGTCTGGGTTTTGGCGATGCCGATGAAGCTGTTCATGATGCCCCACACGGTGCCGAACAGGCCGACGAACGGCGCGGTGGAACCGATGGTGGCCAGCACGCCGGTGCCGCTGCTCATGTTGCGACCGCAGGCGGCAACCAGGCGCTCGAGGCGGAAGCTCACGCGTTCCTTGATGCCTTCTTTCTCGCGGCTGTTGGCCGACAGGCGCATTTCTTCCAGCGCGTCGTGGACCAGCAGGTTGGCGAGGGTGCCTTCCTTGGCCGCTGTCGAGCTGGCTTCTTTAAGGGTGGCGGCTTTTTTCAGGTGGACGATTTCAGCGCGCAGACGACGCTTGGCGCCCATCAGCTCGAAGCCCTTGGCGATCCAGATAGTCCAGGTGATGATCGAGGCGATGGCCAGGCCGATCATCACGATCTTCACGATAATATCGGCGTTCTGGTACATGCCCCACGGCGACAGGTCGTGGGCCATGCCCAGCGAGTTGTCGGCTTCGAGAACTTGCGGCATGTCAGCGGCGTCTACGGCCTGGACTGGATCGGTCGCGGCAGATGCGGCTGGTGTTTGAGCGGCAGCAGGCTGTGTGGCCGGCGCTTGTGCGTCGGCGAATGCGGCGGTCGGCGCCAGCATCAGGCTGAGCAGCAGGGCGGCCACCGCGCTCCAGGCGCGAGGTCGTTTGGTTGGCGAAGCGGAGAGTTGATTGCGTGTCATGCTGGCCGGACCTGAGAGGAAAAGACGGTAAGTGTTCTTCCAGGCCTCGTAAGGCCGAGAACAAAAGTGGCTGGCATTATTGCAATTAATTCTTGTTAACAAAAGTAATAGCGTCTCTTTTTTTCCTCCATTGCTAGCTGCTCATCCATTTCGGGCGCTAGTCTGTACCTTTCTTGAGGGAGTTTTCTGATGTCCGCGCCTTCTGTTTTGATCGCCGGCTGCGGTGATGTCGGCAGCCGTCTGGCTACGCAATTGTTGAATTCGGGGTGGGAGGTTCACGGCTTGCGGCGTGACGTCTCACGCCTACCCCAAGGGGTGATTGGCGTTGCCGGTGACTTGTTCAATAAAGACTGCCCGGCGACCTGGCCAATCGGGGCGGTGGATTACCTGGTGTATTGCGCGGCGGCTACCGATCACGATGAGGCCGGATACCGCGCCGCTTATATTCAGGGTTTGCAGCACGTGCTGGAATGGCTGGGCGACTACGGGCAAGTGCCCAATCGGCTGCTATTCGTTTCCAGCAGCAGTGTTTACGGCCAGCAAGAGGGCGAGTGGGTCGACGAGAATTCGCCGACCGTGGCGGCTGGCTATTCAGGGCGTGTGATGCTGGAAGCCGAGCAAGTGGCGCGTGATAGTGGCATCCCGGCCAGCATCGTGCGTCTGACCGGCATTTATGGTCCGGGTCGAGAGTGGCTGCTGACTCAGGTTCGTCGCGGTTATCGCGTGGCGATCGATCCGCCGTTGTATGCCAACCGCATTCACGTCGATGACGCGGCGGGGTTGCTGGCGTTTCTGCTTGAGGCGGATCGGCGTGGAGTGGCGCTGGATGATGCTTATATAGGTGTCGATGATGCGCCCGCGCCAATGGCAGAGGTGGTGGGCTGGTTGCGTGAGTACCTGGGCGTGACCGAATGGGCCGATGACGCCAGTGTGCGTCGTGCCGGCAGCAAGCGCTGCAGCAATGCTCGGGCGAAGGCGTTGGGCTGGACGCCGAAGTATTCGAGTTTCCGCGAGGGCTATCCCGCGATTCTTGAAGGTCGCTGCTGACTTCCAGTTACCCCAAAACAACTGTGGGAGCGAGCCTGCTCGCGATGGCGGTTTAACAATCAACGATGATGTTGAATGTTATGGCCTCATCGCGAGCAGGCTCGCTCCCACATGGGTTCTGCGTTGGCCTTAGGGCCGGGTTACTGCTTCTTGAGCAACCATTTGCGCTCGCCGGGGGCAAACTGCGGCATCTCGTCCGCCAAGGCGGTGTTCACGGCCTGAAAGAGCTCCAGTTCCTTGCCTTTGCGGGCGAAGATCCAGGTATTGCCCTGGCCATTGTGTTGCAACCAGATGTTGTCGTTGCCGATGCTCATCGATGCGCAATCGCCGGTCAGGCACAGGGCGTAACGGTCGGCGCCGGGCAGGCCGGACACTTGGCCATCGGCCTGAAACTGCACGGTGCCACCTTCGCCTGGGCCGTTGATGATTTTCCAGCTGCCGCCCATGTAGGCCGAGTACAGCGCACGCTCAAAGCTGGCACCGATCGGTGCCCCGTCCGGGACCGGGATCTGGGCTCGGTCGAAAAGCTGTTCTGGTTCGTTTTCGCTGGCGACTTGGTGCAGTTGCTTGCCATCACGCTTCAGCTCGCTGGCGGAGCTGCCATAAAAATCGACTTTCCAGGCGCCGGATTCTTCGCCCAGCAGCTTGCCTTCGACGTTTTCAAAACCATTGGTGTAGCGCGCCTGACCGGCTCTGGTGTTGACGTCCCATTCCAGGTTCGGGCCATAGGCCTGGAGCGCTTCACGCAGGGAGCCGCCTTTGGAGGCAGCATCGATCGCCGCCTGATTGATCCAGGTGCCGCTGATGTCGCGGTCGGCAGGGTTGCTGGCACATCCGCCCAAGAGTAGGGCGACCAGCGAGAGAGCTAGCGCGTGGCGCATGGTGGAATCCTTTCAGAACCCTTTGTACAAGATCAGTCGGCGCAGCCTCGCAAGGCTGCGCCGGACACATTACTCGATGACCAGAATGGCATCCATTTCAACCTGCGAACCCTTTGGCAGGGCTGCTACGCCGATGGCGGCGCGGGCTGGGTAAGGCTGGTCGAAGTACTTGCCCATGATCTCGTTGACCTTGGCGAAGTGGCTCAGGTCGGTGAGGAAAATGTTCAGTTTGACGATGTCCTTGAACGAACCACCGGCAGCTTCAGCCACGGCTTTGAGGTTCTCGAACACCTGGACGGTCTGGGCTTCGAAGCCTTCGACCAGTTCCATGGTTTTTGGGTCCAGAGGAATCTGACCCGACATGTACACGGTGTTGCCAGCCTTGATCGCCTGGGAGTAAGTACCGATGGCGGCCGGGGCCTTGTCGCTGTTGATAACGGTCTTGGTCATGTATGACTCCTTGTGAAGGGTGGGCTACGCGCGCATGCGGGTGATGCGGATCACCCCGGTCAGGGCGCGCAGTTTCTTGATCACGCGGGCCAGGTGCACGCGGTCGTGCACGCTGACCACCAGTTGGACCACGCTGATACGACCGTCGCGTTCGTCCATGCTGATTTTTTCGATGTTGCCGTCGGCCGCGTTGACACTGCTGGCCAGCAGGGCGATCAGGCCGCGCTGGTGTTCCAGTTCGACGCGCAGCTCGACGTTGAATTCGCCGGTGACATCCTTGGCCCACGAGAGCTGGATGCATTTTTCCGGGTTGTGGCGGATTTCGCTGATGTTGCGGCAGTTATCCAGGTGCACCACCATCCCTTTGCCGGCGGACAGATGGCCAACAATCGGGTCGCCAGGGATCGGTGTGCAGCACTTGGCGTAACTGAGCACCAGGCCTTCGGTGCCGCGAATGGCCAGCGGACCTTCCGGGCTCGGCAGCTGTTCGCCTTCGCCGAGCAAGCGGCGGGCGACCACATAAGCCATGCGATTGCCCAGGCCGATGTCTTCGAGCAGGTCTTCAATCAGTTCCAGGCGGTATTCGTGGAGCATCAACTGCACGCGCTCGGCCGGGACTTTTTCCAGCGAGCTGTCGAAACCGTTGAGCACCTTGTTCAGCAGGCGTTCGCCGAGGCTGATGGATTCGGAGCGGCGTTGCAGCTTAAGCGCATGGCGGATGTGGGTCCGCGCCTTGCCGGTGACTACGAAGTTGAGCCATGCCGGGTTCGGCCGCGCGCCGGGGGCACTGACGATCTCGACCGTGGAGCCGCTTTGCAGCGGTTCGGACAGTGGCGCGAGACGGCGGTTGATCCGACAGGCAATGCAGCTGTTGCCCACGTCGGTGTGCACCGCGTAAGCGAAGTCGACCGCCGTGGAGCCTTTGGGCAGCTCCATGATCCGGCCCTTGGGCGTGAACACGTAGACCTCGTCCGGGAACAGGTCGATCTTCACGCTCTCGATGAATTCCAGCGAGTTGCCGGCTCGTTGCTGCATCTCCAGCACGCCTTTGACCCACTGGCGGGCGCGGGCGTGAGTGCCTTTGGGCTGTTCGTCGCCGCTGGATTTGTACAGCCAATGGGCGGCGATGCCGTTGTTGGCCATCTCTTCCATTTCACGGGTGCGGATCTGGATCTCGATCGGCACACCGTGCATGCCGAACAGCGTGGTATGCAGCGACTGGTAGCCGTTGGCCTTGGGGATCGCGATGTAATCCTTGAAGCGTCCCGGCAACGGTTTGTACAAATTATGCACAGCACCCAGCACGCGGTAGCAGGTGTCGACCTTGTCGACGATGATCCGGAACGCGTAGACGTCCATGATCTCGTTGAAGGCCCGACGCTTGCCGCGCATTTTCTTGTAGATGCCGTAGAGGTGTTTCTGACGACCGCTGACCTCGCCCTGGATGCCGTCGATGGCCAGGCAGTGGCTGAGGGACTCTTCGATCTTGTTGACGATTTCCTTGCGGTTGCCCCGGGCGCGCTTGACCGCCTGGTTGATCCGCGCGGAACGCATCGGGTGCATGGCCTTGAAGCCGAGGTCTTCGAATTCTATGCGGATGGCGTGCATGCCCAGCCGGTTGGCAATGGGCGCATAGATTTCCAGGGTTTCCTTGGCGATCCGCCGGCGCTTTTCGCCGGACAACACTTCCAGGGTGCGCATGTTGTGCAGGCGGTCGGCCAGCTTGACCAGGATCACGCGAATGTCGCGTGCCATGGCCATGGCCATTTTCTGGAAGTTTTCGGCCTGGGCTTCGGCCTTGGTCTCGAAGTTCATCTGGGTCAGTTTGCTGACCCCGTCGACCAGTTCGGCCACGGTTTCGCCGAACTGCGCTTGCAGCGCTTCCTTGGCAATACCGGTGTCTTCGATCACGTCATGCAGCATTGCAGCCATCAGGCTCTGATGGTCCATGTGCATGTCGGCAAGAATATTCGCCACCGCAAGAGGATGCGTGACGTACGCCTCACCGCTGCGGCGGCGTTGGCCGTCGTGGGCTTGTTCGGCGTAGAAGTACGCTCGGCGGACCAGGTTGACCTGGTCCTTGCCGAGGTAGGTCGATAAGCGATCGGCGAGGGCGTCTATGCTCGGCATGATGACACCTGCCGTTTGCTATGACCCCGCGCCGTGCTACGTCGACCAGGCATGGCCTTATACTGCCTCGTTGGACTCGTCCTCGAACGCTGCGAACAGCGGTTCGTCTTCGACGATTTCAGCGTTGGCGATGAACTCATAGCTCATCAGGCCTTCAGCGATTTCACGCAGCGCTACAACTGTAGGCTTGTCGTTTTCCCACTGAACCAGGGGCTCTTTGCCACCGGTGGCCAGTTGACGGGCACGCTTGGTAGAGAGCATGACCAGCTCAAAGCGGTTTTCCACGTGTTCTAGGCAGTCTTCAACGGTTACGCGGGCCATGGTATTCCTCGGAGCGAATGCAATATGCGCGCTGCCCGGTTGGGCGAGCGGACTCAACAGTTTAAAAAATCACCAGCGATTAGGGAAGCGCTGATTTTTTGACCAGGCTCTTCAACGCGCTATAAGCACCAATGTAAAGCCCTTGCAGCAGTTTTGGGAAGAGCTGATTAGCCGAGCAATTCAGCCAGCAATTTGCCGAAACGCACCTGTTGGCGTTTCTGCTGCAGCTGATTGGCGCGGAAAATCGCCTTCAGATCGTCCAGTGCGTGGGCGAAATCGTCGTTGATGATCAGGTAGTCGTATTCGACGTAATGGCTCATCTCGCTGACGGCTTCACGCATCCGGCCGTCGATGATCTCGTCGCTGTCCTGGCCGCGGTTGGTCAGGCGCTGGTGCAGGGCCTGGAGCGACGGCGGCAGAATGAAAATCGAGCGTGCCTGCGGCATCAGCTTGCGCACTTGCTCGGCGCCTTGCCAGTCGATTTCAAGGATCAGGTCGTGACCTTCGTCCAGTGTCTGCTGCAGGCGGCTTTGCGAGGTGCCGTAAAAGTTGCCGAAGACTTCGGCGCGTTCGAGGAAGTCGCCGTGCTCGCCCATCTTCACGAACTCTTCGCGGGTCACGAAGTGGTAGTTCACGCCGTCCACTTCACCCGGACGCATGGCACGGGTGGTGTGGGAAATCGATACGCGAATCTCCGGATTGGCGTCGGTCAGGGCCTTTACCAGACTGCTCTTGCCCGCGCCCGAAGGTGCGGAAATGATGTACAGGGTGCCGGTACTGTGGGTCATGTCAGGTTTGCCTTACTCAATATTCTGCACTTGTTCGCGCATCTGCTCGATCAACACCTTGAGGTTGACCGCCGCTTGGGTGCTGCGCGGGTCGAAGGCTTTGGAGCCCAGTGTGTTGGCTTCGCGGTTGAGCTCCTGCATCAGGAAGTCCAGGCGCCGACCGGCAGCGCCGCCGGATTTGAGCACCCGGCGAACTTCGATGATGTGGGTGCTCAGGCGATCCAGTTCTTCGGCGACGTCGCTCTTTTGCGCGAGCATGACCATTTCCTGCTCCAGGCGCTGCGGGTCGAGGTCGGCCTTCATGTCGGTGAAACGGTCGAGGACTTTCTGGCGCTGAGTGGCGAGCATCTGCGGGACCAGCTCACGCAGGATCACCACATCTTCCTCAATGGACGTCAGGCGCTCGTTGATCAGCCGCGCCAGCTCCGCGCCTTCGCGCTCGCGGCCGGCCTTGAGTTCTTTCAGACCTTGGTTGAACAGCGCCAGGGCTTCGGCATTCAGCGCTTGCGGGTCGGCGGCGTCGGCCACCAGCACGCCGGGCCAGGCCAGGACTTCCAGCGGGTTCAGCGCGGCGGGGTTCTTGATCAGGCTGGCGACGGTCTCGGCGGCAGCGACCAGTTGCGCGGCGCGCTCGCGGTCCACTTGCAGCGGTTTGCCAGTGCTTTCTTCGGTGAAACGCAGGGTGCATTCGAGCTTGCCCCGGGAAATGCCCTGGCGCAGGGCTTCGCGGACCGCGCCCTCGAGGTCGCGGAAAGATTCCGGCAGGCGCAGATGGGGTTCCAGGTAGCGGCTGTTGACCGAGCGCAGCTCCCAGCTCAGGGTGCCCTGGACGCCGGCTTTCTCGACGCGGGCGAAGGCGGTCATGCTGTGCACCATGGAGGTACCTCGCAATGCAGGTCGGCGCGTAACCCATGGTTCGCGGACCCGCTATCTGTGAATTAAAGCCGACAGGCAGCAAAGGCGCAGGATTGTAGCGCAGTGGGGCGGATGCGCCCAATCACACGCTGTGACAATGAGCTGCAGGCCGTCGGCTACGCTCTATTCAGAGCTTTCAATCGTCGGGCGAATTTTTTAGAAGTGCCCACTTGCGGCCCACGGCTCTATAATGCTCGGCAGTTTTCCGTCCCCCGTACAGGTAATCCCTATGAAACGTCCAAGTGGTCGCGCTGCCGATCAGCTCCGCTCGATCCGCATTACCCGCAACTACACCAAACACGCCGAGGGGTCTGTACTGGTCGAGTTCGGTGATACCAAGGTCATCTGCACCGTCAGCGTCGAGAACGGCGTGCCGCGTTTCCTCAAGGGCCAGGGCCAGGGCTGGTTGACCGCTGAATACGGCATGCTGCCGCGCGCCACCGGCGAGCGTAACCAGCGTGAAGCGAGCCGCGGCAAGCAAGGCGGCCGCACCCTGGAAATCCAGCGTCTGATCGGCCGTTCCCTGCGCGCTGCGCTGGACATGTCCAAGCTGGGCGACGTCACCCTGTACGTCGACTGCGACGTGATCCAGGCTGACGGCGGCACCCGCACCGCGTCCATCACCGGCGCCATGGTTGCACTGGTCGATGCGTTGAAAGTGATCAAGAAGCGCGGCGGCCTCAAGGGTGGCGACCCGCTCAAGCAAATGATCGCTGCCGTTTCGGTGGGCATGTATCAGGGCGAGCCTGTGCTTGACCTCGACTACCTGGAAGACTCGGCTGCCGAGACGGACCTCAACGTGGTGATGACCAGCACCGGTGGCTTCATCGAAGTCCAGGGCACTGCCGAAGGCGCGCCGTTCCAGCCGGAAGAGCTGAACGCGATGCTGGCACTGGCGAAGAAAGGCATGATCGAGATTTTCGAACTGCAGAAGGCTGCACTGGCTGACTGATTGTTTTGATGCCCGGCAAAGGAGAGCGCCATGAGTGATGAACAGCAGTTGCTGCCCACACCGAGCCCCGAGGCTCGCCAGTGGGCGATGTTTTGTCACCTCTCGGCGTTTCTCGGTGTCTGGTTTCCATTCGGTCACCTGATCGGGCCGCTGATACTCTGGCAGTGGAAGCGTGAAGCCGATCCGTTCATCGACGCCCAAGGCAAAGAAGCGCTGAACTTTCAGATCACCGTGGCCCTGGTCTCGGGTATCTGTTACGTGCTGATGCTGGTATTGATCGGTTTTGCGCTGTTGCCGCTGGTGCTGATCGGGGCGATGGTGCTGTGCATCATTGCCGGGCTCAAGGCCAATGACGGGGTGCCTTACCGCTATCCCTTCACCTGGCGGTTGATCAAGTAACAGCCAGCAAAATCCCCACAGAAAGCAGAAATCAGCGCGCACAAAAAAGCCGACAGCAATGTCGGCTTTTTTGCATCTGCGAAAAGACGCTTAAATCGTCAGCGTCCAGTCGTAGTCCACGATCAGCGGTGCGTGCTGCGAGAACCGTGGCTGACGCGGCAGGCGCGCGCTGCGTACGAAGCGGCGCAGGCCAGGGGTCAGCAACTGGTAGTCGAAACGCCAGCCCAGGTTGAGCATCTCGGCCTGTTCGTTGTCCGGCCACCAGCTGTACTGGTCGCCTTCGCGGCTGACTTCCCGCAGGGCGTCGACATAACCCATGTTGCCGACAATCTCGTCCATCCAGGCACGCTCAGGCGCCAGGAAGCCCGGGGATTGCTGGCTGTCGCGCCAGTTCTTGATATCCAGCTTCTGTTGCGCCACGTACAGCGAGCCACAATAAATGTACTCGCGACGTTTGCGCCGCTGTTTATCCAGATAACGGGCGAAGTCGTCCATTAGCTTGAACTTCTGGTTCAAGTCTTCATCGCCATTCTGCCCCGAAGGGAGCAGCAAGGTCGCGATGCTGACCTTGTCGAAATCGGCTTGCAGGTAGCGCCCGTAGCGGTCGGCCGTCTCGAAGCCGAGACCGCTGATGACAGCCTTCGGTTGCAACCGCGAGTACAAAGCCACGCCACCTTGGGCGGGAACTTCGGCTTCGCAGGCATAAAGGAAGTAGCCATCCAGTTGGAAGGCTGGGTCGTCCAGTTCAAAGGCGGAGGCGCGGGTGTCCTGCAGGCAGATGACGTCGGCATTCTGTGCTTGCAGCCAACTGAGCAAACCACGCTCGACTGCAGCCTGAATACCATTGACGTTCACACTGATGATCCGCATAAGTGGCCCCAAAAATCGCGTGCGGGTATGATACACGGCGTCTACCTAATTAGCTAAATCCGTGGTATTTGGGGTTTTTTTCATGCAAGCGTATCAACGCGATTTCATTCGTTTTGCCATCGATCGCGGCGTTTTGCGCTTCGGTGAGTTCACCCTGAAGTCCGGGCGCACCAGTCCATACTTCTTCAATGCCGGCCTGTTCAACTCAGGTTCGGCCCTGGCGCAGCTGGGCCGTTTCTACGCGGCAGCCATCGTCGAGAGCGGTATTTCCTTCGACGTACTGTTCGGCCCGGCCTACAAAGGCATCCCGTTGGCGGCGACCACCGCCGTGGCGCTGGCCGAACATCACGACCGTGACCTGCCATGGTGCTTCAACCGCAAGGAAGCCAAGGCACACGGCGAAGGCGGCAGCCTGGTCGGCGCGCCATTGACCGGCGACGTGCTGATCATCGACGACGTGATCACCGCGGGCACCGCCATCCGTGAAGTGATGCAGATCATCGCTTCCCAGGACGGCGCCAAAGCTGCCGGTGTGCTGATCGCCCTGAACCGTCAGGAGCGTGGCAACGGTGAATTGTCGGCCATCCAGGAAGTGGAACGTGACTTCGGCATTCCGGTGATCAGCATCGTTTCGCTGAACCAGGTGCTGGAGTTCCTGGCTGACGATCCGCAGCTCAAGCAGCATTTGCCTGCTGTAGAAGCCTATCGCGCCCAGTTCGGCGTGTAACCACACTTCCCCTGTGGGAGCGGGCAAGCCCGTTCCCGCAGGGATCGCAGGCAGCAAAAGACCCCGCTCAGCAAGTTGAGCGGGGTCTTTTGTTTATATATGGTCCAGCCCCCCAGGATTATTTTTTGCTGGTGCTGCTGAATGTCTCGGACTTTTTGATCCCGGTGGGTTTATTGGTTTTCTCCGGGTACGGATCAGCCGCAGCATCGCCCTGACCAGTCAGAATTTTCCAGCCATGACGGGTGTGTGCGGTTTTGCGCAATTGCGGGCAGGGCGGCATCGATGTTTTGCCCTGATTCGAGTATTCGTGACCGCAATCGACACAGGCATAGGTGCCAGGTGAAACATCGCTGCCGTAAGGGACGTAGTCTTTTTGCATGGTAAATCTCCTGTAGGTACAGAGAAGATCCTATGCAGATTGCTTCCATCGTGATGTCGGACGTTTCGCTCGATCAGGTCAGGCATTTCCGGCGCGCATAAAAAAGATCGCAGACTTCGTCAGCTCCTACAGGTCTTTCGTACATCCGAAATCCGTAGGTGCTGCCGAAGGCTGCGATCTTTTTAAGGTTTTGAATCAGGGACGCTTGCGATTGCTGATCAGCGTACCCACACCGGTGTCAGTGAAAATTTCCAGCAGAATTGCATTTGGCACTCGACCATCGATGATCAGCGAGCTGCCTACGCCGCCCTGTACCGCTTCCAGTGCGCAACGGATCTTCGGCAGCATGCCGCCGTAGATGGTGCCATCGGCGATCAGATCGTCGACTTGCTGGGTGCTCAGGCCGGTCAGAACCTTGCCGGATTTGTCCATCAGACCGGCAATGTTGGTCAGCAGCATCAGCTTTTCAGCTTTCAGTGCCTCGGCCACTTTCCCGGCCACCAGGTCGGCGTTGATGTTGTACGACTCGCCGTTGGCACCGACGCCGATTGGCGCGATCACCGGGATGAAATCACCTTTGACCAGCAGGTTCAGCAAGTCGGTGTTGATGCCGACTACTTCGCCGACATGGCCGATGTCGATGATTTCCGGGGTGGTCATCTCCGGCGTCTGGCGGGTGACGGTGAGCTTCTTCGCGCGAATCAGCTCGGCGTCTTTACCGGTCAGGCCGATAGCGCTGCCGCCGTGACGGTTGATCAGGTTGACGATGTCCTTGTTGACCTGGCCGCCGAGGACCATTTCCACCACGTCCATGGTCGCGGCGTCGGTGACGCGCATGCCATCGACAAAGTGGCTCTCGATCGACAGTCGCTTGAGCAGGTCGCCGATTTGCGGGCCGCCACCGTGAACCACCACCGGGTTAATGCCGACGGCTTTCATCAGCACGATGTCGCGAGCGAAGCCGGTTTTCAGCTCCTCGCTTTCCATCGCGTTGCCGCCGTATTTGATCACCAGCGTCTTGCCGACATAGCGGCGAATGTAAGGCAGCGCTTCGGACAGGACTTTGGCGGTGTTGGCGGCGGCTTCGCGTTCGAGGGTCATTCAGGGCTCCGGGTGCTTCAATAGATCAAAACGGTAATTGGAGATCAGGTGCAACGCGCTTCAGCTGGACGTGGAACACATCCTTGATGCGCTGCAATTCAGCCTCGTCATCGGCCTCGAAGCGCAGCACCAGCACCGGTGTGGTGTTGGAGGCGCGAACCAGGCCCCAGCCTTTGGCATAGTCGACTCGCACGCCGTCAATGGTGGTCAGGTCGGCGCCTTCACCCCACTGTGCGTCGTGCAATGCATCAATGATGCTGAATTTGCTCTCTTCGGTCACATGGATATTGATTTCCGGCGTAGAAATATCGTTCGGGAAGGTCGCGAACAACTCTTCTGCGGTGGATTTCTCTTTGCTGAGGATCTCCAGCAGCCGCGCGGCGCTGTAAATGCCGTCGTCGAAACCGAACCAGCGCTCCTTGAAGAAGATATGCCCGCTCATTTCGCCGGCCAACAGGGCGCCGGATTGTTTCATTTTCTTTTTGATCAGCGAGTGACCTGTTTTCCACATCAGCGGACGACCACCGTATTCCTTGATCAGCGGGATCAGGCGGCGGGTGCATTTGACGTCGAAGATGATTTCCGCGTCGGGGTTGCGTGCTACCACATCCTTGGCGAACAGCATCAGCAGGCGGTCCGGGAACACGACGCTGCCGGTGTTGGTGACCACGCCCACGCGGTCGCCGTCGCCGTCGAAGGCCAGGCCCAGGTCAGCGTTGGTTTCCTTGACCTTGGCAATCAGGTCTACCAGGTTTTCCAGCTTGCCCGGGTCCGGGTGATGGTTCGGGAAGTTGCCATCGACTTCGCAGAACAGTGGGATGACTTCGCAGTTCAGGGCTTCGATCAGTTGTGGGGCAATCACACCGGCCGCGCCGTTACCGCAATCGACCACGACTTTCAGGCGGCGGGCGAGCTTGATGTCCTGAACGATTTCAGTGTTGTAGCGATCGAGGATCTCGACCTTGGTGATGCTGCCCTTGCCGCTGCTCAGGTTGTTGGTCTTGAGGCGGTCGTGCAAGGCCTGGATCTGTTCGTTGGCCAGGGTATCGCCGGCAATGACGATCTTGAAACCGTTGTAATTCGACGGGTTGTGGCTGCCGGTGAGCATCACCCCGGATTTGCCGGCCAGTACGTTGGCGGCGTAGTACAGCGCAGGCGTTGGCACCAGGCCGACGTCGCTGACGTGGCAACCGCTGTCGGCCAGGCCCTGAATCAGTTGTTCCACCAGTTCCGGGCCAGACAGGCGACCGTCGCGGCCGACAGACACATTGGGTTCGCCCTGGGCCAGGCTCTGGGAACCGATGGCGCGACCGAGCCAATAAGCGGTTTCAGCGTTCAAGAATTCCGGGACGGTGCCACGAATGTCGTAGGCGCGGAAGATGCTGTCGGGGAACTTGGGTGCGACTTGGGCTGGGGTGCTCATCTGTAGGAATGCTCCATCTTGAAAGTGGCTGGACCTGCCGGCGAAAAACTCGTCGGCAGGCTCAAACTGAAGGGTATGACGGTGTTTTCCGCAGAGAGTTCGTGGTGCGAAAAGGCCATGCCACCAATGTCGACCAGTATTGAGTCGATCAATGCCTTGATTTTCAGTGGTAAACCTTCCAGATGACGTCTATGTGATTTGTGGCGAGGGAGCTTGCTCCCGCTTGAGTGCGCAGCACTCACAAAGTCGGCAATGGTTGCCAGAATCGTGGGGCCGCTACGCTTTCCAGCGCGAGCAAGCTCGCTCGCCACAGAGGGCATATCAGTGACTGCCGGAATGTCCGAACCCGCCGGTGCCGCGCTGGGTTTCGACGAACTCTTCGACCATTTCGAAGTGCGCTTGAACCACTGGTACCAGAACAAGTTGTGCGAGGCGTTCGCCAACGACCATGTTGAAATCGGTCTGGCCACGGTTCCAGCACGACACCATCAGTGGGCCCTGGTAATCGGAGTCGATCAGGCCGACCAGGTTGCCCAGCACGATGCCGTGCTTATGGCCCAGGCCCGAGCGCGGCAGAATCAAGGCCGCCAGGCCCGGGTCGCCGATATACACCGACAGGCCGGTAGGGATCAGCAGGGTTTCGCCCGGCTTGATGATGGTGTCTTTTTCCAGCATGGCGCGCAGGTCGAGGCCGGCGGAACCTGGCGTGGCGTACTGCGGCAGCGGAAATTCGCTGCCGATGCGGGGGTCGAGGATCTTGGCTTGCAAAGCGTGCATGTAAATTAAACCTGGTTCAGACGTTCGGCGATAAAAGTGATCAGCTGGCGGGCAATCTTGCCCTTGCTGGTCTGGGCGAAAAGTGTGGCGTGTAACTGGCGATCGATCACGCTGCAGGCGTTTTCTTCACTGTTGAAGCCAATGCTCGGGTTGGCGACGTCGTTGGCGACGATCAGATCGAGGTTCTTGTCTTTCAACTTGCGGGCAGCGTAGTCGAGCAGGTGTTCGGTTTCGGCGGCAAAGCCGACACTGAACGGACGGTCGGGACGGGTGGCGATGGTGGCCAGGATGTCTGGGTTGCGCACCATTTGTAGCAACAAGCCGTCGCCGCTCGTAGGGTCTTTCTTGAGTTTCTGTGGGGCCACGACTTCCGGGCGGTAGTCCGCGACCGCTGCCGAGGCGATAAACAAGTCGCATGGAATCGCGGCTTCACAGGCAGCGAGCATGTCGCGGGCGCTGACTACGTCGATGCGCGTGACGCGATCCGGGGTCGGCAGGTGCACGGGACCTGTAATCAGGGTCACGCGGGCGCCGGCTTCCACCGCGGCTTCGGCCAGGGCAAAGCCCATCTTTCCGGAGCTGTGGTTGGTGATGTAGCGCACCGGGTCGATGTTTTCCTGGGTCGGGCCGGCGGTGATCAGCACGTGCTTGCCGGTCAGCGCCTGGCGCTGGAAGCAGTCTGCCGCGCACTGGGCGAGGTCGGTGGCTTCGAGCATGCGGCCCATGCCGACGTCGCCGCAGGCCTGGCTGCCGGAAGCCGGGCCGAAGACTTTGAGGTCGCGGCTTTCGAGGGTCTGCAGGTTGGCCTGGGTCGCCGGGTCGCGCCACATGGCCTGATTCATCGCCGGCGCCACGGCGACCACTGCGTCGGTGGCCAGCACCAGCGTGGTCAGCAGGTCGTCGGCAATGCCTTGGGCCAGGCGGGCGATCAGGTCCGCGGTGGCAGGGGCAATCAGCACCAGATCGGCCCATTTGGCCAGTTCGATGTGGCCCATGGCGGCTTCGGCCGCCGGGTCCAGCAGGTCCAGGTGGACCGGGTGCCCGGACAGGGCCTGCATGGTCAGCGGGGTAATGAATTCGCTGCCGCCACGGGTCATGACCACGCGCACTTCGGCGCCCTGATCGATCAGGCGGCGAACCAGCTCGGCGCTCTTGTAGGCAGCGATGCCGCCGCCGACGCCCAGAACGATGCGTTTCCGATACAGCCGCTGCATAGGTCTGCCTTTCATTTCGTTGATGACTGCATGGCGATACCCCCTCCCCAGGGGTGAAATCGCCCGCAAAAAAGATGGGCTACGATATCACAGCGACCGCTACGGAACAGCGGCGCCCACAGACATGGAGGTGTTATGAGCATTCGCGATTGGCCAGCGGCGGAGCGACCGCGGGAGAGGTTACTTGAGTTGGGTTCGGCGAGTCTTTCCGACGCCGAGTTGCTAGCGATTTTTTTACGTACCGGTGTATCGGGTAAAAGTGCAGTAGATCTGGCACGACATCTGTTGAATCAGTTTGGCAGCCTGCGTTCGCTGCTCGAGGCCGATCAAGCTGCGTTCAGCAGGCAATTGGGGCTCGGGCCGGCGAAATTCGCTCAGTTGCAAGCGGCACAGGAAATGGGCAGGCGGCATTTAGCCGAACGTGCGCGCCAAAAATCGGCGCTGGAAAATCCGCAGGCGGTTCGTGATTACTTGAAGTCGATGCTGCGCCACGAGCCTCACGAGGTATTCGGGTGTCTGTTTTTGGATTCAAAACATCAAGTGCTGACCTTTGAAGTGCTGTTTCGCGGCTCCATCGACAGTACCAGTGTCTATCCAAGACAAGTGGTTAAACGCGCTTTGGCCCACAACGCCGCAGCCTTGATCCTCTGCCACAACCATCCGTCGGGTAACTCCAACCCCAGTCAAGCCGACCGGATGCTGACCAAGCGCCTGCAAGAAGCGCTGGACCTGATCGATGTGCGGGTACTCGACCATTTCATTGTCGGTGAAGGCGATCCGTTATCCATGGCCGAGTACGGGTGGATGTGAGGGGGAAGTGGGTAAATGAGTTTCTGTGGGAGCGAGCAGGCTCGCTCCCACAGTTTTTTTGGCGACTCGATTACTTGAGGTTGACCTTGGAGTAATCCTGGCGACCAAACGGGCTGACTGAGTAACCCTCGACGTCTTTGCGCGTCAGGGCGAAGGCCGTCGGGTGGGCCAGTGGCAGCCACAATGCCTGTTGCTGGATCTGCGCCTGGGCCTGTTCGTAGAGCTTGGTGCGCACACCTTGCTCGCCGGTGGTCTTGCCGGCGCTGATCAGCTTGTCCAGATCCTGGTTGCAGTAACGGGCGAAGTTGGTGCCGGATTTGACCGCCGCGCAGGAAAATTGCGGCGTGAGGAAGTTGTCCGGGTCACCGTTGTCGCCGGCCCAGCCCATGAACAGCAGGTCGTGCTCGCCGGCCTTGGCGCGGCGAATCAGTTCGCCCCATTCGATCACGCGGATCTCGGCCTGAATGCCGATTTCCGCCAGGTCGGACTGAAGCAATTGCGCGCCGAGGCTCGGGTTGGGGTTCAGCAGACTGCCGGAAGGGCGAGTCCAGATAGTGGTCTGGAAACCGTTCTTGAGCCCGGCCTTGGCCATCAATGCCCGGGCTTTCTCGACATCATGCGGGTAGCCCGGCAAGTTTTTGGCATAGCTCCAGGTATTGGGCGGGTAGGGCCCATTGGCAGGCTCGGCGGTGTCTTCGAATACGGCCTTGAGGTAGTTGGCCTTGTCGAACGCCAGGTTGATTGCCTGGCGCACTTCCGGCTTGTCCAGCGGCGGATGCTGGCTGTTGATGCCGACGAATGCGGTCATGAAGGCGTCAGTCTTTTCCACCTTCAGGGTCGGCTCCTGCTTCGCAGTCTGTACGTCCAGCGGTTTGGGCGACAGGGCGATCTGGCACTCGTTGCGGCGCAATTTCTGCAGGCGCACGTTGGCGTCCGGGGTGATCGCGAAGATCAACGGGTCCACCGATGGCTTGCCCTGGAAGTAGTCGCGGTTGGCCTTATAGCGAATCGAGGCATCTTTCTGGAAACGCGTGAAGATGAACGGGCCGCTGCCGATCGGCTGGCTGTTGAGCTTCTCCGGAGTGCCGGCCTTCATCAGTTGGTCGGCGTACTCGGCCGAATAGATCGAGGCGAAGCCCATGGTCAGGGTCGGCAGGAACGTCGAGTCTGGGTGATCGAGGGTGAAACGGATGGTGAGTGGGTCCAGGGCGTCGATCTTCTTGATCAGCGTCGGTAACTGCATCGACTGAGCGTGCGGGAAGCCGCTCTGGGCGATTTTGTGCCACGGGTTTGCCGGATCAAGCATGCGGTCGAAACTGAATTTCACGTCTTCGGCGGTCAGGTCGCGCGTCGGGCTGAAATACTCGGTGCGGTGAAATTTCACCTGCGGATGCAATTTGAAGACGTAGGTCAGGCCGTCGGGCGTGACGTCCCAGCTGTCCGCGAGGCTGGCGACCACTTTGCCGCTGGCCGTGTCGAAGTCCACCAGGCGGTTCATCATCACGTCGGCTGAGGCGTTGGTGGTGGTCAACGAATTGTATTGCACCACGTCGAACCCTTCCGGGCTGGCCTCGGTGCAGACGCTCAGGGCGGCGGCAAAGGCCTGTGGGCTCAGCAGAAGCGGGGCGAGCAACAGTGGTAGGGCAGCGAGGCGCATGGTCGGATTCCTTTACAGATCGAAGGCCCATCTGCAAGTGCAGTCTGGAAAAGGCTTACCCTAGTGGGCTCTTTTGCAAATGACTATCCCCTTTTTCATTTTGAGGGGAGTATGGGCGATTGCTTTCGGTGAGTGACGGTTGAGAAAAACCCTGAATTGGCCCGTTGGCCGATTCTCTGCGACGAGCGGTCGCTATCGGGCTTAGCCTTTGTCCAAGGCATTCGACGCCCGAAAAACAGGTTTTTTATCAACTCAATGCACACCGGTTGTTGTTGCTCTCTGGTCTTTCTGGTATAAAGCAGCGCTCTTTTCTAGGGGCCCGGTTCCTTCACTGTAGGTGTAGCCGGTAAGACCTCTAAAGAAACGCGGCGCCTGGCGCCAAATGACTGAGAGATTAAGCGGCCAACCCATGCCGGGTTGGGCATGTGGTTTTAGAGGGCTGAGGCATGTCGAGAGTATGTCAAGTTACCGGTAAGGGTCCGGTGACTGGGAATAACATTTCCCACGCAAACAACAAAACCCGTCGTCGTTTCCTGCCGAACCTGCAGCATCACCGCTTCTGGGTTGAAGAAGAGAAACGTTTCGTGCGTCTGCGCGTATCTGCCAAAGGCATGCGTATCATCGACAAGCGTGGCATCACTGTCGTGCTGGCCGAAATCCGCAAAGCTGGCAAGATCTAAGGGAGCTAATCATGCGTGAATTGATTCGTTTGATTTCGAGCGCCGGTACTGGTCACTTCTACACTACCGACAAGAACAAGCGCACTACTCCGGACAAAATCGAGATCAAGAAATATGATCCGGTTGTTCGCAAGCACGTGATCTACAAAGAAGGCAAAATCAAGTAATTGATTTTTCCTCCTTATGAAAAAGGCCCGTATCGCGAGATACGGGCCTTTTTTGTTGACTGTCGGTTCAAGCGGCACAAACCCTCAAGCCTTCTGTTCAAACACCACATAAATCTTGCGGCACGGCTCCAACACTTCCCAGGTGCCTTTGAAGCCAGCCGGAATCACGAAGCGATCACCCGCGCGCAGGGTCTTGGCGGCGCCGTTGTCATCGCGCAGCACTGACACCCCCTGAACGATTTCGCAGTATTCGTGTTCGGTGTAGTTCACCCGCCACTGACCGACTTCGCCCTCCCAGACACCTGCACTCATCTGTCCGCACGGGCTGTTGTAGTGGTTGTACACCGCTTGCTCGGGGTCACCCTTGAGGACTTTCGCCGGGTCTGGCCGATAGCGATCGGGCTGGGTGGTGGCCTGACTGAAATCGACGATATCCTGAATGCTCATGCTGGTATTCCCCCGTGATTACGGCGCGACTGGCTGGAAAATTGAAAGTCTATGTTTATTAAAATGAACATCGCAAGGCCGTTTAACGGCCTTATGTCAAATATATTGAAACTTCACCCGCCGCTGGTTTAGGGTAACGGTTGCCTTGAGCCGAAAAGCAGGCTGGCCGGGCAGAATTCCTGACAGCACCCGCGAAGAGAGCGGGCGCTCGTATTCAATAAGAGGAGGACACTCGTATGACCACCCTGACTCGTGCCGACTGGGAACAACGGGCTCGCGATCTGAAGATCGAAGGCCGCGCCTACATCAATGGCGAATACACCGATGCAGTCTCCGGTGAAACGTTCGAGTGCATCAGCCCTGTCGATGGCCGTCTGCTGGGCAAGATTGCCAGCTGTGACGCCGCCGACGCCCAGCGCGCAGTGGAAAACGCTCGCGCCACATTCAATTCCGGCGCCTGGTCGCGCCTGGCGCCGACCAAACGCAAAGCCACCATGATTCGTTTTGCCGGCCTGCTGAAACAGCACGCCGAAGAGCTGGCCCTGCTCGAAACCCTGGACATGGGCAAGCCGATCAGCGATTCCCTGTACATCGACGTTCCTGGCGCGGCACAAGCCCTGAGCTGGAGCGGTGAGGCCATCGACAAGCTCTACGACGAAGTCGCCGCCACCCCGCACGATCAGCTGGGGCTGGTGACTCGCGAGCCGGTCGGTGTGGTCGGTGCGATCGTGCCGTGGAACTTCCCGTTGATGATGGCCTGCTGGAAACTCGGCCCGGCGTTGTCCACCGGTAACTCAGTGATCCTCAAGCCTTCCGAAAAATCGCCGCTGACGGCTATTCGCATTGCAGCGCTGGCGGTTGAAGCCGGTATCCCGAAAGGTGTGCTGAACGTGCTGCCGGGCTACGGTCACACCGTCGGCAAGGCCTTGGCCCTGCACAATGACGTCGACACCCTGGTGTTCACCGGCTCGAGCAAGATCGCCAAGCAACTGCTGATCTACTCCGGCGAATCGAACATGAAGCGCGTCTGGCTTGAAGCCGGTGGCAAGAGCCCGAACATCGTGTTCGCCGATGCGCCGGACCTGCAAGCCGCCGCCGAATCGGCTGCCAGCGCCATTGCCTTCAACCAGGGCGAGGTCTGCACAGCCGGTTCGCGCCTGCTGGTCGAGCGTTCGATCAAAGACAAATTCCTGCCATTGGTGATCGAAGCCCTCAAGGCCTGGAAGCCGGGCAATCCGCTGGACCCGGCAACCAACGTCGGTGCACTGGTGGATACCCAGCAGATGAACACCGTGCTGTCCTACATTGAATCCGGTCACACCGATGGCGCCAAACTGGTGGCCGGCGGTAAACGCATTCTTCAGGAAACCGGTGGCACTTACGTTGAGCCGACGATTTTCGATGGCGTGAGCAACGCGATGAAAATTGCTCAGGAAGAAATCTTCGGTCCGGTGTTGTCGGTCATCACCTTCGACAGCGCTGAAGAAGCCATCCAGATCGCCAACGACACGCCGTACGGTCTCGCCGCTGCGGTATGGACCAAGGACATCTCGAAAGCTCATCTGACCGCCAAGGCTTTGCGTGCCGGTAGTGTCTGGGTCAACCAGTACGACGGCGGCGACATGACCGCGCCGTTCGGTGGCTTCAAACAGTCCGGCAACGGTCGCGACAAGTCGCTGCATGCGTTCGACAAATACACCGAGCTGAAGGCGACCTGGATCAAGTTGTAAGCAAGTGAGGGAGCCCGGTAGTCAATCGGGCTCCTGAACGACGCAGATCCCTTGTGGGAGCGGGCTTGCTCGCGAAGGCGCCGTAACAGCCAGCGATGACGTTGGATGTGAAGGCCTCTTCGCGAGCAATCCCGCTCCCACACTGTTTTGCGCTGTACATAAAATATCCACAGGAGCGTGGAACATGCGTTGGGCGACTTATTTCGCCGTCTTGGCATCTGTCTTGAGTGTCGGCCTGGCTCTGGGCGTCAGCATGCCGTTGGTATCGCTGCGCCTGGAAGGCTGGGGTTACGGCTCGTTCGCGATCGGCGTGATGGCGGCGATGCCGGCCATTGGCGTACTGCTGGGGGCGAAGATCTCCAGCCATCTCGCGGCCCGTCTTGGCACGGCCAATCTGATGCGCCTGTGCCTGTGGGCCGGGGCGGTGTCCATCGGCTTGCTGGCGCTGTGGCCGAGCTACCCGATCTGGCTGGTGTTGCGGTTGATGATCGGGGTGATCCTGACACTCGTCTTCATCCTTGGTGAAAGCTGGATCAACCAACTGGTGGTCGAGCAATGGCGGGGGCGACTGGTGGCGCTGTATGGCAGCAGCTATGCGCTGAGTCAGCTGGCCGGACCGTTGCTGTTGGGGGCGTTGGGCACCGAGCACGATTACGGTTTTTGGGTTGGCGTCGGCTTGCTGATGACGGCACCGTTCCTGCTGCTGGGCCGTAGCGGAGCGCCCACCAGTGAGGCCTGCAGCGTGACCCTCAACGACTTGCTGAACTTCTGCCGTGGCCTGCCGGCCATTGCCTGGGCGGTGTCGCTGTTTGCCGCGTTCGAAGCGATGATCCTGACCTTGTTGCCGGTCTACTGCCTGCGTCAGGGCTTCACGACGGAAATCGCCCTGGCGATGGTCAGCACGGTGGTGGTCGGTGATGCCTTGCTGCAATTGCCGATTGGCGCGCTGGCTGATCGCTTGTCGCGGCGTACGTTATTCACTGGTTGTGCAATGCTTTTGCTGCTGTCGAGCCTGGCGATTCCAATGCTAATTGATACGTTGCTGATCTGGCCGCTGTGGGTGTTGTTTGGCGCCAGTGCCGGCGGTCTGTTCACCTTGTC
Organism: Pseudomonas sp. GM18; assembly: GCF_000282195.1. Classification (GTDB taxonomy): domain Bacteria; phylum Pseudomonadota; class Gammaproteobacteria; order Pseudomonadales; family Pseudomonadaceae; genus Aquipseudomonas. The sequence continues at coordinate 214,725 of NZ_AKJT01000022.1, forward strand.
GCTGATCCTGATCGGTGAGCGTTATCGCGACGATGCGCTGGTGCGGGCCAATGCCCATATCGCGCAGCTGTGGGGGATCGGTTGCCTGATCGGGCCGTTGGCGGCCGGTGCCGGGAGCCAATGGATCAGCGGGCATGCCTTGCCGTTGCTGATGGCGGCGGGTGCATTGGGGTTGGTGATTCTGGTGTCGCGGCAAGGGGCGTTTGGGGCGGTGCAGCCGGCATAGATCAAAAGATCGCAGCCTGCGGCAGCTCCTACAGCATCTTTTCCAGGCCGATCGTGCTGCTAAGCCACGAATTGAAATGCCGCCACCAACCCCCTGGTTCCTGAGTCAATGTGTGCTGTTTGCCGTCGTCTTCGGTGACCCAGACCATCTGACCCTTTTCCAGCCTGGCCTGATAACTGAGGGCCGGCGCCATCCCCTCCAGCGCCAGTTCGCGCACACGCCCGGCGAGTTGCGGGCTGTCCACCAGCACCCCGACTTCGGTGTTCCACAGCACCGAGCGTGGGTCGAAATTGAACGAGCCGATGAAGGCTTTCTGTTGGTCGAAGATCATCGCCTTGCTGTGCAGGCTGGAGTCGGAGCTACGGTAGGACCCGCTGTGGAACGGGCTCGATCCGCCGTCACCGTTGTCGCCGGGCTGGCGGCGCAATTCGAACAACTGCACGCCATGCTCCAGCAACGTTTTGCGATAAGGCGCGTAACCACCGTGCACGGCGGGTACATCGGTGGCTTCCAGTGAGTTGGTCAGCAAACGGATCGACACCCCGGCATCGGCGCGATCGGTCAGGTACACCAGCCCTGGTTGGCCGGGTACGACGTAGGCCGAGATCATGATCAGCTCTTTGCTGACCCCATTGAGTTCAGGTGCCAACTGGGTGGTCAGCAGCAAGTGCGGGTCAGGTTCGCCGTCGGACAGCACCTTGCTCGGTGCGTCCCACAGCGCCTGGTTCGAAGCCCAGATCAGTTCCCGGCGCCAGACGTCCAGGCGCGGATGAGTGGTGTAGGTCATCAGCTGTTGATAGAGCGCGTGATTCTGTTTGCGCGTTTCCTCGAGGGATTCGTCCAGTCGGGTCCGAGTATTTCTCAGGTCCCTGGCGGTCGGCTTGCTCGAGAGAAACTGCTCGATCGGCTTGCTCAAAGCGCTGTTCCAGTACTGATCGAAGCTGTGCCCCAGCTGTTCTGCAACCGGGCCGACGCTGAGCATGTCGATGTCAGTGAAATTCAGTTTGGGCTCGGCATCGAAGTACTCATCCCCCAGGTTACGCCCGCCAACGATTGCCGCGCTGTTGTCCGCTACCCACAGTTTGTTGTGCATGCGCCGGTGTTGCAGCGATACGTTGAACAACCTGCCCATGGTTCGCGTGACGCCGGTGCTGCGGCCCAGGTGCAGCGGGTTGAACACGCGAATATGTATCTGCGGATGCGCGGCCAGGGTCGCGATGATCCGGTCCAGGCCATCGCTGGTGGTGTCGTCGAGCAGAATCCGCACCCGCACGCCACGGTCGGCGGCGTTGAGCAGCTCGTTTATCAGTATCCGTGTGCTGATCCCGTCATGGACGATGTAGTACTGCAAATCGAGGCTGCTTTGTGCGTGGCGAATCAGCTCGGCACGGGCGGTGAACGCCTCCGTGCTATCGGACAGCAAGCGAAAACCCGACTGGCCTTTATGAGGCGCGGCCTGGGCCTGGATCGAACGACCGAATGCCGAGTCCGCCGCAGGCAGGGCCTGGCTCGGTTCGCGAGGGACGTGGAGTGTCGTGCAGCCGCCCAGGAACGAGGCGAGTAACAGCATAGCAAGCAGGGGCTGTCTGATTCTCACGGGGAATGTTCCAGTGGCGGCCGTTGTTTGCATATGGACGCTGGATCCCGCAGAAAGGTCAGTCGGTTTGCGCCAGCAGTTTGATCGCCGCCGCGCCGACCTTGCGCACCGCTTCTTCGATCTGCGGTGTGGGCTTGGCACCGTAGTTCATCCGCAGGCAATTACGGTATTTGCCCGAGGCGGAAAAGATACTGCCGACGGCAATCTGTACGCCCTGGTCATGCAGCGCACGATTGAGCTTCAGGGTATCGAAGCCCTCCGGCAGTTCGACCCACAACATAAAGCTGCCTTGTGGGCGACTGGCGCGAGTGCCGGCAGGGAAATAACGGGTGACCCAATCGATCATCGCGTCGCGATTGCGCTGGTATTGCGTACGCATCCGCCGTAAATGCGGTTCGAAGTGCCCAGCCTTGAGAAATTCGGCGATCGCAATCTGTGGTTGCGGCGCGGTGGAGCCGGTGCTGATGTATTTCATGTGCAGCACCCGTTCCAGATAACGCCCCGGCGCGACCCAGCCAATGCGCAGGCCCGGTGCCAGGGTCTTGGAAAACGAACTGCAAAGCAGAACGCGACCGTCTTCATCGAAGGATTTGATCGTGCGAGGACGTGGGTAGGTGTAGGACAGTTCGCCATACACATCGTCCTCGATAATCGCCACGTCAAAACGCTGTGCCAGTGTCAGCAACGCACGTTTGCGCGACTCCGGCATGATGTAGCCCAGCGGATTGTTGCAGTTGGGGGTCAACTGTATGGCCTTGATCGGCCATTGCTCCAATGCCAGTTCCAAAGCCTCGAGGCTGATCCCGGTGAGCGGGTCGGTGGGGATTTCCAGGGCTTTCATGCCCAGCCCCTTGAGCGTCTGCATGGCGCCGTGAAAGCTCGGCGAATCCACCGCCACAATGTCGCCGGGCTCACAAATGGCCCGGATGCTGGTGGATAGCGCTTCGTGGCAACCGGTGGTGACCACCAGATCGTTGGCGCTTAACTGGCAACCGGAGTCGAGCATCAGGCGGGCGATCTGTTCGCGCAGTTCGAGGGTGCCGCAGATGTTGTCGTAATACAGGCCTCGCATGTCCTGCTGGCGGCTGATTCGTGCCAGGTTGCGCAGCAGCGGTTTCATGGTCGGCGAGGTGATGTCCGGCATGCCGCGGCCCAGCTGCACGACATCCTTGCGCGGCACGGCGCGGATCAGCTCCAGCACCTGATCCCATTGCGAAATATCCACCGGGCGTTGGGCGGGGCGGCCAATCACCGGCAGTTCCGGCAGCTCGCGGCTCACCGGTACGAAATAGCCGGATTTGGGTTTGGGCATCGCCAGACCTACGTCTTCCAGCACGCGATAGGCCTGCTGCACCGTGCTCAGGCTGACCCCGTGCTCGACACTCAGCGCCCGCACCGAGGGCAGCCGGTCACCGGGGCGATAGAAGCCCTGTTCGATACGTGTGCCGAGCAACTCGGCGAGGTTGACGTAAAGGGTCATGGTGCAGTCTCGATGTGGGTGATTCGGTTAACCAATACAGATGGGGCAAAAATAAGCGATTCAGAGGCCGAAACAGAAAAGCTGTATGGAATTAATACTGCTCTGTTGAATCTGTAATGCTTTTTGCCGTCCGAGCATCATGAAAGCTCTGGCTACCCAAGTAAACAGGAGCGACGAAAATGAACGGCTTGAGCGATGTGCGGCTGACGTTACACAGTCAGGAACTGGCGGCAGGGCAACAGAACGGCGCGCGCGAGGCAATTATGCGCAACGCACCGTCCTGCCTGGGTCGCTGGGGTCTGTTCTGGCATCGTCTGCACACGCGTAAGGCGTTGTTGGAGCTGACGCCGGAGCAACTCAAGGATGTCGGGTTGAGTCGGGAGCAGGCGCGGGAGGAGGGGCTTAAACCTTTCTGGCGTCTGTGAGATGAACCGCGATCCCTTGCAGGAGCAGCCTTCGGCAGCTCCTGCAAGGGGTCAGGCCAGTTCTTTAAGGCGATGCCAAAGCATCCCCAACGCCAACAACGGCGAGCGCAAATGTTTGCCGCCTGGAAAGGTAATGTGCGGCACCTTGGCAAACAGATCGAAACCACCACTCTGCTGGCCGCTGATGGCTTCAGCCAGCAACTTGCCCGCCAAATGCGTGGCGTTTACGCCATGACCGGAATAGGCCTGGGCGTAATACACATTCGGCTGGTCCTTGAGCCGGCCGATCTGCGGCAGGCGATTGGCGCCGATGCCGATCATGCCGCCCCATTGATAATCGACCTTCACCCCGGCCAATTGCGGGAACACCGCCAGCATCTTCGGACGCATGTACGCGGCGATGTCTTTCGGATCGCGTCCTGAATAATGGCAGGCGCCGCCGAACAACAAGCGTCGGTCCGCCGAGAGGCGGTAATAATCCAGCGCTACCCGTTGATCGCAGACCGCCATGTTCTGCGGCAGCAGCGCGTGAGCCTGCTCTTCACTCAGTTGTTCGGTGGCGATGATGTAACTGCCGGCGGGCAGCACCTTGCCGCCAAGTTGCGGGTTGAGATCGTTGAGGTAGGCGTTGCAGCCCAGCACCAGGGTCTTGGCGCGGACCGTGCCCCGGGCGGTGTGGACCTTGACCTCGGGGCCATAATCGATGCGGGTTACCGCCGATTGTTCGAACAGTTTCACGCCCAATTGCCGGGCGGCTGCCGCTTCGCCCAGTGCCAGGTTCAGTGGGTGTAGATGCCCGGAACCCATGTCGATCAAACCGCCTGCATAGCGATCGGAACCCACCACGCTGTGCATTTCGTTGGCTTGCAGCAGACGGGTTTCGTAACGGTAACCGAGGCTGCGCAGCTCGATGGCGTCTTCGGCGAAGCCTTCCAGGTCGTGGGCTTTGTTGGCGAGGTCACAGTAACCCCAGGTCAGGTCGCAAGGGATCTGAAATCGCTCGATCCGCTGTCGGACGATTTCCACCGCTTCCAGCCCCATCAGTTTCATCTGACGCACACCGTCTGCACCGATCACGTTGGTGAACTGATCGAGGCCATGGCCGACGCCGCGAATCAATTGCCCGCCATTGCGTCCGCTGGCGCCCCAACCGATCTTGTGCGCCTCCAGCAGCACCACGCGCAAGCCTCGTTCGGCCAGTTCGAGCGCCGTGTTCAGCCCTGAGAACCCGCCGCCCACCACGCACACGTCTGCAACCAGCTCGCCTGTGAGCGCCGGAAGGTCGGGTTGCGGCAGGCTGCTGGCGGCGTAATAAGAGGCGACGTGCCGGTGGTTAGGGGCAGGTTGCTGAACGGGGGCGTTCATGTACGTCATCCTGATTCTTGTGTTTGAAAAAGTTGACGGAGCATAAGCCGCCCCTTCGGATGCGGGCAACATTGGTCGGTTGGCGCTGTCTGGATCGGGGCTTTTGCGTCAGAATCCCGGTCTATTCCGCATTTGGTCACCGTTTCGATGAGCTGCAACAGTCAGAAAATTCGCACGCTGCGCCAGCAGATTCCCACCTTCGAGTGCGTGCCCGGCTGCCATGACTGCTGTGGGCCGGTCACCACCTCGCCCGAAGAAATGTCCCGCCTGCCGCGCAAGACACGGGCTGAGCAGGACGCAGCGATGGACGAACTCAATTGCGTCCATCTGGGGCCCAACGGCTGCACGGTGTATGACGAGCGACCATTGATCTGTCGTCTATTCGGTACCACCAAGACGTTGCCTTGCCCCAATGGGCGGCGACCGGTGGAGCTGATTCATCCGCGGGTCGAGAAGCAGATTCACGAATACATGGCCAGTACCCGGCAGGTGTTGGTGTAGGGGGGATCGTTCCCACGCAGAGCGTGGGAATGATCGGGCAGGTAAAACAATGTCTCAATCCGGAATCGGCAGGCTCAAGCTCTCTTTCACTTCTTCCATCACGATATAGCTCTTGGATTCGCGCACATGCGGCAACTTGAGCAGGATGTCGCCCAGCAGTTTGCGGTACGAAGCCATCTCGGAAATCCGCGCTTTCACCAGATAGTCGAAGTCCCCTGACACCAGATGGCATTCCAGTACGTGGGGCAGTTTCAGTACCGCGCGTCGGAACTCTTCGAAAGTATCGCCGGATTTGTAGTCGAGGCTGATCTCGACGAACACCAACAGACTACCCTTCAGGTGCTGCGGATTCAGCCGGGCGTTGTAGCCCATGATGATCCCTTCGCGCTCCAGGCGCCGTACCCGTTCAGTGCAGGGCGTGGTGGAGAGGCCGACCTTTTCCCCCAGTTCGGTGAAGGAAATGCGCCCGTCCGCTTGCAGGATCCGCAGGATGTTGCGGTCGATCTTGTCCAGCTCACGTTTGGTCTGTGTGTTGGTTCGCATAGGGGATGCGCCTCCGTGAAAAGGGTTTTTGCCGAGAATTGTCGCCAAATATAGGCACTTATATAGTGAAAAGCACTGGCTAATCTTTTTTAAACTGCCCACATCTTCGGTCTGCACAATAAACGTCAGCGGTAAGCCGCGATGAGGGATATGAAAATGCGCGTTCTGGTCTTGGGTAGCGGCGTCATCGGTACCGCCAGTGCCTATTATCTGGCACGAGCCGGCTTTGAAGTGACGGTCGTGGACCGTCAGCCAGCGCCGGCCATGGAAACCAGTTTCGCCAACGCCGGGCAGGTTTCGCCGGGTTATGCCTCGCCGTGGGCCGCGCCGGGCGTACCGCTCAAAGCCATCAAGTGGCTGTTGCAGCGTCACGCGCCATTGGCGATCAAGGCCACCGCCGACGTCGACCAATACCTGTGGATGGCGCAGATGCTGCGTAACTGCACCGCCAGCCGTTACGCGGTGAACAAGGAACGCATGGTCCGCCTGTCCGAGTACAGCCGCGACTGCCTCGACGAATTGCGCGCCGAAACCGGTATTGCCTACGAAGGCCGCAGCCTGGGGACTACCCAGCTGTTCCGCTCCCAGGCGCAGCTCGATGGCGCCGCTAAAGACATCGCCGTGTTGAAAGAGTCCGGTGTGCCGTTCGAACTGCTCGACCGCGCCGGCATTGCTCGGGTCGAACCAGCCCTGGCCAGCGTCACCGACATCCTCGCCGGTGCCTTGCGCCTGCCGAACGACCAGACCGGCGACTGCCAGATCTTCACCACCCGCCTGGCCGAAATGGCCGTAAAACTGGGTGTGGATTTCCGCTTCGGCCAGGACATCCAGCGCCTCGACTTCGCCGGTGATCGCATCAACGGCGTGTGGATCGACGGCAAGCTGGAAACCGCCGACCGTTACGTGCTGGCGCTGGGCAGCTACTCGCCGCAACTGCTCAAGCCGTTGGGCATCAAGGCCCCGGTGTATCCGTTGAAGGGTTACTCGCTGACCGTGCCGATCATTAACCCGGCGATGGCCCCGACGTCGACCATTCTCGACGAGACCTACAAGGTTGCGATCACTCGTTTCGACAACCGCATCCGCGTCGGTGGCATGGCGGAAATCGCTGGTTTTGACCTGTCGCTGAACCCGCGTCGGCGTGAAACCCTGGAGATGATCGTCAACGACCTTTATCCTCAGGGCGGCAATCTGCCCGAAGCGAGCTTCTGGACCGGCCTGCGTCCGACCACCCCGGACGGCACGCCGATTGTCGGTGCCACGCCATTCAAAAACCTGTTCTTGAATACGGGCCACGGCACGCTTGGCTGGACCATGGCTTGTGGTTCCGGTCGTTTGCTGGCTGACCTGATGGCCAAGAGAACGCCGCAGATCAGCGCCGAAGGCCTCGATATTTCCCGTTATGGCAACAAACTCAAGGAGTCTGCAAAACATGTCAGTCCAGCGCCAGCTCACCAATGAGCGCATGAGCCAGATCGTCGTCCATAACGGTACCGTGTATCTGGCAGGGCAGGTCGGCGACGACATGAGCGCCGGGATTGAACAGCAAACCCGTGAAACCCTCGCCAACATCGAGCGTTTGCTGGATCTGGCCGGAACGGACAAGAACCGCCTGCTGTCGGTGACGATTTACCTGAAAGATATCGACGCGCACTTCGCAGGCATGAATTCGGTGTGGGACCAGTGGCTGCCCAAAGGCGTCGCACCAGCCCGCGCGACGGTCGAAGCGAAGCTGTGCGAACCGCACATCCTGGTCGAGCTGTCGGTTGTCGCCGCGCTGCCATAAACGCTCCACCCTAAAGTAATTCAGAAAGATCCCTCTCCCGGCGCTGTTGGCGGTTCACGCTGTCAGCCAGCGCCGGTTTTTTCTCCAATGACCGACTAGAAGTCTGCCGCCATGCGTCCTGCCCGTGCCCTGATCGATCTTCAAGCCCTGCGTCACAACTACCGGATTGCCCGTGAAGTCACGGGTGCCCGTGCCCTCGCGGTGATCAAGGCCGATGCCTATGGCCATGGCGCGGTGCGTTGCGCCCAGGCGCTGGAAGCCGAGGCGGACGGCTTTGCCGTGGCGTGCATCGAAGAAGCCCTGGAGCTGCGCGTTGCCGGTATTCGTGCGCCGGTGTTGTTGCTGGAAGGTTTTTTCGAAGCCGATGAATTGGCGCTGATCGTCGAGCATGACTTCTGGTGTGTGGTGCATTCGTTGTGGCAGCTCGAAGCCATCGAAAAAGCCGCGCTGAGCAAACCGATCACGGTGTGGCTCAAGCTCGACTCCGGCATGCATCGTGTCGGCCTGCATCCGGCGGATTATCAGGCGGCGTATCAGCGGCTGCTGGCCAGCGGCAAAGTGGCGAAAATCGTGCTGATGAGTCACTTTGCCCGCGCCGATGAACTGCACTGCCAGGCCAGCGTCGATCAGGTCGCGGTATTCGAGGCGGCGCGTCAGGGGTTGGCGGCCGAAATCAGCCTGCGTAACTCGCCGGCAGTGCTTGGTTGGCCGCAGATTCCGAGCGATTGGGTACGCCCAGGCATCATGCTCTACGGCGCAACGCCGTTCGAAGAGGCCAATGCCGTGGCGTCCCGCCTGCAACCGGTGATGACTCTGGAATCGAAAGTGATTTGTGTGCGTGAACTGCCGGCCGGCGAGCCGATTGGTTACGGCGCGAAATTCGTCACCCCCAAGCCGATGCGTGTGGGTGTGGTGGCGATGGGGTATGCCGACGGTTATCCGCGCCAGGCCCCGAGCGGCACGCCGGTGTTGGTGGCCGGGCAGCGTAGTCAGTTGCTGGGTCGGGTATCGATGGACATGCTCTGCGTCGACCTGACCGACGTGCCGCAAGCCGGCCTCGGTTCTCCCGTCGAGTTGTGGGGCAAAAATATCCTCGCCAGTGACGTCGCGACGGCCGCCGACACGATTCCTTATCAGATCTTCTGCAACCTGCGACGGGTACCGCTGCTCTATTCCGGGGCCTGACAAACAGCGCTCCCGACCGAAAGTCGCTTCGCCAGGCTGGATTCAGGCGCAAGTGTTGTAAATACTGAACGCTGTCGCCATGATAACGCTCAATATTCCTGCAACTTGAATCCCTGGAGGCGCAAGCATTGGACGTCGGTGAACGACTGCAATCGATCCGTAAGCTCAAAGGTCTTTCCCAGCGTGAGCTCGCCAAACGCGCGGGTGTTACCAACAGCACCATATCGATGATCGAGAAGAACAGCGTCAGCCCCTCGATCAGTTCGCTGAGGAAAGTCCTGGGCGGGATTCCCATGTCCATGGTCGAGTTCTTTTCCGAAGAAATCCTGCAGGAAAAGCCGACTCAGATCGTCTACAAAGCGCACGAACTGATCGATATTTCCGATGGCGCAGTGACCATGAAGCTGGTCGGTCGGGCTCACCCGAGCCGGGCGATCGCGTTCCTCAACGAAATCTACCCGCCAGGCGCCGACACCGGTGACGAGATGCTCACCCATGAGGGCGAGGAAACCGGGATTCTGGTGGAAGGTCGGCTGGAGCTGGTGGTCGGGCTCGAAACATTTGTGCTCGAGGCCGGCGACAGCTACTACTTTGAGAGTACCAAGCCGCACCGTTTCCGGAATCCGTTCGATGCCCCGGCGCGACTAATCAGCGCAGCTACTCCAGCGAACTTCTAAGAGAAGAGGCGTCGTGCCCGGATTGCGCAGACGCCCATGCGGTATTTCCGCCCTGGGATAAGACCCCTTCGACTTTGGGGTTGTTTCAGTGTGGCGGGCTTACCGCTATACTTGCGCCCGCCTGCGAACCGTGGCTGCAGGCGTGACTAGCCACCATTGAGGGTGTACGCGTGAACCTAATTATGAAAATGCTGGCCGCACCAGCAACCGTATTGGCCCTTTGGGCAGTCAGCGCACAAGCTGCGACCAACGACGATATCGCTAAACGTCTTGAACCAGTCGGCCAGGTTTGTGTTCAGGGTAAAGAATGCAAGGGGATGGAAGTCGCTGCTTCGGTTGGCGGCGGTGCAGCGAAAACTCCCGACGAAATTATTGCCAAACACTGCAATGCTTGCCATGGCACCGGCCTGTTGGGCGCACCCAAGATCGGTGATGCCGCAGACTGGAAAAAACGCGCCGATAAAGAAGGCGGCACCGCTGCTGGCTTGGCGAAGGTAGCGTTGAGCGGGCTCAATGCGATGCCGCCAAAAGGCACATGCAGTGACTGCGAATTGAAAGACCTTGAAGGCGCCATCCAGAAGATGTCTGGCCTGAAATAAGCCCGTCTTCAACGAAAAGCCGCTTGCGAGCGGCTTTTTTGTGCCTGCGATTTGCCTGAGGCTATTCTTTGCAGCAAAGACCCGGCAAGCTCGGTCCAACCCCAAATCATGGAACGGGCGGGAGGATCAGATGGTGCAGTTGTGTTCTATCGAGCAGGCGGTCGATGACGTCCTGGCACGGTTGCCGGCGCATATCCACATGGGCCTGCCGCTGGGGCTGGGCAAACCCAACCACTTCGTCAACGCGCTGTATCAACGCGTCGCGCAACTGCCCGAGCGGCAGCTGACGGTCTATACCGCCCTGTGCCTGGGACGTCCGCCCTTGGGCGATGGCTTGCAAAAGCGCTTCCTCGAACCCTTCGTCGAGCGGGTGTTTGGCGATTACCTGGAACTGGATTTCCTCGCCGACTTGCATCGCGACAGCCTGCCGAACAACATCCACATTCAACAATTCTTCATGCAGCCGGGCAGCCTGCTGAACAGCAACCCAGCCCAGCAGGATTACGTCAGCAGCAATTACAGCCACGCCGCGCGGGACATCAATGCCGCCGGTTTGAACCTGGTGGCGCAATTGGTCGCCAGCCACAGCGAACATCCCGATCGCCTGAGCCTGAGCTGCAACCCGGACATCACCCTCGATCTGTTGCCGATGATCGCCAAACGCCGGGCGGCGGGGGAGACGGTCCTGATGGTGGGCCAGGTGCACAACGATTTGCCGTACATGCCTGGCGATGCGGAAATCGGCATCGACACCTTCGACCTGCTGATCGATGCGAAGGACAACACCACGTTGTTCTCCACGCCGAACATGCCGGTGGGTTTCCAGGATCACCTCATCGGGCTGCACGCCAGCACACTGGTACGCGATGGCGGCACCTTGCAGATCGGCATCGGCGCCATGGGCGACGCCCTGACGGCGGCGTTGCTGGCGCGGCAGGCGGACAACGACGGTTACAAGGCGTTGCTGGCGGACCTTGATCTCAGCCAGTGGGCGCAGTTGATCGAGCGCGAAGGCGGCGTTGATCCGTTCGCCAAGGGCCTGTATGGCTGCAGCGAAATGTTCGTCAACGGCTTGCTGGTGCTGGCCGACGCAGGGATCGTACGGCGCAAGGTCTACCCGGAGGTGTCGACCCAGCAGCAGGCCAACGCCGGCACGCTGAACGAGGCGGCGCAAACCGACGGCATCTCGGTGCATGGCGGGTTTTTCCTCGGGCCACGCAGTTTCTACGAGCGCTTGCGCGGGTTGCCGCAGAGCAAGCGGCTCGAATTCAACATGACCCGCATCAGCTACATCAACGAGCTCTATGGTCAGGAAGAGCTCAAACGCTTGCAGCGCCTTGATGCGCGCTTCATCAACACCGTGTTCACCATGACGTTGCTCGGTGCGGGCGTGGCGGATCAGCTCGAAAACGGGCGGGTGTTGAGCGGCGTCGGTGGGCAATACAACTTCGTCGCCCAAGGCCATGCGCTGGAAGGCGCGCGCTCGATCCTGCTTCTGCGCAGTTGGCGCGAGTCGGGCGGTGAAGTCAGTTCAAACATCGTTTGGGAATACGGCCATTGCACGATCCCGCGGCACCTGCGGGACATCGTTGTCACCGAGTACGGCATCGCCGATTTGCGGGGCAAGACCGACGCGGCGGTGATCGAGGCGTTGCTCAATATCAGTGACTCACGCTTCCAGTCGGGGCTGATCGAGCAGGCGCAAAACGTTGGCAAGTTGCCGAAGCATTTCCGCCTCGATCCGCGTTTCGCCGACAACAGCCCACAGCGTTTACAGGCCATTCAGGCGCGGCATTCGAATCTGTTTCCGGAATATCCGTTGGGCTGCGATTTCACCGCCCAAGAGCGGGACCTGTTGCGGGCGCTGAACTGGTTGAAGAGCAAGTTCAAGCTCACGGAGATTCTGGAGTTGGGCAAGGCGGCGCTGGATGCGCCAGAACCTTCGGAGTTTCCCGTGCATCTGGAGCGGATGCAGCTGACGAACCCTGAGGGATTGAAAGAGGATTTGTTTCAGCGGTTGCTGCTCATTGGCCTCAAAGCCACCGCGCAAACCTGATCGTTCCCACGCTCTGCGTGGGAATGCAGCCCGGGACGCTCTGCGTCCCATTCGAAAGCCGGAGCGTGGGAACGATCATTGCGGGAGGGTTATTCGATGAAGGTTACAACGCCATCCTTCAGCGACTGCACCCGCGCCAACGATTCAACCCGATAACCCTGGGCATCCAGTTCCGCACGGCCACCCTGAAACGACTTCTCGATCACGATGCCCAAACCGGCCACGGTCGCGCCGGCCTGTTTGATGATCGAGATCAGCGCTTGCGACGCCTTACCGTTGGCCAGGAAGTCGTCGATGATCAGCACGCGGTCGCTGCTGGTCAGGTGACGCGGGGAAATCGCCACGGTGCTTTCGGTTTGCTTGGTGAACGAGTAAACAGTCGCCGACAGCAGGTTTTCAGTCAGGGTCAGGGACTGATGCTTGCGCGCGAAAATCACCGGTACGCCAAGGTTCAGGCCGGTCATGATCGCAGGCGCTATACCCGAGGCTTCGATGGTGACGATCTTGGTGATGCCCGAGTCCTTGAACAGCGTGGCAAATTCGTCGCCGATCAGCTTCATCAGCGCCGGGTCGATCTGGTGGTTCAGAAAAGCGTCGACTTTCAGGACCTGGTCGGAAAGCACGATGCCTTCTTCGCGAATTTTCTTGTGCAGTGCTTCCATGAAGCTGTCCTCTGTAGGCGTCTTTTGCGCCGAAGGTCTAAATAAAAGTGGTCAATTCTAGCGCTTTAACATCGCGCGTATATCCGCCAATGCGCTGTTGCCGCGAACGGCTTTGACTTCGGTCGGGGTGTCGTCGTTGCCTTCCCAGGCCAGGTCGTCCGGCGGCAGTTCATCGAGGAAGCGGCTGGGCGCACAGTCGATGATCTCGCCGTATTGCTTACGCTTGGCGGCGAAGGTGAAAGCCAGCGTCTGACGCGCTCGGGTAATCCCGACGTAGGCCAGGCGGCGTTCCTCTTCGATGGTGTCGGCTTCGATGCTGGAGCGGTGCGGGAGGATTTCCTCTTCCATGCCCATGATGAACACGTAAGGGAATTCCAGCCCCTTGGAGGCGTGCAAGGTCATCATCTGCACACCTTCGGCGCCGTCTTCCTCTTCCTGCTGACGTTCCAGCATGTCGCGCAGCACGAGTTTGCCGATGGCGTCTTCGACGGTCATCTCGCCTTCTTCGTCTTTTTCCAGCGTGTTCTTCAGCGCCTCGATCAGGAACCAGACGTTACCCATGCGGTAATCGGCGGCCTTGTCGCTGGAGCTGTTGGTGCGCAGCCAGTTCTCGTAGTCGATGTCCATGACCATGCTGCGCAGGGCGGAGATCGGGTCTTCGCCGGCGCACTGCTCGCGGACCTTGTCCATGAAACGCTTGAAGCGCGACAGGCGATCGGTGAAGCGGCTGTCCAGGTGTTCGCCCAGGCCGATTTCGTCGGTGGCGGCGTACATCGAGATTTTGCGCTCGGTGGCGTAGTTGCCCAGCTTCTCCAGTGTGGTCGAACCGATCTCCCGGCGTGGGACGTTGATCACCCGCAGGAAGGCGTTGTCGTCGTCCGGGTTCACGATCAGGCGGAAGTAGGCCATCAGGTCCTTCACTTCCTGACGTCCGAAAAAGCTGTTGCCGCCGGACAGTCGGTAAGGCACCTGGTGATGCTGCAGCTTCAGCTCGATCAGCTTGGCCTGGTAGTTGCCGCGATACAGGATCGCGAAATCGCTGTAGGGCCGGTCGGTGCGCAAGTGCAGGCTGAGGATTTCCACGGCCACGCGCTCGGCTTCGGCGTCCTCGTTGCGGCAGCGGATCACGCGGATCTCGTCGCCGTGACCCATTTCACTCCACAGCTGCTTTTCGAACTCGTGCGGGTTGTTCGAAATCAGCACGTTGGCGCAGCGCAGGATGCGGCTGGTGGAGCGGTAGTTTTGCTCCAGCATCACCACTTTCAGGGACGGGTAATCGTCCTTGAGCAGCATCAGGTTTTCCGGGCGGGCGCCGCGCCAGGCGTAGATCGACTGGTCGTCGTCACCTACCACGGTGAACTGGTTGCGTTTGCCGATCAGCAGTTTAACCAGCAAATACTGGCTGGCGTTGGTGTCCTGGTATTCGTCCACCAGCAGGTAGCGGACCTTGTTCTGCCATTTTTCCAGGATGTCGTCGTGTTCCTGGAACAGTTTTACCGGCAGCAGGATCAGGTCGTCGAAGTCCACCGCGTTGAACGCCTTGAGCGTGCGCTGGTAGTGGGTGTAGACGATGGCGGCGGTCTGTTCCTTGGGGTTGCGTGCGTTTTCCAGGGCTTCGGGCGGCAGGATCAGGTCGTTTTTCCAGGCGCCGATCATGTTCTTGATCTCGTCGACGCCGTCGTCGCCCGAGTATTCCTTCTGCATGATGTCGGTCATCAGGGCTTTGACGTCGGTCTCGTCGAAGATCGAGAAGCCCGGTTTGTAGCCCAGCCGCACGTGTTCCTTGCGGATGATGTTCAGGCCCAGGTTGTGGAAGGTGCAGACCGTCAGGCCGCGGCCTTCACCGCCCTTGAGCAGCGTGCCGACCCGTTCCTTCATCTCTCGCGCGGCCTTGTTGGTAAAGGTCATGGCGACGATGTACTGGGCACGGATGCCGCAGCTCTGGATCAGGTGCGCAATCTTGCGGGTGATCACGCTGGTCTTGCCGGAGCCTGCACCGGCGAGCACCAAAAGAGGGCCGCCGACGTAGCTCACGGCTTCTTGCTGCCGGGGATTGAGTCGGGACATACGAAATCAGGGAGTCGTTAGCGAAATGGGCCGGCATTTTAACAGGCTCAGCGAATTGTGCTGCTCTCTCCGACTTGTGACGCAGCACGCTATCTCTATTTGCCGGTTTTGATACTTTCACGCAGGATGCGCATTGAATTTGCGTCTACTGTTCGTAATCAGGGCACAAAGTCGTGTTTGATAACCGGTGTCATTTGGTCATTGGTTACCCGAGCGGCATAATGCGCGCCGCCTACATCTTTGCAGAGTCTAGGGAGCTAGCTTGTCTACGCCTGTCGAACCCTTGCGTTTGCTGCTACTGGCCCAAGAGCCGGCGTGGGCAGCGTTGTTGCGCGAGTGTCTGGCTCCGATGGGGAGTTCGGCCGTGCTGCTCAGCGCGCCGAGCTGGGAGTCGGTCAGCAACCTGTTCGATGACAACCGCAGCGCGGTGTTGTTGACGATTCCTGCTCTGCAGCCGGCACCCGGCCGTTGCAACCTGCCGACGGTGTTGCTGCTCGAACACGAGCCGCTGGCGCCGCCCGACGGTGTGAGCGACTGGCTGGTGCGCAATCTGCTGGATCCCGGCATGTTGCGCCGCTGCCTGCGTCATGTGCGCGAGCGCGGCGTGCTGGAAAACACCTTGCAACGCCTGGCCGAGCAGGATCCGTTGACCGGCATCGCCAACCGTCAGGGTTTCCAGACCTTGCTGGCGGCGCGTCTGGCGGAAAACGACGGCCGCGGCCTGGCCCTCGGTCACCTCGACCTCGACAACTTTCGACACGCCAACGACGCCCTCGGCCATCAGGCTGGCGACCGGTTGATCCTGCAAGTGGTCTCGCGGCTGAAAAGCCAGCTGGAGGCCGGCGATCAATTGGCGCGGCTGGGCAGCGATGAGTTCGCCCTGCTGATCGACACCCGCCGCGCTCCTCAGCGCGCTGAATGGATGGCCGAACGGATTACCGAAGCCTTGTCCGAGCCCTACTGGATCGACGGCGAAAGCCTGTTGATCGGTTCCAGCCTCGGTATTGCCCACGCCCGAGCGCAGGCTGGTGCTGACCCGCTGATGTGGCACGCACACATCGCCATGCAGCAGGCCAAGAGTACCCAAGGCTGCACCTTTCACATCTTCAACGAGCGGATCAATCGCAATGCCCGCAGCATCGCCGACCTTGAAAGCGAGCTGCGCCGGGCCTTGCGCCGCGATGAGCTGGAGTTGCATTACCAGCCACGCCTGAACCTTGAGGACGGCCAGATCGTCGGCCTCGAAGCCTTGGTGCGCTGGCGTCATGGCGAACGCGGTTTGCTGCCCCCCAGCGAATTCGTGCCACTGGCCGAGCAAAGCGGCTTGATCGTGCCGCTGGGTTACTGGGTGATTTCCCGGGCCCTGCGGGACATGCAGGCGTTGCGTGAGCGGGGTCTGCCGGCGCTGCACATGGCGATCAACCTGTCGTTCCGGCAGTTCCAGGACAGCCAATTACTGTCGACCCTGAGCCGGCTGATTGCCGAGCGTGGCGTCGAGGCGCAATGGCTGGAATTCGAACTGACCGAAACCGCGGTGATGCGTCGCAGCGATCTGGTCAAGCAGACCATGGATGCCCTCGGGCGCCTCGGCGTGCGCTTTTCGCTGGACGATTTCGGCACCGGGTTCTCTTCGTTCGTGCACCTGAACAGCCTGCCGATTGCCTTGCTGAAGGTCGACAAGAGCTTTGTCGGCGGCATGGAAGAACGGGAAGAGAATCGCAAACTGGTGCACGCCATGATCAACCTGGCGCACAACCTCAACCTTGAAGTGGTTGCCGAAGGCGTGGAAACCCCGGAGCAGCTGGATTTATTGCGCGGGTTTGGGTGCGATCAGGTGCAGGGGTATCTGATCAGCAAGCCGTTGCCGTTGGCGGAATTGGTTGAGTACCTGACGTTCGGTTCCAGCCAGCAGGTTGTGCTGGCTTAACGACGTCCTGTAGGAGCGAGCGGTGCGGCGATCCGACTTGCCCGCACCGCTCGCTCCTACAGGGTTTAATCAGGCTGGGTGATTTGGAAGCTCGGCTGTGACGATGGCTCGCGCCGAATCATCCGCGTCATCTTCCACTCAAACGCCAGCGTCAGGCTCACCGCCGAACACGCCAGCCCCAGCGCCAACCCCCACCAGACGCCCGTCGGCCCCCAGTTCAAATGGAAGGCCATCCACCACGCGGCCGGCGCACCAATCAGCCAATAGCAGCCCAAACCCACCAGGAACGTGGTCTTGGCATCCTTGAGCCCGCGAATGCAGCCCATGGCAATGGTTTGCGTGCCGTCGAACAGCTCGAACCACGCCGCCACCGCCAGCAGGCTCACGGCCAGTTCGATGACCGGGCGAAAGGCCGGGTCGTTGTGGTCCAGGAACAAGCCGATCAACTGATTCGGCAGCAGCCAGAAGACCATCGCAAACCCCAGCATCGACACAGCCCCGAAGGCGATGCCGACCCGTCCGGCCAGCCGCGCATCCAGCAATTGCCCGGCGCCGTAATGCTGGCCGATGCGCATGGTGATCGCATAGGAAAGCCCCGCCGGCACCATGAACGCCACCGAGACAATTTGCAGGGCGATCTGGTGCGCCGCCAGTTGCGTACTGCCCATGGTGCCCATGCACAGCGCGGCGAAGGCAAACAGGCCGACTTCCACCGCATAGGTGCCGCCAATCGGCAGGCCCAGGCGCCACAACTCCTTCAAGTACTGACGATTGGGCCGCGACAGCCCCTGGCGCAACGGATAAGCGTCATAGGCCGGGTGTCGACGAATGTGCAGGGCGAGCGCCAGCGCCATGAGGTTGGCCACGATCGCTGTGACCAGACCGATGCCCATCAGGCCCATTTTTGGCAGACCGAACATGCCGGTGATCAACGCGTAGTTGAGCAGGAAGTTGGCCACGGTGCCGCCGAGGCTGATGACCATCACCGGCGTCGCCCGACCGATTGCGCTGGTGAAGCCGCGCAGCGCCATGAAACTCAGGTAGCCGGGCAGGGCGAACGGCAGGATCAACAGAAATTGGCCGGCAGCCTGGACGTTGGTTGCGGTCTGGCCGAACAGCAGCAACACCGGTTTTAGGTTCCACAGCAGCAGACCCGCCACCAGCGCCATCAACCAGGCCAGCCACAACCCGGCCTGGGTCAGCCGCGCCGCGCCGATAATATCGCCCGCGCCCTGACGGATCGCCACCAGGGTGCCGACCGCCGCGATCACGCCAATGCAGAAGATCGACACGAACGAATAGGTCGCCGCACCCAGACCGCCGCCGGCCAGTGCCTCGGGACTCAGGCGCGCCATCATCAAGGTGTCGGTGAGGACCATCAACATGTGCGCCAACTGCGAGGCAATCAACGGCCCCGCCAGCCGCAGGATGGCCCAGAGTTCAATACGCGCTGGATGCTGCATGATCATCACGCTCGATTGTCAGAGAGAACAGGAAGCGTCGATTCTCGGCGCTCTGCGGGGTTTCCACAAAGGGATAAAAAGGATGGGTGGCATGATTAAAACTCATGCTAAGGACTTTCTGATAAGTTGAGGCAACCGCGCTATAGGAGCTTTCCCAATGTCTCGTCGTCTTCCTCCCTTGTATGCCCTTCGAGCATTCGAAGCAGCGGCGCGGCATAGCTCGTTTACCCGCGCCGCCGAAGAATTGTCGATCACGCAAAGTGCGGTCAGTCGACACATTCGTACGCTCGAAGAGCATTTCGCCTGCCGGCTATTCCATCGCAGCGGGCGCAACCTGCAACTGACCGAGTCAGCGCGGCTGATCCTGCCCGGCATTCGCGAAGGCTTCACCGCCCTCGAGCGGGCCTGCAATACCTTGCGCGCCGAAGACGACATCCTGCGCATGAAAGCCCCGTCTACCCTGACCATGCGCTGGCTGTTGGCGCGGCTCAGTCGCTTTCGCCACCTGCGACCGGGGAACGAGGTGCAATTGACCAGTGCCTGGATGGACATCGATACGGTGGACTTCAACCACGAACCCTTCGACTGCGCCGTCATCCTCAGCAACGGGCATTTTCCACCGGACTGGGAGACGACTTTGCTGTTCCCCGAAGAGCTGATTCCGGTGGGCGCGCCGAATCTGCTGAAGGATCAACCGTGGGACGTTGCGCGCCTGGCCAGCACCGAACTGCTGCACCCGACGCCGGACCGCCGTGACTGGCGCAACTGGCTGGAGCGCATGGGCCTGAGCGATCAGGTCTCGCTCAAGGGCGGGCAGGTGTTCGACACCCTGGAGCTGGGCATGATCGCTGCCGCCCGCGGCTACGGTGTATCCATGGGCGATTTACTGATGGTGGCGGAGGATGTCGCGCAGGGACGTCTGAGTTTGCCGTGGCCGACAGCCGTCGCCAGTGGTGAGAATTATTACCTGGTCTGGCCGAAAACCCGCCCGGGAGGTGAACGTTTGCGCC
The DNA here is from genome assembly GCF_000282195.1 of Pseudomonas sp. GM18. Classification (GTDB taxonomy): domain Bacteria; phylum Pseudomonadota; class Gammaproteobacteria; order Pseudomonadales; family Pseudomonadaceae; genus Aquipseudomonas. The sequence goes on from NZ_AKJT01000022.1 coordinate 234,294, forward strand.
GGCTTAGCGATTTCCTGCAAGGCGAAGTCCGGGCCATGGAATTACCCGATGTCGAACGCTTGGGCTGAATCGATGGAGCCGCTGCAATGGCGGCCTTGAGCCATATCCCCGTTAATCACTCAAGTATTCAGTTTTGCCGCCGAAAATCTGCTGATGGAACCTTCGTGCCAGGCTCCACGTTTTCCCCACTATCAGAAATTTTGCCGAGTGCGACGGGATCAGGATGATCCGGCCCACTGGGCCAGGAGCTGTCATGTCTCAACCTCGTGCTCGGATTGCCTCACAGCTGGGTCTTGCGCTTGCCGTGATACTGGCGGTTGTCATCAGCGGCAGCACCGTGTTTGCCCTGCGCTCGCTGGACGCCGCCAACCTCGCCACCCGCGAAGAGCACCTGGCCAGCGAGGCACGGCTGCTGGCCGATCAGCTGAGCACGTTCCACGGCACGTTGCGTGAAAGTACCCAGCGCCTCAGCGGTCTGTTCGAGAAGCGCTTCAGCGCCGGTCTGAGCGTGCACCCGGATGAGCCGGTGGCCGTGGCGGGCGTGCAGACCCCGGGCCTGCACCTGGGCGGCGAAGTGTTGAACAACAACTTCAAGGAAGTGGACGAGTTCAAACAAATGACTGCCGGCGTTGCGACGCTGTTCGTGCGCAGTGGCGAAGACTTCATTCGGGTCAGCACGTCCCTGAGCAAACAGGACGGCACCCGGGCCATCGGCACATTGCTGGATCACGCTCACCCGGCTTATATGCGCTTGATGGCCGGGCAGAGCTACGTCGGCCGCGCCTTGCTCTTCGAACGGTCCTACATGACTCAGTACACCCCCGTACGCGACAGCGGCGGTAAGGTGATTGCCGTGCTGTTCGTAGGATTCGATTACACCGACGCACAGAACGCTCAGTTCGAAAACCTCAAACGCTTCCGCATCGGCCAGACCGGCTCCCTGGCGCTGCTCGATGAGCAGAACAAATGGCTGGTGCCGATCGCCGGTGTGCAAGCGTTGGATGTGGCAGTCCCGGCCATCGTCGGTCTGGCCAAGACACCGGGCAAGGGCGATTTCTGGAGCGACACGTCGCAAGACTTCTACAGCATTGCCGTGCCGTTCGAAGGCGGGCCGTGGTCGGTGGTGGCGAGCATGCCGAAAGCCGAAATCCGCGCGGTGACCTGGAGCGTCGGCATTCGACTGGCCATCGGCAGCCTGCTGGCGATGTTGCTGGCGGTGGGCGCGGCGGTCTGGTTGCTGCGCAGCAAACTGGCACCGCTGGGTGATCTGGTACGGCAGGCCGAAGCCTTGGGCGCCGGTGATTTGAGCGTGCGCCTGAACGTGTCGAGCAACGACGAAATCGGTCAGTTGGCCCGCGCCTTCAACCAGATGAGTCAGGCCTTGTCGACCATGGTCGAGCACATTCGTAGAGCCTCGGAAGAGGTCAACAGCCGTGCCCAGGCGTTGTCTGGCTTGTCCGGTGGTGCCTATGAAGGGATGGAGCAGCAGTCCGGCGAAATCACCAGCATGGCTGGCGCCGTGGAAGAATTCAGCGCCACCTCGCTGAACATCGCCGACAACATGGGCAACACCCAGCGTTTGGCGCAGGAAAACGCACAGCAAACCCAGATCGGTCGTACGTCGATGGACGAAGCGTCCTCGTCCCTGGAGCAAATCGCCGGTGCGCTGAACAGCACCGCGACAGTGATCAACACCTTGGGGCAGCGCTCCCAGGAAATTGGCGGCATTGTCGGGGTGATCACCGCTATCGCCGAGCAAACCAATTTGCTGGCGCTCAACGCTGCCATCGAAGCCGCCCGTGCCGGTGAACAAGGTCGTGGGTTTGCGGTGGTGGCCGATGAGGTGCGCAACCTGGCCTCACGTACTCGCCAGGCCACTGACGAAATATCCGGGATGATCCAGAGTATCCAGCAGGAAACCGGCAACGCGATCAGCACCATGGAGCAGGGTAACGTTCTGATGCAGGAAGGCCTGTCGCGCAACGCCAACGTCGCCTCGGCGCTGGCGCGGATCGATGAGCAAAGCCGCTCGGCTGGTCAGCAGTTCGCCGCCATCACCACCGCGACCCAGGAACAAAGCAGCACCGCGACCTTGCTCAGCAGCAACCTGCAAAGTATCGCTTTGGCGAACAGTGAGCAGCGGGAGGTGGTGTCGAACCTGGCGGTGACTGCCAAAGAGCTGGAGAAGCTTGCGGCAGACTTGCGGCATGAGGTTGACCGGTTCCGCTGAGGCGCTGCCGAAATCGCCATCGCGAGCAGCCTCGCGATGGCGATCGACTCAATTCTGCGCGTTATCCACAAGCCCCGTATCGACGAACTCTTGGTGTTTGTCGCCGTTATCTCGATTTTTATGCTTGCTGAAACGTTTCTTCAAGTTTATAAAAATGGCACAACTCCAATAAAGGCTGCTGCCATGACCCCGCTCAAACTCTTCGTTGCCCTCAGCGCATTGTCCGCTGCTTCCCACGCCATGGCCTGGGATTACGTCCTGCTCGATACCGACAAAGCCGCCCAGAACTGGCAGATCACCAGCCAGCAACTCGGCGTGAAAACCGGTAAACCCTTCTCCGTGACCCTGCGCACCTTGCATGGCGGTCGGCAGGAGGGCGTCAGCATCGTCGACATCGATAACGGCGCGATGAAACTCTCGGTGGTACCGACTCGCGGCATGAACGTCTTGCAGGCCTCGGTCGGCAATGTGCGCATGGGCTGGGATTCGCCGGTCAAGGAAGTGGTCAATCCGTCCTTCATCGAACTCAACGGCCGCGGAGGCCTGGGCTGGCTGGAAGGTTTCAATGAACTGGTCACCCGCTGCGGCTACGAATGGGTCGGCCATCCCGGCATGGACAACGGTGAACTGCTGACCCTGCACGGTCGCGCCGCCAACATCCCGGCCAACAAAGTCACCCTGCACATCGATGAAAAACCGCCATACGCCATCAGCCTGCGCGGCGAGCTGAAAGAGCAGGCCTTCAAGAAAGTCGACTTCTCCGTCGCGACCGAACTGGTTACCGAGCCCGGCAGCGTAGTGTTCGCCCTCAACGACACCCTGACCAACAACGGCGACTACCCGAAGGAATACCAGGCGCTGTATCACAGCAACTTCAGCACCCCGTTCCTGGAACAGGGCGCCCGTTTCGCCGCTCCGGTGAAGCAGGTGTCGCCGTTCAACGACAAAGCCAAAGGCGATCTGCCGGACTGGCAAACCTACCGCGCGCCGACCAAGGACTACGACGAAACGGTTTACAACGTGGTGCCGTACGCCGATGCCAAGGGCGATACGTTGACTGTGCTGCATAACAAGGCTGGCAGCCTGGGTGTCTCGGTCGGCTTCAACACGCAAACCCTGCCGGTGTTCTCGCTGTGGAAAAACACCGATACCCAAGGCCAGGGCTATGTCACGGGGCTGGAGCCGGGAACGAGTTTTTCCTACAACCGCCGGTATCAACGGCCACTGAACCTGGTACCGACGATTGGGCCGAAGGAACACAAGCAGTTCCGCATCAGCTACAGCTTGCTGGCAGACAAAGCCGCTGTGGATAAGGCGTTGAAACGGGTGAACGAGATTCAGGGTGGGCGGGAGACTGAGGTGCGGCAGACGCCGTTGGTTGATCTGACCAAGGGGTGACACCGACTAGAGCGTTGTCGGCCGATATTGCAGCGCTTCGGCCAGGTGTTCACGGGTGATGCCATCGACTTGTTCAAGGTCCGCCAGAGTGCGAGAGACCTTGAGCAGTCGATGGGCCGCACGAAGGGACAAAGTCAGTCGTTCACACGCCGTTTCCAGCCAGGTCTCGTCAATTGTGGATAACTTGCAGTGCTTGCGCAGGCCCGGTAAATCGAGAAATGCATTGGCACAGCCCTGGCGTTTCTGTTGCCGCTCTCGTGCATCGGCGACCAGCGCGGCCGAGGTCGCGGTGTCGTCGCCGGGCTTCGACGCTGGATTCAGCGCCGTGGCTTCGCGAGCAACCGTCAGGTGCAGATCGATGCGGTCCAGCAGCGGCCCCGACAGCTTGTTGCGATAGCGCTGCACCATGTCTGGCGTACAGGAGCAGCGGCCGCTTGGCTCGCCAAGATATCCACAGGGGCAGGGGTTCATTGCAGCCACCAATTGAAAGCGCGCCGGAAAGCGTACGCGGTCCTTGGCGCGGGAAATCACGATGTGGCCGGACTCCAGCGGCTCCCTCAGTACCTCCAATACCTTGCGATCAAATTCCGGGAGTTCATCGAGGAACAGCACGCCATGGTGGGCAAGGGTGATTTCGCCGGGTTGCGGTTTCGAGCCGCCGCCCACCAGTGCGGGACCTGAAGCGGAGTGGTGTGGCTGTCGGAAGGGACGCTGCGGCCAATGACTCAACGGAACACAACTGGCGACGGATTGAATCGCTGCGACTTCCAGCGCTTCGTTCTCGGCCAATGGCGGTAACAGTCCCGGCAGACGACTCGCCAACAACGTTTTTCCCGTCCCCGGCGGCCCGCTGAACAACAGGTTATGAGCCCCCGCCGCCGCAATCAGCAAGGCTCGCTTGGCTGCAAGTTGCCCTTGAACTTCATTCAAGTCTGGATAGGGTTTGCTGGCGTAGAGCAAACCGTTGGAAGCGTAAGGTTCGATGGGCGTGTGGCCATTGAAATGCGCGACCGCTTGAAGCAGATGATCCACCGCAATCACCTTCAACCCCGACGCCAGGCATGCCTCCTCGGCATTCGCTCGCGGCACCACCAGCGTGCGCCCCGCCTTGCGTGCTGCCAGCGCCGCCGGCAACACCCCGCGAACCGCCCGCACCGCGCCCGACAACGCCAGCTCTCCCAGGCACTCCACGTCATCCAGCGTCAACGTCGGCACCTGCACACTGGCCGACAGAATCCCCAGGGCAATCGCCAGATCGAACCGCCCGCCATCCTTCGGTAAATCCGCCGGGGCGAGATTCAAGGTGATGCGCCGCGCCGGAAATTGCAGCCCCGAATTGATGATCGCGCTACGTACCCGGTCCTTGCTTTCCTTTACCGCCGCCTCGGGCAGCCCGACCATGGTCAGCGACGGCAAGCCGTTGGCCAGATGCACTTCTACGGTGACGGCGGGCGCATCCACGCCAACTTGGGCGCGGCTGTGGACGATGGATAGGGACATGGTCGTTCCTTGAGCTGACAGGGACCGCTTCCTGCGGTTTTTGAAGGGTAGTAGGAGAGGGGCGCTTTAGCGTGGCAGAAGAGCCGCCAAACTTTCGCAGGATGTTGCTGGGGACGGTGAGTTGATTCCAGTCAGTTAAGCCATAACGGGATCCGTAGCAGCTGGCGGAGCCTGCGTTCGACTGCGCAGCAGTCGTAAAATCAGATCACGCGGTGTATCAGGCAGATCGTTCAACTTGGATTTACGACTGCTGCGCAGTCGAACGCAGCCTTCGGCAGCCGCTACAAAGGTTCTGTCGCGGCTGGTATTTAGGCGTAATCAGCCGCTGCAGCTAGTTTTTTTGTAGGACCGGGCCTGGATAGATGAAGGACTTCGGTGAAAGGGTTCGGAGGCTCTTGTCGGATCGGAGTAGCTGCTTATGATCACAGCTAATCGAGCCCTTAGGAGGGGAGATGAGCAATTCTGGAATGCGGCCGATTCATCCAGGTGAAATCCTGAAAACGGAATTTCTTGAGCCACTGGGTATTACAGCGGATGGTTTGGCTAGTTCGTTGAATGAGGTCGCGGGTGAAGTGAGCGCCCTTTTGATGCAGGAGAGAGGTGTAGGCCCTGACCTTGCCGAGAGGCTTTCCATTTACCTGAACACCACGCCCGAGTTCTGGCTAAACCTGCAATCGACCTACGATCTGCGTAAAGCGGAAATCGAGCGTGGTTGAACTTCGGGTACTTAAAAAGACTGCATCACCCGCGAAGCCCGTTTCCACCAAGACGCATTGACCACACTCCGTGGCCGGGACCACGTTGTGAGTCAGCCATTGAATGATCGTTCCCACGCTC
>NZ_AKJT01000023.1 GCF_000282195.1 Pseudomonas sp. GM18
CGGCAGCCGCTCAAGCCCCAGCGCCAGCCGCGGGTGGCGAACCGGCTGATCCGGCGAAGGAAAAACTGTATTACGATGCAGCCTTCGACCTGATCAAAGCCAAGGATTTCGACAAGGCCAGCCAGGCTTTCGCCGCATTCCTGCGCAAATACCCCAACAGCCAATACGCGGGTAACGCCCAGTACTGGTTGGGTGAAGTGAACCTGGCCAAAGGCGATCTGCAAGGTGCAGGTCAGGCATTTGCCAAGGTTTCGCAGCTGTACCCCAAGCACCCTAAAGTGCCTGATTCGCTGTACAAGCTCGCTGATGTAGAGCGCCGCCTCGGTCATACCGATCGGGTCAAAGGTATTCTGCAGCAGGTTGTGTCCCAGTATCCGGGCACTTCCGCCGCTCAGCTGGCACAACGCGACTTGCAGCGCATGTAAGGCTGTAAGCTTGTAGAAATAGCTACCTGTTTTGAAGAAACCCGCGCCTATCGCGGGTTTTTTCGTTAGAATTCATCCCCTTTTTATGAAACACGCTTTTTGGGATCTGCGCGTTGGCGGGGTTCCTTGAAGTGCCTGACGGAGGCGGACAGCCTGTTTAGCTGTTACGCCCGTGGCGACTATGCAAGACACATTGAGAATCACCGAAGTTTTCTACTCGTTGCAGGGTGAAACGCGGACTGCCGGGCTGCCCACTGTTTTTGTGCGCCTGACCGGTTGCCCATTGCGTTGCCAATACTGCGACAGCGCCTACGCGTTCACTGGCGGCACCATTCGCACCCTCGAGGACATCCTCGAGCAAGTGGCCGGTTTTCGCCCGCGTTACGTCTGTGTCACGGGCGGCGAGCCCCTGGCGCAACCCAATGCCATTCCCTTGCTCAAGCAGTTGTGTGACGCCGGTTACGAAGTGTCGCTGGAAACCAGCGGCGCGCTGGATATCTCGGCGGTCGATCCACGGGTCAGTCGCGTCGTCGACCTGAAAACCCCGGGTTCGAAAGAAGCCCACCGCAACCGCTACGAGAACATCGAACTGCTCACGCCCAACGATCAGGTGAAGTTTGTCATCTGCTCGCGGGAAGACTATGACTGGGCTGTGTCCAAGCTGATTCAGTACGGTTTGAGCGAGCGTGCCGGCGAAGTCCTGTTCTCGCCGAGCCACCATGACCTTAATGCGCGTGATCTGGCGGACTGGGTGGTGGCGGACAATCTGCCTGTGCGTCTGCAATTGCAGCTGCATAAATATCTTTGGAATGACGAGCCGGGGCGCTGAAATGACTGAACCACTGAACACTGCTGAAAAACGTGCGGTCATCCTGCTGTCCGGCGGCCTCGACTCGGCGACGGTCGTGGCCATGGCCCGTGCCGAAGGCTATAGCTGCTACACCATGAGCTTCGATTACGGTCAGCGCCACCGTGCTGAACTGCATGCCGCCGAGCGTGTCGCCCGCGACCTGGGTGTGGTCGAGCACAAGGTGATTGGCCTGAACCTGAACGGTATCGGTGGCTCGGCCCTGACCGACAGTTCCATCGACGTGCCGGAGGCGCCGAGTGAAGGCATTCCGGTGACCTACGTGCCGGCGCGCAACACGGTGTTTCTGTCCCTGGCGTTGGGCTGGGCCGAAGTGCTGGGCGCGCGTGACATCTTTATCGGTGTAAACGCGGTGGATTATTCCGGTTACCCGGATTGCCGTCCCGAGTTCATCGAAGCGTTCGAGCGCATGGCTAATCTGGCGACCAAGGCCGGTGTAGAAGGGAATGGCTTCCGTATCCAGGCCCCCCTGCAGAACCTGAGCAAGGCGCAGATCGTTCAGGCAGGCGTGAAGCTTGGCGTCGATTACGGGCTGACCGTTTCCTGCTATCAGGCGGACGATAACGGCCGTGCGTGCGGTAAATGCGACAGCTGCCGTCTGCGTGCAGAAGGCTTTGCGGCGGCCGGAATCAGCGACCCGACACCTTATTTTTGATTTATTTCAAATTAGGTGTTGAATAGTCCTTAAAAATCAGTATTATACGCGCCACCACACAGCGGGTCGTTAGCTCAGTTGGTAGAGCAGTTGGCTTTTAACCAATTGGTCGTAGGTTCGAATCCCACACGACCCACCATTTTAAAAAATCTGGAAGGCCCACGTAAGTGAGGATTTCCGGGTTTTTTTTTGCCCGCGATTTGAGGTTGTCCCCGTCCGGGATCGCTCTGCGTGACGCAGGTCAGAATCATCTTTTGCATCCACCGGATATTCTGTAGCCTTGCGCAGCTTCAACGCTGTCCGTGCCTGATGAATACTCACTCTCCCGGCGGTACCCCGAAGGGTCCGGAGCCGGGTGTATACTCGACTTTCGCGCGAAAGCGCCTGCAGGTCTTGCGAACATGACGCAGATTTCCGAACGCCTTCTGGTTCAAGCCCACCTCGACGCCAAGCAGCCCAAGCCGCTGACGGCCGAGGAGGAGGCTTATTACCGCACAGCCATCGCAGCCGAGCTCAAGGCTCAAGACGCGGTGCTGGTTGCCCACTTCTATTGCGATCCAGTCATTCAGGCCCTGGCCGAAGAAACCGGTGGCTGCGTCTCCGACTCTCTGGAGATGGCCCGCTTCGGCAATGCCCATCCGGCCAAGACCGTAGTGGTTGCCGGTGTGAAATTCATGGGCGAAACCGCGAAAATCCTCAACCCTGAAAAGCGTGTGCTGATGCCGACCCTGGAAGCGACCTGCTCGCTGGACCTGGGTTGCCCGGTGGACGAGTTCTCGGCGTTCTGCGATCAGCACCCGGAACGCACGGTGGTGGTGTATGCCAACACCTCGGCGGCAGTCAAAGCCCGGGCGGATTGGGTGGTGACTTCCAGTTGCGCGCTGGAAATCGTCGAAAGCCTGATGGATAACGGCGAAACCATTATCTGGGGCCCGGACAAGCACCTGGGCACTTACATCCAGCGCAAGACCGGCGCCGACATGCTGCTGTGGGACGGTGCCTGCATCGTTCACGAAGAGTTCAAGGCCAAGCAGCTCGAAGACATGAAAGCGCTGTACCCGGACGCGGCCATTCTGGTGCATCCGGAGTCGCCGACCGCCGTGATCGAATTGGCCGACGCGGTGGGTTCCACAAGTCAGCTGATTGCTGCTGCGCAAAGCCTGCCGAACAAGACTCTGATCGTCGCCACCGACCGTGGCATCTTCTACAAGATGCAGCAGCTGTGCCCGGACAAGGTCTTTATCGAAGCGCCTACGGCCGGTAACGGCGCGGCTTGCCGCAGTTGCGCGCATTGCCCGTGGATGGCGATGAACACCCTTGAGCGCACGCTGAAGAGCTTGCGTGAGGGTACCAATGAGATCTTCGTCGACCCGGCGTTGATTCCGCAGGCGATTCGGCCGTTGAAGCGCATGCTCGATTTCACACAGGCGGCGCGGATGAAGCTGGCGGGTAACGCCTGACACTTACTGTGGCGAGAGCTGTTGTGGCGAGGGAGCTTGCTCCCGTTCGGTTGCGCAGCAGCCGCATTCAGGGGCGCTTCGCACCCCAGCGGGAGCAAGCTCCCTCGCCACAGTTACTTGGTCTTCTTCGGAATCCGCACTAACTGGGTATTGGAATAGATGTCGTGCCAGCTGCGCTTCTGTTTGTCGAACATCGACCAGAAGAACCCCAGCCCGAGGCATAGCCAGGACGCGATCGACACCACAAAGCGCAGCAGCGCCTGCCACAGGCTGATGGATGAGCCGTCGGCGTTTTGTACGCGGATGCACCACACCTGCATGCCCAGGGTCTGGCCCGACCAGGTCCAGAACTTGGCGAAGAAGCCGAACAGCACGAACAGCAGCACCGTCGACAGCAGTGGGTCACCGTCCAGCGCGCCGGCTTCGGTCAGGGTGCGCATTCGGTCTTCGCCGATGATTGCCATCTGGATCATCTTGTAGATGCCGCTGGTGACGATCAGCAGGGCAGTGCACAGCAGGAAGTCGTAGAACATCGCTGCCAGGCGACGACCCAGGCCTACGGCGGGGAAGTCGCCTTGGGGGTTGAGCAGGTGTTTCGACATGGCTGCCTCTGAACGGAAAAAGAAGCCATTTTACGGATTTGCGCGCACAAAAAAGCCCCTGATGTCAGCATCAGGGGCTTTTTCGTAACAGAAGATTAGCCTTCTGCTTGTACTTCGTCAGCCTGCATGCCTTTCTGGCCTTGCACAGCAACGAACGTCACTTTCTGGCCTTCTTTCAGGCTCTTGAAGCCGTTGCCCTGAATAGCGCGGAAATGCACGAACAGATCCGGACCGCTTTCTGGAGTGATAAAACCAAAACCTTTCTCGTCGTTAAACCACTTGACGGTACCGCTCTGACGTTGGGACATTTCTTATTTCCTTTGACGCAAAAATGAATGACAGTCTCCTTCTCGTGAAAGAGTACTGGGGCTGGTTGCAGGAGAGTAAGAAGACGTCGAACGGGATGTAGCTAACTTGTAGGCTACTGCCCAGGTCACGATTTCCAAGCGACCCATGCAAACACAGTGAACAAACTCTACGCCAACTACGGGAGAAAAAACAAGCCCCGCGAAGGCCCGGATTTCCTCAGGTTGATGGCAATTAGAGTGGCCACTAGTGCGGGCTTATTCGATCGCGTTGTTCATTGGTTTTCGATTGTTATAAGTAACGTTCATAAACGAAGCATATGCACTATTTTATGGCGGTTGCGTTACAGATTAGTGCACTGTTAACGCAACCGCGTTACTTATAGAAACAGTCAATCAGCCACGATAGTAGCGTTGTGGAACAAATGGCATTTTGCTTACAAGCAAAGGCACCTTTTTCCCACGCACAATGGCCCAAACTGGTGTTTCCAAAACGGTATAAGCGCTGTCGAGGTAACCCATGGCCAAAGGACCGCCCAGGGTCGGACCGAAGCCGCCGCTGCACACGCTGCCGATGATTTCGCCGGCTTCGTTGACGATCTCTGCACCTTCACGCACCGGTGTACGTTCCTGCGGCAGCAGGCCAACGCGCTTGCGGCTGACACCGGCTTGCTGCTGGGCGAACACCGTTTCGGCGCCAGGGAAGCCGCCGGCCCGCGCGCCATCGGCACGTCGAGGCTTGGAGATGGCCCACAGCAGGCTTGCTTCGATCGGCGTGGTTTCGGTGTTCATGTCGTGGCCGTACAGGCACAGGCCGGCTTCCAGGCGCAGGGAATCGCGGGCGCCGAGGCCGATGGCCGCGACTTCCGGTTCGGCCAGCAGGGCGCGAGCCAGCGCTTCGGCGTTGGCCGTCGGTACGGAGATTTCGTAACCGTCTTCACCGGTGTAGCCCGAACGGCTGACAAAGCAGTCCACGCCCAACAGCTTCACGCGGGTGAATTGCATGAAGGTCATCTTCGCAACTTCCGGCGCCAGGCGTGCGAGCACGGTGACGGCGGCCGGGCCTTGCAACGCCAGCAGTGCGCGCTCTTCGAACAGCGGTTCGATGGTGCACTGGTCGCCGATGTGTTTGCGCAGGTGCGCCAGATCCTGGTCCTTGCAGGCGGCGTTGACCACCAGGAACAGTTCGTCGTTACCGAGGTTGGCGACCATCAGGTCGTCGAGGATGCCACCGGCCTCGTTGGTGAACATCGCGTAGCGCTGCATGCCCACCGGCAGGTCGATGATGTCCACCGGCACCAGGGTTTCCAGGGCTTTGGCTGCATTGGCGCCGGTCAGGCGGATCTGGCCCATGTGCGAAACGTCGAACAGCCCGGCCTGATCACGGGTGTGCTGGTGTTCTTTCATCACGCCCAGCGGGTATTGCACCGGCATGTCATAGCCGGCGAACGGCACCATGCGGGCGCCGAGTTCGAGGTGCAGTGCGTGCAACGGAGTTTTCAACAATTGTTCGGTGGACATATCCAGCTCCTGAAAATAGTGCCGATGCGCGCATCAGCACTCGATAATGTTGACCGCCAAACCGCCACGGGCGGTTTCCTTGTATTTGCTTTTCATGTCGGCACCGGTCTGGCGCATGGTGCGGATGACCTTGTCGAGGGAGACGTAGTGCTGACCGTCGCCGCGCAGCGCCATGCGCACCGCATTGATGGCCTTGACCGAACCCATGGCGTTGCGCTCGATGCAAGGCACTTGCACCAGCCCGCCAATTGGGTCGCAGGTCAGGCCGAGGTTGTGTTCCATGCCGATTTCGGCCGCGTTTTCCACCTGCTGCACTGTGCCGCCGAGCACTTCGCACAAGGCGCCGGCCGCCATGGAACAGGCAACGCCGACCTCGCCCTGACAGCCGACTTCGGCGCCGGAGATCGAGGCGTTTTCCTTGTACAGAATGCCGATCGCCGCCGCGGTCAGCAGAAAACGCACCACGCCGTCGTCATTCGCTCCGGGAATAAAGCGCATGTAGTAATGCAAGACTGCCGGGATGATGCCGGCTGCACCATTGGTGGGCGCAGTGACTACGCGTCCGCCGTTGGCGTTTTCTTCGTTGACCGCCAGGGCGTACAGGTTGACCCAGTCCAGCACTGACAGCGGATCGCGCAGCGACGATTCCGGGTTTTTGCACAGTTGCCGATGCAGCGCCGCGGCCCGACGCTTGACCTTCAGCCCGCCGGGCAGGATGCCTTCGTTGCGGCAACCAGCGGCGACGCAGTCCTGCATCACTTGCCAGATTTTCAGCAGCCCGGCGCGGGTTTCCGCTTCCGGGCGCCAGGCGCTTTCGTTGGTCAGCATCACCTGACTGATCGATAAACCGTAGGTGCTGCAGTGACCAAGCAGGTCCTTGGCGCTTTTGAACGGGAAGGTCAGGGGCGTGGCGTCTTCGACGATGCGGTCGGCGCCGGCAGCGTCTTCATCGACCACGAAGCCACCGCCGACCGAGTAGTACTCGCGGCTGCGGACTTGCAGGCCCGCGGCGTCGAATGCGCGAAAGATCATGCCATTGGGGTGATAGGCCAACGGTTTACGAATCATCGCCAGGTGTTCTTTCTCGTTGAACGCGATGCTGTGTTCACCGAGCAGGTTCAAGCGACCGCTGCTGCGAATCTCTTGCAGGCGGGTAGTGACGGTTTCGGTGTCCACGGTGTCCGGGTGTTCGCCTTCCAGGCCCAGCAATACGGCCTTGTCGCTGCCGTGGCCTTTGCCGGTGGCGCCGAGCGAGCCGTAGAGCTCGACTTTGACGCAGGTGGTTGCTGTCAGCAGCCCTTCACGGCGCAACCCTTCGGCGAAGCGCGCAGCGGCACGCATCGGGCCAACGGTGTGAGAGCTGGAGGGGCCGATGCCAATCTTGAACAGGTCGAACACGCTTAACGACATGGTTGTTCTCCGGTTTCTTGTTATGAGGATCGACACAGATCGATCGTTCCCACGCAGAGCGTGGGAACGATCATTGTTGTACAGGTTTAAGCGTAGCTTTCGATCGACGGGCAGGCGCAGACCAGGTTGCGATCGCCAAACACGTTGTCGACGCGACCGACCGGTGGCCAGTACTTGGCTTCGATCAGCGACGCTACCGGGTAAACGGCTTGCTCGCGGCTGTACGGGTGAGTCCACTCGCCGACGATTTCCGCAGCGGTGTGCGGGGCGTTTTTCAGCGGGTTGTCATCCTTGTCCAGCGTGCCGTTTTCCACCGCGCGGATTTCTTCGCGGATGCGGATCATGGCGTCGCAGAAGCGGTCCAGTTCTTCCTTGGATTCGCTTTCGGTCGGCTCGATCATCAACGTGCCGGCCACCGGGAACGACATGGTCGGGGCGTGGAAGCCGAAGTCGATCAGACGCTTGGCCACGTCATCGACGCTGATGCCGCTGCTGTCTTTCAGCGGACGCAGGTCGAGGATGCATTCGTGCGCCACCAGACCGTTGCTGCCGGTGTAGAGGACTGGATAGTGCTCTTCGAGGCGACGGGAAATGTAGTTGGCATTCAGGATCGCCAGTTGCGAAGCGCGCTTGAGGCCGGCGCCACCCATCATTCGAATGTACATCCAGGTGATCGGCAGAATGCTCGCGCTGCCGAACGGTGCCGCGCAGACTGCGCCTTCCTTGCGTTCCATCTGGGCGTGGCCCGGCAGGAACGGCGTCAGGTGCGACTTGACGCCAATCGGGCCGACGCCCGGGCCGCCACCGCCGTGTGGGATGCAGAAGGTTTTGTGCAGGTTCAGGTGCGATACGTCGCCGCCGAACTTACCCGGTGCGCAAAGGCCGACCATGGCGTTCATGTTCGCGCCATCGATGTAAACCTGGCCGCCGTTGTCGTGAATGATGCCGCAGATTTCGCGGATGCCTTCTTCGAACACACCGTGGGTCGACGGGTAAGTGATCATCAGCGCAGCGAGGTGTTCGCGGTGCTCGATGGCCTTGGCACGCAGGTCTTCGATGTCGACGTTGCCGCGGGCATCGCAGGCGGTCACAACCACGCGCATGCCGGCCATGTTGGCGGTGGCCGGGTTGGTGCCGTGAGCGGACGACGGGATCAGGCAGATGTCGCGACGGTCTTCGCCACGGCTCTGATGGTAGGCACGGATCGCTAGCAGACCGGCGTATTCACCCTGGGAACCGGCGTTCGGTTGCAGGGAGATCGAGTCGTAACCGGTGGCGGCGCAGAGCATCGCTTCCAATTCATCGGTCAGCTGCTGATAGCCGGCGCTTTGTTCGGCCGGGGCGAACGGGTGCAGGGCACCGAATTCAGCCCAGGTCACCGGGATCATTTCGCTGGCGGCGTTGAGTTTCATGGTGCAGGAACCCAGCGGGATCATGGTGCGATCCAGGGCCAGGTCCTTGTCCGCCAATTTGCGCAGGTAGCGCATCAGCTCGGTTTCGGAGTGATAACGGTTGAACACTGGGTGGCTGAGGATTGGCGATTGGCGAACCAATGCAGCCGGGATGGTGCTTGCAATGTTCGCGGCCAATGCAGCGAAGTCCGGCAGTGCCTTGCCGTCGGCCAGCAGGCTCCACAGGGTTTCGACGTCAGCCTGGCTGCTGGTTTCGTCGAGGGACAGGCCCAGACGCTCAGCATCGACCACGCGCAAGTTGATCTTCTGTGCGCGAGCCTTGTCGTGCAGGGCCGCCGTTTGTGCGCCGGTTTTAATCGTCAAGGTGTCGAAGAAGCTGGCTTGCTCGACGCTCAGGCCCAGTGCGCTCAAGCCTTTGGCGAGGATCGCGGTCAGGTGATGAATGCGATTGGCGATTTGCGTCAGGCCTTTCGGGCCGTGGTACACGGCGTACATGCTGGCGATGTTGGCCAACAGCACCTGAGCGGTGCAGATGTTGCTGGTGGCTTTCTCGCGGCGGATATGTTGCTCGCGGGTCTGCATGGCCAGGCGCAGG
Source organism: Pseudomonas sp. GM18 (assembly GCF_000282195.1). Classification (GTDB taxonomy): domain Bacteria; phylum Pseudomonadota; class Gammaproteobacteria; order Pseudomonadales; family Pseudomonadaceae; genus Aquipseudomonas. The sequence continues at coordinate 9,254 of NZ_AKJT01000023.1, forward strand.
GCCGGCTTGCCGAAACGATCCACGGAAACGCCGACCAGACGGCCCGGCATGTCGCGCTTGAACGCATCCTTGGTGGAGAAGTACGCCGCGTGCGGGCCACCGAAGCCCAGCGGCACGCCGAAGCGTTGTGCGCTGCCGATGGCCACGTCGGCGCCGAATTCGCCCGGCGGGGTCAGCACGGTCAGGGCCAGCAGGTCAGCAGCGACCGCGACCAGCGCGTTAGCCGCGTGGAAGCGCTCGGTCAGTTCGCGGTAGTCGAACACGTCACCGTTGCTGGCGGGGTATTGCAACAAGGCGCCGAAGAACGGCGTCACGTCGGTCAGTTCACGCTCGTCGCCAACGACCACGTCGATGCCCAGTGGCTCGGCACGGGTGCGCAAAACGTCGAGGGTTTGCGGGTGGCAATGAACGGAGGCGAAGAAGGCGTGGCTGCCCTTGTTCTTGCTCAGGCGTTTGCAGAAGGTCATCGCTTCGGCAGCGGCGGTGGCTTCGTCGAGCAACGAGGCGTTGGCGATCGGCAGGCCGGTCAGGTCGCTGATCAGGGTCTGGAAGTTCAACAGCGCTTCGAGACGGCCCTGGGAAATTTCTGGCTGGTACGGGGTGTAAGCGGTGTACCAGGCCGGGTTTTCCAGCAGGTTGCGCAGGATCGGCGACGGCGTGTGAGTGCCGTAGTAGCCCTGACCGATGTAGGTCTTGAACAGCTGGTTTTTGCCGGCGATGGATTTGATCAACGCCAGGGCATCGGCTTCGCTCAGGCCGTCTTCGAGGCCGAGGACGCTGGTGCCTTTGATGCTGTCGGGAATGACGCTGGCGCTCAGGGCTTCCAGGGAGTCGAAGCCGAGGCTGTTGAGCATGGCTTGCTCGTCGCCTGCACGCGGGCCGATGTGGCGGGTGATGAATTCGTTGGCGGTCGTCAGATTGACTTGAGTCATGTCGGCGCTCCTCAGGCTTGGGCTTTGATCAGACGGTCGTAAGCGTCTTGATCCAGCAGTTGGCCGACAGCCGAGGCGTCGGTTGGCTGGAAGCGGAAGAACCAGCCTTCGCCCAGCGGATCTTCGTTGACCAGTTCAGGGCTGCTGTCCAGCGCCGGGTTCACTTCCAGCACTTCACCATCCAGTGGCATGTACACGCCGCTGGCGGCTTTTACCGATTCCACGGTGGCGGCTTCTGCGCCTTTGTCGTAGCTCTGCAGCTCAGGCAGTTGTACGAAAACCACGTCGCCCAGTGCGTTCTGCGCGAAAGCGGTGATGCCGACCGTAATGGTGCCGTCAGCTTCGGTGCGCAGCCATTCGTGATCTTCAGTAAAACGCAACTCGCTCATGGAAACTCCTAAGGGGGCCAGACTCGTCTGGTGGACGCGGTGGAATGCTGGGGCAATGCCCTGTTTTATGGGTGCTGCTTTTTTATAAGAAGCTAAGCAAAATCGCGGCCAATGTTATTTATTCTTTGTAAATCAATAAGTTATTGGTTTTGTCGAATTGCTGGAATGGACAGGCTGTAGCGAAATCGCTACAGCTTGAAGCAAAGAAAAAAGCCTAGGTGGATCAAAGCCTTGCACAGCGCTGATCGGGAGAGGGTGTATCGATATCATTCCACTGTAGCGCTTTCAGTACAGATGGGGGTCGCTTTTGAGCACGGTTTTGAAGCCCGGGCTGCATTCCCACGCAGAGCGTGGGAACGATCAAGGCATTACGCAACTACAGGGGCTTATTGGGAATCCCGTACTTGCGCAACCGATGGGCAATCGCGGTGTGGGAGGTTTGCAGGCGGCTGGCCAGTTGGCGGGTGGAGGGGTAGCTGACGTAGAGCTTTTCCAGCAGATCTTTCTCGAACTCTTCCATGGCCTGTTCGAGGCTGTCGACCTCGGTATCGCTCTGGCGCGCCACGGAGGTGCCAGCAATGTCGAGGTCGCCGATGTCCACCAGGCTGCTTTCGCAAATCGCCGCGGCGCGGAAGATCACGTTCTGCAGTTGCCGCACGTTGCCCGGCCAACGGTTGCCCAGCAGCGCCGGGTAGGTGCCCGGGGCCAGACGGCAGACCGGGCGCTGGATCTGCGCGCAGGCCTGCTGCATGAAGTAGCGCGCCAGCAGCAGAATGTCCTGGCCGCGCTCGCGCAGGGGCGGGACTTCGACATTCAGCACGTTGAGGCGATAGAACAGGTCTTCACGGAAGGCGCCTTCGCTGACCATTTTTTCCAGATTGCGGTGGGTCGCGCTGAGGATCCGCACGTTGACCTTCACTTCGCGGTCGCCACCGACCCGACGAAAGCTGCCGTCGTTGAGAAAACGCAGCAATTTCGCCTGCAAATACGGCGACATCTCGCCGATCTCGTCGAGAAATACCGTGCCCTGGTTGGCCAGTTCCATCAGCCCCGGCTTGCCGCCCCGTTGCGCGCCGGTGAAGGCGCCGGGGGCGTAGCCGAACAGTTCGCTTTCGGCGAGGTTTTCCGGCAGTGCCGCGCAGTTCAAGGCCAGGAACGGCGAACCGTGGCGGGCGCTGATGGCGTGGCAGGCACGGGCCACCAGTTCTTTGCCGGTGCCGGTTTCACCCTGGATCAGCAACGGTGCATCAAGGGCGGCGACCCGCTGGGCGCGAGCCTTGAGCGTACGAATCGCCGGCGATTCGCCGAGCAGGGCATCGAAGCCTTCAGCGTGATCGTGGTGCAGCGCCGAGAGGCGTTCACCGATGCGGTTCGGTTGATACAGAGTCAGCAGGGCGCCGGCGTCGGTGATCGGCGTGGCGTCCAGCAGCAGGGTTTGACCGTTGACGGTGATTTCGCGCAGCGGCAGGCGGAAGCCGTTTTCCAGCAATGTGTCGAGCAGCGCCGGGTCGGCGAACAGCTCGCTGATGCTCTCACCCGCCGGTTCGCGGCCGTACAGGGCAATCAGCGCCGGGTTGGCCAGCAGCACTTTGCCTGCACTGTCCAGGGCCAGCACCGGGTCGGTCATGGCGGCGAGCAACGCGTCGAGCTGCAAGTGCCGGCGCTGGCCGGGAAGGATGTCGACCACCGTCACCGCTTGCACGCCACGCACGTTGAACAGCGCATCGCGCAGCTCTTCGAGCACGGCCGGGCTCAAGGTCGGGGCGTCGATGTAGACGTTGGGCGGCACCATTTCCACCGCATCCAGATTGAGATTGCGCCCACCGAGCAGGGCCAGGACTTCCTGGGTGATACCGACGCGGTCGATGAAACTGACGTGGATGCGCATGGGCAGTTTGGTTCTGGAGTGCGGAGGGTGGCAAGTATGCCTTGGGGCGGGCCTCAGGTGAAATGCGCGTTCTAATTGTCGGAGCGAGGAGGCCCTCAATACCGCCAAACGCTTCGCGGGCAAGACCTCGCTCCTACAAGGGAATACGTTCGGCGCAGGAGTTGCCGATAGCTGCGATCTTTAGATCTTCCCAGCGTTATCCCAGGTGTTCAGGTTTTACCGGGTCGCCGGACTTGACGTGGAGCTGTGCCCGCACGTCTTCAAACATCTCGTCGTAATACTTGTGCATCGCGCCGATGTTGGTTGTCTTGGGCAGGCCATACTTTTGTGCGATACGCGTGGCGTGGCGGGCGAAGTCGAAGGCCTGGTCCTTGGGCAGGTAGAACGATTCATCCAGCTCTTTGCCCTCGACCGAGCCATGCAGCCTGAAGAGCATGCCTTTGCCTTCCTTGGGATCCTGGGCGATTTCGTATTTGATGTGCAGGTTGTAGCTGAAGTCGTCCTTGTTCAGCGCGTGACGCTCGATGTGCAGATGACCGGGTTCAAACGTAGCCATTGGCGTCTCTCCTTCAAAAAAGGCCTTGAATCAGGGCAGACCCCACACCTGTCCCCCTGCGTTTCTTTCTATTCGTTTCTTTCTATTCGTTTCTTTCTATTGATAGCTGATACCAGGCGTCGCTGTGCTGATACGGGTGCCGGCCTTGCCCTGGACGATCGCTTCGATGTCCGCGAGTGAACCGATCACCGCGACTTTCCCAGTATGGCGGGCGAACTCGCAGGCCGCCTGGACCTTTGGTCCCATGGAGCCGGCGGCGAAGCCGAGTTTTTCCATTTCATCCGGGTGGGCCTGGGCGATGGCTTTCTGCGTGGGTTGGCCGAAGTCGATGTAGGCGGCATTGACGTCAGTGGCAATCACCAGTAGATCGCTTTCCAGCTGTTCGGCCAGCAGCGCCGAGCACAGGTCCTTGTCGATCACCGCTTCCACGCCCTGGAGCTTGCCGCTGGCGTCGTACATCGTCGGAATGCCGCCGCCCCCGGCGCAAATCACGATGCTGCTTTTGTCCAGCAGCCACTTGATCGGGCGGATTTCGAAGATGCGTTTGGGTTTCGGGCTGGCGACCACGCGCCGGAATTTGTCGCCGTCCGGGGCGATGGTCCAGCCTTTTTCGGCGGCGAGTTTCTCTGCCTCGGCTTTGGAGTAGACCGGGCCGATGGGTTTGCTGGGGTTCTGGAAGGCCGGGTCGTTGGCGTCGACTTCGACCTGGGTCAGCAGGGTGGCGAACGGGACTTCGAAGTCCAGCAGGTTGCCCAGTTCCTGTTCGATGATGTAGCCGATCATGCCTTCGGTTTCGGCGCCGAGTACGTCGAGCGGGTAAGGAGAAACCTGGGTATAGGCCGCCGCTTGCAGCGACAACAGGCCAACCTGCGGACCATTGCCGTGGGCGATTACCAATTGGTTGCCGGGGTAGACCTTGGCGATCTGTTCGGTGGCGATCCGGATGTTGGCGCGCTGGTTGTCCGCGGTCAGGGGTTCACCCCGGCGGAGCAGGGCGTTACCGCCCAGAGCAACGACGATACGCATAATGCAGTCCTTCTAAATAGGGGCGGGCGATCTGATCTCCCTGATGATCGTTCCCACGGTCCCCGTGGGAATGCCGCCCGGGACGCTCCGCGTCCCATGTGACGCGGAGCGTCACTGGATGCATTCCCACGCAGAGCGTGGGAACGATCATCAGCGTGGGAACGATCACCGCATCAGCCGTTAGATATCCGCCAACGCCGACACCAGAATCGCCTTGATGGTGTGCATGCGGTTTTCCGCTTGCTCGAAGGCGATGTTGGCCGGCGACTCGAAGACTTCTTCCGTCACTTCAACCCCGTTGGCCAAGTGCGGATAGCGCGCGGCGATGTCTTTTCCGACCTTGGTTTCGCTGTTGTGGAATGCCGGCAAACAGTGCATGAATTTCACGCGCGGGTTGCCCGAGGCCTTCATCATGTTGGCGTTGACCTGGTACGGCAGCAGTTGCTCGATGCGTTCGTCCCACGCTTCCACCGGCTCGCCCATCGACACCCAGATGTCGGTGTGGATGAAGTCCACGCCCTTGACCGCTGCTTTCGGGTCTTCGGTGATGGTGATGCGCGCGCCGCTCTCTTCGGCGAAGGCTTTGCACTGATCGATGAAGTCCTGATGCGGCCACAGCGCTTTCGGTGCGGCGATGCGTACGTCCATGCCGAGTTTGGCACCGATCATCAGCAACGAGTTGCCCATGTTGTAGCGCGCATCGCCGAGGTAGGCGTAGCTGATGTCGTGCAGCGGTTTGTCGCTGTGTTCGCGCATGGTCAGGGTGTCGGCGATCATTTGCGTCGGGTGGAACTCAGCGGTCAGGCCGTTGAACACCGGTACGCCGGCGAACTTGGCCAGCTCTTCGACGATTTCCTGTTCGAAGCCGCGGTACTCGATGGCGTCGAACATCCGCCCCAGCACGCGGGCGGTGTCTTTCATGCTTTCCTTGTGGCCGATCTGCGATGACACCGGGTCGATGTAAGTGACGTGGGCGCCCTGGTCATGGGCCGCGACTTCGAAGGCGCACCGGGTGCGGGTCGAGGTTTTTTCGAAGATCAGCGCGATGTTCTTGCCTTGCAGGTGCGGACGCTCGGTGCCGGTGTATTTAGCGCGTTTGAGGTCGCGGGACAGGTCCAGCAAGTAGTGCAGCTCGCGAGTGGTGTGGTGCATCAGCGAGAGCAGGCTGCGGTTGCGCATATTGAAAGCCATGATTGGATCTCCTTGGGTTTCGGTTATCCCCTCGGCCGTGCTGGATAAGCATCGGCCAAGGCTCGAAAGTTAATAATCGATAGGGTCGCGAATGATCGGGCAGGTCATGCAGTGGCCACCGCCGCGCCCGCGCCCGAGTTCACTGGCGCTGATGGTGATGACCTCGATGCCGGCCTTGCGCAGCAGGGTGTTGGTGTAGGTATTGCGGTCGTAGCCGATGACCACGCCTGGCTCCACGGCCACCACGTTGTTGCCGTCGTCCCATTGCTCGCGTTCGGCGGCGAAGCTGTTGCCGCCGGTTTCGACGACGCGCAGCGCCTTGAGGTTGAGGGCCTTGGCCACGGTGTCGAGGAAGCTGGTTTCTTCACGGCGCACGTCGATGCCGCCCGGTTTGCTTTCATCAGGGCGCAGGCTGAAGGCGACGATCTGGTTCACCACTTCCGGGAAAATCGTCACCAGGTCGCGGTCGCAGAAACTGAACACGGTGTCCAGGTGCATCGCTGCGCGGGATTTCGGCAGGCCGGCGACGATCACTCGTTCCACCGCTTTGTTCTTGAACAGATTGACCGCCAATTGGCCGATGGCCTGGCGGGACGAGCGCTCGCCCATGCCGATCAACACCACGCCGTTGCCGATCGGCATCACGTCGCCGCCCTCAAGGGTGGCGCTGCCGTGATCCTGGTCGGGGTCGCCGTACCAGATCTGGAAGTCGGCGTTGGTGAACTGCGGGTGGAATCTGTAGATGGCGGTGGCCAGCAGGGTTTCCTGACGGCGCGCCGGCCAGTACATCGGGTTCAGGGTCACGCCGCCGTAGATCCAGCAGGTGGTGTCGCGGGTGAACTGGGTGTTGGGCAGCGGCGGCAGAATGAAGCTGGAGTGGCCGAGGAAATCGCGGAACATCTGGATGGTCTTGCCACCGAAACTGTCCGGCAGGTCATCGGCGGAAACCCCGCCGATGAGGAATTCGGCGATCTTGCGCGGCTCCAGGCTACGCAGCCAGGCACCCACTTCATGGATCAGGCCGAGGCCCACCGAGTTGCCGGTGATCTTGCGTTCCAGAATCCAGTCCAGCGCTTCAGGCATCGCCACGATGTCGGTCAACAGGTTGTGCATTTCCAGCACGTCGATGTTGCGCTCACGCATTTTGGTGACGAAGTCGAAGTGATCACGCTTGGCCTGGGCGACCCACAGCACATCATCGAAAAGCAGTTCATCACAGTTGTTCGGGGTCAGCCGCTGGTGGGCCAGGCCGGGGGAGCAAACCATGACTTTGCGCAGTTTGCCGGCTTCGGAATGGACGCCGTACTTAACTTTTTCCGTGGTCATTACGTGTTCCTCCAGATGAAAACAATCGGGTACTGCTTTTCACAACAGTGCTAAAGGGTCAGGAAGCCGTCATACAGCCCATAGGCCGCCACCAGGGCGCCCGCGACGACAGCGGCGAAAATCAGCTTCTCGATGTTGGTGAAAACCGGTTTGTCGACTTCAAGCTTGGCTTTGGCGAACAGGATCGCGCCGGGGGCATACAGCAGGGCGGAGAGCAGCAGGTATTTGACGCCGCCGGCGTACAGCAGCCAGATCGCGTAGATCAGAGCGATGCCACCGATGACCAGGTCTTTGCTGCGCTCGGCCGCAGCGTTTTCATAGCTCTCGCCGCGCACTGCCAGCAGCACGGCATAGGCCGCCGACCACAGATAGGGCACCAGGATCATCGAGGTGGCGAGGTAGATCAGCGACAGGTAAGTGCTGGCCGAAAACAGTGTGATGATCAGAAACAGCTGCACCATCGCGTTGGTCAGCCACAGCGCGTTGGCGGGTACAAGGTTGGCGTTTTCACGGCGCAAAAACGCCGGCATGGTGTGGTCCTTGGCGGCGGCGAACATGATCTCCGCGCACAGCAACACCCATGACAGCAACGCCCCGAGCAAGGAAATGATCAGGCCGACGCTGATCAGCACCGCACCCCAATGACCGACCACGTGTTCCAGCACCGCGGCCATCGACGGGTTCTGCAGTTTCGCCAATGCCGGTTGGGTCATGATTCCCAGGGACAACACGTTCACCAGCATCAGGAACAGCAGCACGGTGATGAAGCCGATGACCGTAGCCTTACCCACGTCGCTGCGTTTTTCCGCGCGGGCCGAGAAAATGCTCGCGCCTTCGATGCCGATGAACACCCACACCGTGACCAGCATCATCTTGCGCACCTGGTTCATCACGCTGCCCAGGTCCGGGTTTTTCACGCCCCAGATGTCAGCGGTGAAGATCTCCAGTTTGAAGGCGAACACCGCGATCAACACGAACAGCAGCAGCGGCACGACCTTGGCCACGGTGGTCACCAGGTTGATGAACGCCGCTTCCTTGATCCCCCGTAAAACCAGAAAGTGCACCGCCCAAAGCAGCAGCGAAGCACCGATGACGGCGGCAGGAGTATTCCCCTCTCCAAATAGCGGGAAAAAATAACCGAGAGTGCTGAACAGCAGGACGAAGTAACCCACGTTGCCCAACCAGGCGCTGATCCAGTATCCCCAGGCCGACGAAAACCCCATGTAGTCGCCGAACCCGGCCTTGGCGTAGGCATAAACACCGCCATCCAGATCAGGCTTGCGATTGGCCAGGGTTTGAAAGACGAACGCGAGGGTCAACATACCCACCGCGGTAATCGCCCAACCAATAAGAACAGCACCAACGTCAGCACTGGCAGCCATGTTCTGGGGCAAAGAGAATATTCCACCACCAATCATTGAACCGACCACTAAAGCAACGAGCGCACCGAGTTTCAGTTTTCCGGGGGATTCAGACATAGCATGACTCCAGTGCAGGAGAAGAGAGGCAACAGAGTAATTCTGTTGGCTGTTCAATCAGCTGACATAGATCAGTGCATGGGCACATTCCATTGTTAATGAAAGACTTATGTATCTTTCTCAGGCACAAGGCCTTAATGCGATCTGTAGCAGCTGCCGAAGGCTGCGTTCGGCTGCGCAGCAGTCGTGAGTCCGGTTGCCGTGGTGTATCCGACGCACCGCAATGGTTTATTTGACGACTGCTTCGCAGCCGAACGCAGCCTTCGGCAGCTGCTACAAAGAATGCGTAGCGACTGAAAGTGCTTAAGTGAATAGCATTACGAAGTTAGTTTGTTTCTGCGGATTTATCAGGTGCGCGATACAAAACTCTTTACTGGCCGGACCTATAGATTGTTCGGCTATAAATAAAAGGAAATGGTCGGGATTAATGGATAAATGTTATTTGGTTTTATCTATTTAGTTAAAAATAAACTACGTGACAGTGTTTACGGTGACTGTTCGGGCCTCATCGCGGGCAAGTCGGATCGCCGCACCGCACGCTCCCACAGGATCACGCTGTACCTGTAGGAGCGAGCGGTGCGGCGATCCGACTTGCCCGCGAAAGCTATCTGATGGTCACCACCACTGCGCGCGATGGGCACCCAGTTCCCCAGCCGGCAGCGCCCACTGCAGCGGCGTCCCGGTGATCTTCAATGGCACCTGCAACCGATGGGCCGGCCCCCACGGTGTTTGTTCAATCAACATCCCTTGATCGTGGTCATCCTCTGCCCGTAACGGCTCATCCGTTCCGGCACCATGCTCGATCAGCAACTTCGCCGTTCGCGCTAGCGACAACCGCGCAGAGCCACCGTGGCCCAATAGCTTGATCGCACTGGCCGCCATCAAATACCCGGTGGCGTGATCAAGGGCCTGAACCGGCAGCGGTGTCGGTTTATCCGCCTTCTTCCAGTGCATGCCCGCGTCGGCAATCCCGCTGCTCATCTGCACCAGGCTGTCGAAGCCGCGACGGTTCTGCCAGGGGCCGCTCCAGCCGTAAGCGTTGAGGCAAACATCGATCAGGCCGGGGGCCAGTACCTGCCGTTGGGCGATGCCGTAACCCAGGCGTTCCAAGGCATCGGCGCGGTAGCCGTGGAGCAGGATGTCGGCGTCCTTGAGCAGGCTTTCGAACACCGCGCGATCAGTTTTGTCGTGCAGATCCAGGCGCGCGCAGCGTTTGCCCAGGGTCACTTCCGGCACCACGCCCGGTTCGTTCCAGGTCGGTGGGTCGATGCGCAGCACGTCGGCGCCGAGCCCGGCGAGGAAGCGGCTGGCGATCGGGCCGGCGAGCACCCGCGTGAGGTCCAGCACTTTGATCCCGGCCAGCGGTTGCGCCACCGAGCCTTGCCAAGGTTTCACGTTTCGGCTGCCACTGGCGCTGAACTGAATCAACGGTTCGGCGTTCACGGCCTGACCTTGGGGGTGGGCCTGCCATTGCTCCCAACTGCGCATCTCGGCGGCACAACCACCGGCTTCGACCACCGCTTGTTCCAGATCGCTTTTCGCCCACTGAGCCACTTTGCTCGCCATCGCTGCGCGGTCGGTGCAGGCGCCAAGTACCGTTTCGGCAGCAGCGCGGTGATGCGGCGCGTTGGTGTGCAGGCGGATCCAGCCGTCCTTGGTTGCGTAGTCGCCGGCGACCGGGTCCCACAGCGGCGGGACGTTCCAGCCCACGGGGCGGATCGAGGTGGCGAACCAGAACGACGCCAGGCGGCGGTCGACTTCAAGGCTGGGCAAACGACCGGTTTGTTGATGCAGCCGTTCGCTGGCGGCCTGGCCGGCGGCGGCAATGCTGGCGCAGGCCAGATCGGTCACGGCAAACGCCGAGGGCAGGGCGCCGCTCGAGGTGAACGGGATTGGGGTGTGAGGCAAGCCGAGTGCGGCTTGAATGGACGTGAGTAAATCAGTCATCGAAGGCCCTCCGGAACGAGAGCCCGAGCATAGTTCAAAAAAACGGCTCGGCCAGATGAAATCCGGTGGGGGAATTCATCGATTTCCGAGCGGCAATACACACGATCCAGAATGAGTGTTTAACGACACCCGGTGTTACGTCCTAAAGGCCACGAAACCTTGCGCCGTTGCCTACGCCTGCGCCAGAATCCGCCGGCTTGTGCGCCTTGGGGCCGGTCGGTAACTTGATTCGCGTCACTGATTCGCAGTGATCGGGTTTAGCAGCCCGGCTGTGTTAGCTCTCGGTTGCATAAGTCTCATCCAGTCAGGCATTCGCCTGTGCTCGATGGTGGCTGTGCGCATGGCACCTTCGGGTGCGCCGGGTTTTGGGAGCTTACCGGTCTGCTAACTTGCGCATAGCCGCCACCCATCCGTTTAGCAGCGAGACGGACGCGGCCTTACTAGAGGTAAGTATCCCATGTTCAAAGTAACGCCAAACCCACCGCTCACCGATCCGGTCTCCCCCTACGAATCCCCCGATTCCAGAAAACTCAACGAAGCCGCCGAACGCGCCCTCGACCATTACCTCAACCCGGCGGCCACGGTCATGGCCACACCCTATCAACCCAACAACCTGTATATGGCCAACCCTGCGGCCGCCACCGAACCGATGCTGGTCAACGCCAGCGAAACCCTGGGCTCGGCCACCGTCATGCTCAACGACTTCGCCGCCTTGCTCGAAGGTACCCACCGCAAAACCCTGCTGGGCATCGCCCAGGTCGTGATGCTGGCTGAGCTGGCTGTGAATCAGGTGCTGGATAAGGTAGTGCCGACTGAGTAATCCCCCGAGGATTGGGGAATTGTTGGCTGAGTTCGAAAGTTGTGTTGCCTGAAATGATGCCTTCGCGGGCAAGTCGGATCGCCGCACCGCTCGCTCCTACAGGGATGTGCATTCCCCTGTAGGGGCGAGCCTGCTGCCACAGCTTTACCCACGCCCCAGCAGATAGGTCGCGTAATCCGGGATGCGGTGTTCGTGGGCCTGATCCATCAACGGGCTGCTGAGCAGGTAGTCGGCGCTGCATTCGTTGCAGGCCACGGGGATGTTCCACACCGCCGCGACCCGCAGCAACGCTTTGATGTCCGGGTCGTGGGGTTGCGGTTCGAACGGGTCCCAGAAGAACACCAGCATGTCGACGCGCTGCTCGGCGATTTGCGCGCCGAGTTGCTGGTCACCGCCCAGCGGACCGCTGATCATGCTTTCCACCGACAGGCCGAGGCGTTGTTGCAATAACAACCCCGTGGTGCCGGTGGCAACCAGTTCATGCTGCGCGAGTTTGTCTTTCTGCCGCTCGGCCCAGTCCAGCAAAAACACTTTGCAGTGGTCATGGGCAACCAGGGCGATACGCTTGCGCGCCGCCATGGTCTTTTGCGTAAAGCTGATACCGATCATCGGTTGCTGCTCCACGGTTTATTCAGCGTTGCAGAGCGCCAGGCAGTTATCGAGCATGCGGTTGGAGAAGCCCCACTCGTTGTCGTACCAGGCCAGCACTTTGAGCAGCTTGCCGCTGGACTTGGTGTGGTTGGCGTCGAAGATCGACGACAGCGGGTTGTGGTTGAAGTCGCTGGAAACCAGCGGCAGGGCGTTGTAGCCGAGAATCTTCGAGTGCTGGCTGGCTTGTTTGAGCAGCGCATTCACTTCATCGGCCGACGCTTCGCGCTTGAGCTGCACGGTCAGGTCCACCAGCGACACGTTGATCACTGGTACACGCACCGCCATGCCGGTCAGTTTGCCCGCCAGCTCCGGCAGCACCAGGCCTACAGCTTCAGCGGCGCCGGTCTTGCTCGGGATCATGTTCTGGGTGGCGGAACGGGCGCGGTACGGGTCAGTGTGGTAGACGTCGGTCAGGTTCTGGTCGTTGGTGTAGGCATGGATGGTGGTCATCAGGCCACTTTCGATGCCCAGCTCGCGGTGCAGCACCTGGGCCACCGGGGCCAGGCAGTTGGTGGTGCACGAGGCGTTGGAGATGATCTGGTGCGACTGGCGCAGAATGTCGTGGTTAACCCCATAAACCACAGTGGCGTCGGCGCCTTTGGCCGGGGCCGAGATAATCACTTTGCGCGCGCCGGCCGTAATATGGGCGGCGGCTTTGGCACGGTCGGTGAACAGACCGGTGCATTCGAACACGACGTCGACCTTCTCCGCGGCCCAAGGCAGTTCGGCCGGGTTGCGAATGGCGCTGACCGAAATACGGTCGCCGTTGACGGTCAGGCTTTCCTGATCGTGCTGCACATCAGCATCGAATGTGCCGTGAACGGTGTCGTATTTGAGCAGATGGGCATTCATCGAGCTGTCACCCAGGTCGTTGATCGCAACGATCTGCAGATCCTGACGATAGCCTTGGGTATACAGTGCGCGCAGGACATTACGGCCGATACGGCCAAAACCATTGATTGCGATTCGAAGAGTCATTTACAGCGCCGCCGTCGTTTTGTTGTTGGAATTACAAGATTATTCGCAAAAAAATAGAAAACAAGCCTTTTTAGTGGCAATATTTTGTTTTATCTACAACGAGTGACCTGAATCAACTGGTCCGAATGATCAAGAAAGCCGTCTGTCATCCCGATCACAACGGCGTTTGATCAGCATAGACAATCAGGTCGCCACATCCGTTAGCCTGGAGTTCTACACATGCATCCCCGCGTCCTTGAGGTCACCGAACGGCTTATCGCCCGCAGCCGCGCCACGCGTGAGGCTTACCTTGCATTGATTCGCGGCGCGGCCAGCGACGGCCCGATGCGCGGCAAGCTGCAATGCGCCAACTTCGCCCACGGCGTGGCCGGGTGTGGCAGCGACGACAAGCACAGCCTGCGGATGATGAACTCCGCCAACATCGCGATTGTTTCGTCATATAACGACATGCTCTCGGCGCACCAGCCGTACGAAGTCTTTCCTGAACAGATCAAAAAGGCCCTGCGCGAAATCGGCTCCGTCGGCCAGTTCGCCGGTGGCACTCCCGCGATGTGCGATGGCGTGACCCAAGGCGAACCGGGCATGGAGCTGAGCCTGCCGAGCCGTGAAGTGATCGCGTTGTCCACCGCCGTGGCGCTGTCCCACAACATGTTCGACGGCGCGCTGATGCTCGGCATCTGCGACAAGATTGTGCCGGGCCTGATGATGGGCGCGTTGCGTTTCGGTCATCTGCCGATGATTTTCGTGCCGGGCGGGCCGATGGTGTCGGGCATCTCCAACAAGCAGAAAGCCGATGTGCGTCAGCGCTATGCCGAAGGCAAGGCGACCCGCGAAGAGCTGCTGGAATCGGAAATGAAGTCCTACCACAGCCCTGGCACCTGCACTTTCTACGGCACCGCCAACACCAACCAGTTGCTGATGGAAGTCATGGGCCTGCACTTGCCGGGCGCCTCGTTCGTCAACCCGAACACCCCGTTGCGCGATGCCCTGACCCGCGAAGCGGCGCACCAGGTCACTCGCCTGACCAAGCAGAATGGCAACTTCCTGCCGATCGGCGAAATCGTCGACGAGCGTTCGCTGGTCAACTCGATCGTGGCCCTGCACGCCACCGGCGGCTCGACCAACCACACCTTGCACATGCCGGCCATCGCCATGGCCGCGGGCATTCAGTTGACCTGGCAGGACATGGCTGACCTCTCCGAGGTGGTGCCGACCCTGAGCCACGTGTACCCGAACGGCAAAGCCGACATCAACCACTTCCAGGCGGCGGGCGGCATGTCGTTCCTGATCCGCGAACTGCTGGAAGCCGGCCTGCTCCACGAAAACGTCAACACTGTGCTCGGCCACGGCTTGAGTCGCTATACCCAGGAACCGTTCCTCGAAAAAGGCGAGCTGGTCTGGCGCGAAGGCCCGATCGAAAGCCTCGACGAAAACATCCTGCGCCCGGTGGCTCGTGCATTCTCGCCCGAGGGTGGCTTGCGGGTGATGGAAGGCAACCTCGGCCGTGGCGTGATGAAGGTCTCGGCGGTTGCGCTGGAAAACCAGGTCGTCGAAGCACCGGCCATGGTGTTCCAGGATCAACAGGACCTGGCCGATGCGTTCAAGGCCGGTCTGCTGGAGAAGGATTTCGTCGCGGTGATGCGCTTCCAGGGCCCGCGCTCCAACGGCATGCCGGAACTGCACAAAATGACGCCGTTCCTCGGTGTGCTGCAGGACCGTGGCTTCAAAGTCGCGTTGGTGACTGACGGGCGCATGTCCGGCGCCTCGGGGAAAATCCCGGCGGCAATCCACGTCAGCCCCGAAGCTTATGTGGGCGGCGCTTTGGCGCGGGTGCGTGAGGGCGATATCATCCGCGTCGATGGCGTCAAAGGCACCCTGGAGCTTAAGGTGGACGCCGAAGAATTCGCAGCACGCGAGCCGGCCAAAGGTCTGTTGGGCAACAACATCGGCACCGGTCGCGAACTGTTTGGTTTCATGCGCATGGCCTTCAGCTCCGCAGAGCAAGGCGCCAGCGCCTTTACTTCTGCCCTGGAGACGCTTAATTGAAACTGGCTTTGGTCGGTGACATCGGTGGGACCAACGCACGTTTCGCGTTGTGGAAAAACCAGCAGCTGGAATCGGTCCAGGTGCTGGCGACGGCAGACCACGCCAGTCCGGAGGAGGCTATCGCGCTCTATCTGAACGGGCTCGGCCTGGCGCCGGGTGCGATCGGTTCGGTGTGCCTGTCGGTTGCGGGCCCTGTGAGCGGCGATGAATTCAAATTCACCAACAATCACTGGCGGCTCAGTCGCAAGGGTTTTTGCCAGACCTTGCAGGTGGATCAACTGCTGCTGGTCAACGATTTCTCGGCCATGGCCCTGGGCATGACTCGCTTGCAGCCGGGCGAGTTCCGGGTGGTCTGCGAAGGCAAGCCGGAACCATTGCGGCCGGCGGTGGTAATCGGCCCGGGCACCGGTCTGGGTGTGGGCACGTTGCTCGATCTGGGCGAGGGGCGTTTTGCCGCGTTGCCAGGGGAGGGCGGTCACGTCGATCTGCCGCTGAGCAGCCCGCGAGAAACCCAACTGTGGCAGCACATCTTCAACGAGATCGGCCATGTCAGCGCTGAAACGGCATTGAGCGGTGGTGGTTTGCCGCGAGTCTACCGGGCGATTTGCGCGGTGGACGGCCACACGCCTGTGCTCGACACGCCTGAGGCGATCACGGCGGCTGGGCTGGCGGGCGATCCGATTGCCCTGGAAGTGCTCGAGCAGTTCTGCTGCTGGCTCGGTCGCGTGGCCGGCAACAATGTGCTGACCACCGGCGCTCGGGGTGGTGTGTATATCGTTGGTGGGGTGATTCCACGGTTTGCCGATTTCTTCATCGAAAGCGGTTTCGCCCGGTGCTTCGCTGACAAAGGCTGCATGAGCGATTACTTCAAAGGCATTCCAGTTTGGCTGGTGACAGCACCGTATTCCGGGCTGGTGGGCGCGGGTGTGGCGCTGGAGCAGGCCTGAGACCGCGTAATGATCGTTCCCACGCAGAGCGTGGGAACGATCGAACACCATAGATCCATGATCGATCAGGCATAATCCGCCCTAACACAAACAACAAGGATGCCGCCCCGTGAGCTCAGTCAACAAGTCGATTTTGTTGGTCGATGACGATCAAGAGATACGCGAGTTGCTGGACACCTACCTGACCCGTGCCGGTTTCCAGGTCCGCACCACGCCCGATGGCGCAGGCTTTCGTCAGGCGCTGAACGAGGCGCCGAGCGATCTGGTGATCCTCGACGTAATGCTGCCGGACGAAGACGGTTTCAGCCTCTGCCGCTGGATCCGCCAGCACCCGCGCCAGGCGCACGTGCCGATCATTATGCTCACCGCCAGCTCCGACGAGGCCGACCGCGTCATCGGCCTGGAACTGGGCGCCGACGACTACCTGGGCAAACCCTTCAGCCCCCGTGAATTGCAGGCGCGCATCAAAGCCCTGTTGCGCCGCGCGCAGTTTGGTCAGGAGCGTTCCGGCGGCGAAGTGCTGGCCTTCGACGACTGGCGGCTGGACATGGTCAGCCATCGGCTGTTCCACACCGACGGCGAGGAAGTGATTCTCTCCGGCGCCGATTTCGCCCTGCTGAAATTGTTCCTCGATCACCCGCAGGAAATCCTCGACCGCGACACCATCGGCAACGCCACCCGTGGCCGTGACCTGATGCCGCTCGATCGTATCGTCGACATGGCGGTCAGCCGTTTGCGTCAGCGCCTGCGCGACACCGAAAAACCGCCGCGGCTGATCCGGACCGTGCGTGGCAGCGGCTACCAACTGGCCGCCAACGTGGTTGCCGGCAATGGCCACTGAGTTCCTGCGCAAGCTCGCCGGGCGCGTGCCGGTGCCGCGCTCGCTGCTCGGGCGCATGTTGCTGCTGACCCTGTTGGCGGTGCTGTTCGCCCAGACGCTGTCGAGCGTGATCTGGGTGTCGCAACTGCGCGCCACCCAGCTCGAAGGCCTGGTCACCAGCGCCCGCAGCCTGGCCCATTCGATGACGGCCAGCGTCAGTTATTTCCGCTCGTTGCCGGTGGCGTTCAGGCCGTTGGTGCTCGACCAGTTGCGCAGCATGGGCGGCACCCGATTCGTGGTGACCCTCAACGACAAACCCTTGGGCATGGAAGTGCTGCCGATTACCCCGCGCAAAGAAGCGGTGCTCAAAGCGGTGGACGAAGTGCTGCGCCAGTCGCTGGGCCAGGACGCGGATATTTCGGTGACGTTCGTCAGCCCCGAAGACCTGCGGATTTTCAACGGTGGGTTGAAGCTCGATGAGTTGCCGCGCTCCTGGGCGCACTACGCGTTGACCCTGGAGCCGGTGAACCCGCCGGTGCTGGTCACGCAAATCCAGATGGCGCCGGGCGAATGGCTGTACATCGCCTCGCTGTTGCCCGAGCCCTATACCAGTCTTGAAGAGCAAGGCCTGCCGGCGCAGCAAGTCTGGTTCATCGTACTCACCAGCGGCTTCTTGCTGCTGTTCATCGGCCTGCTGGTGCACTGGCAGAGTCGACCGCTCAAACGATTGGCGCGGGCGGCGCGGGACATGTCTCTGGGGGCCGACGTCGAACCGGTCGCTCAAGGTGGCGGCAGTGAAGTGGTGGAAGTCGGTCGCGCTTTCAATGCGATGCGTGAACGCATCAGCCGTTACCTGACTGAGCGCAGTCAGTTGTTCAGCGCGATTTCCCATGACTTGCGTACGCCGATCACTCGGCTGCGATTGCGGGTCGAATTGCTTGAAGACGAACAGCTGCAAGCCAAGTTCGGGCGTGATCTGGATGAGCTGGAGTTGTTGGTCAAAGGTGCGTTGCAATGCGTGAAGGACACCGACATCCACGAAAACATCGAACCGGTGGACCTCAACCATGTGCTCGACTGCCTGGTGGAACCGTATCTGGCGCCCAACGGCAACGGCCGCGTGACTCAGCAGGGGCGGGCGCTGGCGCCGTATCCCGGCAAGCCGCTGGCGCTCAAGCGCTGCATCGGCAACCTGATCGACAACGCCTTGAAGTACGGGCAGAACGCGCATCTGCACATCGATGACGACGAGAGCGCGTTTGTGCTGCATGTCGACGACGAAGGCCCTGGCGTGCCCGAGCAACGGCTGGAGCAAGTGTTCGAGCCGCACTTCCGCCTGGCCGGGCAGCAGCAGGGTTATGGCCTGGGGCTGGGAATTGCGCGCAACATTGCCCATAGCCATGGCGGTGAAGTCAGCCTGCAAAACTTGCGTGAAGGCGGGTTGCGCGTGACGTTGCAGTTGCCGCGATCAATGGATTGAAAGCGACCCTGAAAGAGGGACTGCTGCGCAGTCCAGCGGGAGCAAGCTCCCTCGCCACAAGTAACCACTCATCTCAAGATCAGGGTGAATGTCACAACTCGGTGACATAACTCTCCCCCTTCGTTACCTGCCCGCCACCACCCGTTGTTTAGACTGGTCCCAGTCATAACAACAAAAAAAGGTACCGCATGGACACCTTCCAACCCGCCTTCAGCAGTTGGCTGAACGCGCCTGCCCATCAGCAATGGCTCGCCGCCGAAGGCCTGCGCCTGTTGGCGTTTGCCAAGGCTTCAAAACTTGCCGAAGGCTTCGGCAACCTCGACGATCAGGGCTGCCTGGCGGCCAATGCGCAAGCCGAAACCATGAACACCGCGCGCATGACCCACAGCTTCGCCATGGCCCACATCCAGGGCTTGCCGGGGTTCGCCGAGCTGGTGGATCACGGCATCAAAGCCCTTAGCGGGCCGCTGCGTGACGCCGAACACGGTGGCTGGTTCGCCACGCCCGAACACCGCGACGGCAATACCGGTAAAGCCGCTTACCTGCATGCCTTTGTGGCATTGGCCGCGAGTTCTGCGGTGGTCGCCCAGCGTCCCGGTGCGCAAGCCTTGCTCGACGATGCGATCCACATCATCGACAGCCATTTCTGGAGCGAGGAGGAGGGCGCCATGCGTGAGTCCTTCAACCGTGACTTCAGTTGTGAGGAAGCCTATCGCGGCGCCAACAGCAACATGCACGCCACCGAAGCCTTCCTCGCCCTGGCTGATGTCACCGAGGACAACCGCTGGCTGATCCGCGCGCAGCGCATCGTCGAGCGCGTTATTCACGATCACGCTGCCGCCAACGATTACCTGGTGGTCGAGCATTTCGACCGCGACTGGCAGCCGTTGCGCGACTACAACCACGACAATCCGGCCGACGGTTTCCGCCCTTACGGCACCACGCCGGGTCATGGTTTCGAATGGGCGCGGCTGTTGCTGCACCTCGAAGCCGCGCGGGTACAGGCCGGGATACTCACGCCGGGCTGGCTCGCCACTGATGCGCAAAAACTTTTCGAACACAATTGCCGCCACGGCTGGGACGTCGACGGTGCGCCGGGCATTGTCTACACCCTCGACTGGGACAATCTCGCAGTGGTTCGCCATCGCTTGCACTGGACGCATTGCGAAGCCAGTGCCGCCGCCAGTGCGCTGCTCAAACGCACCGGTGACGAGCAATACGAGCGCTGGTACCGACTGTTCTGGGAGTTCTGTGACAGTCATTTCATTGACCGCTGCGATGGCAGCTGGCATCACGAGCTCGATCCGCTGAACCATCCGAGCGCCGATATCTGGGCCGGCAAACCCGACCTGTATCACGCCTGGCAAGCCGTATTGATCCCGCGTCTTCCCCTGGCGCCGAGCATGGCCACGGCGCTGGGGCAATTGTCCCAGAGCGTTGCTGTGTAATCAGTTGTGTAACCATGTGGTGACATTCGCGCGTCCCTTCGTTACCTGCGAAGGGATGACTCCTGTTTAAAATCCGTGCAGCGCAAGCACCAGACTTGCATGCATAACAACAAGAAAGGTACTACTAGATGAATGCGATTTCTCGCCTCGCTACTGTCATTTCTCTCGCTTCACTGCTTCCCGTTGCTGCATTCCCGCTCAGTGCCCTTGCCGCCGATTCCAAAGGTTCGGTGGAAGTCGTTCACTGGTGGACGTCTGGTGGTGAAAAAGCCGCGGTCGATGTGCTCAAGGCTCAAGTCGAAAAAGACGGCTTCACCTGGAAAGACGGCGCAGTCGCCGGCGGTGGCGGTTCCACGGCCATGACCGTACTCAAAAGCCGCGCCGTAGCCGGTAACCCGCCGGGCGTTGCCCAGATCAAAGGTCCGGACATCCAGGAGTGGGGCAGCACCGGCCTGCTCAGCACCGATGCCCTGAAAGACGTTTCCAAATCGGAAAACTGGGACAGCCTGCTGATCAAGAAAGTCTCCGATACTGTGAAGTACGAAGGCGATTACGTCGCCGTGCCGGTGAACATTCACCGCGTCAACTGGCTGTGGATCAACCCGGAAGTCTTCAAGAAAGCCGGGATCGACAAAGCGCCGACCACCCTCGAAGAATTCTATGCCGCCGGCGACAAGCTCAAGGCCGCCGGCTTCATCGCGCTCGCTCATGGCGGCCAGCCTTGGCAGGACAGCACCGTGTTCGAAGACGTGGTGCTCTCGGTCATGGGCGCCGACGGTTACAAGAAAGCCCTGGTCGACCTGGACCAGAAAACCCTCTCCGGGCCCGGGATGGCCAAGGCTTTTGCCGAGCTGAAAAAAGTCACTGGCTACATGGACCCGAACCGCGCCGGTCGTGACTGGAACATCGCCGCCGCCGACGTTATCAGCGGCAAGGCCGGCATGCAGATGATGGGCGACTGGGCCAAGAGCGAATGGACCGCGGCGAAGAAAGTCGCGGGCAAGGACTACCAGTGCGTACCGTTCCCAGGCACTGAAAAAGCCTTCACCTACAACATCGACTCGATGGCTGTGTTCAAGCTCAAAGCCGATCGCAAAGGCGACATCGCCGCCCAGCAAGACCTGGCCAAGGTCGCCCTGGGTAAAGACTTCCAGAAAGTCTTCAGCATCAACAAAGGCTCGATCCCGGTGCGTACCGACATGCTTAACGACATGAGCGGTCTGGGCTTCGATGCCTGTGCTCAAGCGTCCGCCAAGGATTTCCTGGCTGACGAGAAGACCGGCGGTCTGCAGCCGAGCATGGCGCACAACATGGCCACTTCCCTGGCCGTGCAGGGCGCGATCTTCGATGTGGTGACCAACTTCATGAACGACAAGAACGCTGACCCGGCCAAGGCCAGCGCGCAACTGGCATCGGCCGTCAAAGCCGCCCAGTAATCCCTGACACCGCGTGACCCCTGTGGGGCGGGCTTGCTCGCTCCCACAAGGGATCGCCGTGTGGATTTCATTCCTCTTCACCTGGATTATCCCGATGAGCTCTGTGGCGGTTTTCAGCAAAGCCTCACCGTTCGACGCACTGCAGCGCTGGCTCCCCAAACTGGTTTTGGCGCCGAGCATGCTGATCGTCCTGGTTGGTTTTTACGGTTACATCATCTGGACATTCGTACTGTCCTTCACCAACTCCAGCTTCATGCCGAGCTACAAGTGGGTCGGCCTGCAGCAGTACATCCGCCTGATGGACAACGATCGCTGGTGGGTCGCGAGCAAGAACCTCGCAGTGTTCGGCGGCATGTTCATCGGCATCAGCCTGGTGCTGGGCGTGTTCCTGGCGGTGCTGCTGGATCAGCGCATTCGCAAGGAAGGTTTCATCCGCACCATTTACCTGTACCCGATGGCGCTCTCGATGATCGTCACCGGTACCGCGTGGAAATGGCTGCTCAACCCAGGGCTTGGCCTGGACAAGATGCTGCGTGACTGGGGCTGGGAAGGCTTCCGTCTCGACTGGCTGGTGGATCAGGATCGCGTGGTTTACTGCCTGGTGATCGCCGCCGTGTGGCAAGCCTCCGGGTTTGTGATGGCGATGTTCCTGGCCGGCCTGCGTGGCGTCGACCAGTCGATCATCCGTGCGGCGCAAGTCGACGGTGCGAGCCTGCCGACCATTTACCTGAAGATCGTGTTGCCGAGCCTGCGCCCGGTGTTCTTCAGCGCCTTCATGATCCTCGCGCACATCGCGATCAAGAGTTTCGACCTGGTGGCGGCGATGACGGCGGGCGGCCCGGGCTACTCGTCCGACCTGCCGGCGATGTTCATGTATTCCTTCACCTTCAGCCGTGGCCAGATGGGCATTGGTTCGGCGAGCGCCATGATGATGCTCGGCGCGATCCTGGCGATTCTGGTGCCGTACCTGTACTCCGAATTGCGAGGCAAACGCCATGAGTAATCAACTTGGCAAACCTGGCATCAGCTTCAGCCGCATCGCCATCTACGCGACGCTGTTGCTGGCCGCTGCGATCTATCTGGTACCGCTGGTGGTGATGCTGCTGACCAGCTTCAAATCCCCGGACGACATCCGTACCGGCAACCTGTTGAGCTGGCCGCAAGTGATTGACGGCATCGGCTGGATCAAGGCCTGGGATGTGGTGGGCGGCTACTTCTGGAACTCGGTGAAGATCACCGTGCCGGCCGTGTTGATCTCCACCTTCATCGGGGCCATGAACGGCTACGTGTTGTCGATGTGGCGCTTCCGTGGTTCGCAACTGTTCTTCGGTCTGTTGCTGTTCGGTTGCTTCCTGCCGTTCCAGACCGTGCTGCTGCCGGCCTCGTTCACCGTCGGCAAACTCGGCCTGGCCAACACCACCACGGGCCTGGTGCTGGTGCACATCGTCTACGGCCTGGCGTTCACCACGCTGTTCTTCCGTAACTACTACGTGAGCATTCCGGATGCGCTGGTCAAGGCGGCGCGGCTGGATGGCGCGGGCTTCTTCACGATTTTCTGGAAGATCCTGCTGCCGATGTCGATCCCGATCGTGATGGTCTGCCTGATCTGGCAGTTCACGCAAATCTGGAATGACTTCCTGTTCGGCGTGGTCTTCGCCAGTGGCGATGCCCAGCCGATTACCGTGGCCCTGAACAACCTGGTCAACACCAGCACCGGGGCCAAGGAATACAACGTTGATATGGCCGCCGCGATGATCGCCGGGCTGCCGACACTGCTGGTCTACATATTCGCTGGCAAGTATTTCCTGCGTGGGCTGACGTCCGGCGCGGTCAAGGGGTAGAACATGGCAACTCTCGAATTACGCAACGTCAACAAGACCTACGGCAGCGGCTTGCCGGATACCCTGAAAAACATCGAACTGAAGATCGATGACGGTGAGTTCCTGATCCTGGTCGGCCCGTCGGGCTGCGGTAAATCCACGTTGATGAACTGCATCGCCGGGCTTGAAAACATCAGCGGCGGGGCGATCCTGGTGGACGACGCCGACATCAGCGGCATGAGCCCGAAAGATCGCGACATCGCCATGGTGTTCCAGTCTTACGCGCTGTACCCGACCATGAGCGTGCGCGACAACATCGCGTTCGGCCTGAAGATTCGCAAAATGCCGGCCACCGAAATCGACGAAGAAGTCGCTCGCGTGGCCAAGCTGCTGCAAATCGAACACCTGCTCAGCCGCAAGCCGGGTCAACTCTCCGGTGGTCAGCAACAGCGCGTGGCGATGGGCCGGGCGCTGGCACGGCGGCCGAAGATCTATCTGTTCGACGAGCCGCTGTCCAACCTCGACGCCAAGCTGCGGGTCGAGATGCGCACCGAAATGAAACTGATGCACCAGCGCCTGAAAACCACCACGGTCTACGTGACCCACGACCAGATCGAAGCGATGACCCTGGGCGACAAAGTGGCGGTGATGAAGGACGGGATCATCCAGCAGTTCGGTACGCCGAAAGACATCTACAACAACCCGGCCAACCTGTTCGTGGCGAGCTTCATCGGTTCGCCGCCGATGAACTTCATTCCTCTGCGTTTGCAACGCAAGGATGGTCGTCTGTTGGCGCTGCTCGACAGCGGTCAGGCGCGCTGCGAATTGCCGCTGGGCATGCAGGACGCAGGGCTCGAAGACCGCGAAGTGATCCTCGGCATGCGCCCGGAGCAGATCGTGCTGGCGAACGGCGAAGCCAACGGCCTGCCGACCATTCGCGCTGAAGTGCAGGTCACCGAACCAACCGGTCCCGACACCCTGGTATTCGTCAATCTCAACGACACCAAGGTCTGCTGCCGTCTGGCACCGGACGTCGCACCGGCCGTGGGCGAGACACTGACTCTGCAATTCGATCCATCGAAAGTGCTGCTGTTCGATGCCAAGACCGGTGAGCGTCTGGGGGTTGCCGGTGTACCAAAAACCGAAGCTCACAGCGCCAACGTGGCCCAGTTCAAAGGCCGCTGAAGATCGAACGTGGGAGCGAGCAAGCCCGCTCCCACAGGGGGATTAGTGGCGGATGGAGACATCCGTCGCAATCGATGTAAACCGCGTTAGATAAAAACAGTTAATAACAATAAAACGAGGATGTAGGGATGAAGAAGAAGAACAACGCTCAGCTGATCTGCCAATTGACAGCGGTTGCGGCGATGATGCTGGCAGGTAGCGCACACGCGGCTGACGCGTTCAGCGCCGACTCCCAGTGGATGACGGGGGACTGGGGTGGCGAGCGGACCAAGCTGATCGAGCAAGGTATCGATATCAAGGCCGACTACGTCGGTGAAGTGGGCGCCAACCTGCACGGCGGCTACAACGACGACAAGACGGCCCGTTACGCCGACCAGTTTGGCCTGGGCGTTGCGCTGGACCTGCAAAAGCTGTGGGGCTGGGATAACACTCAGGCCAAGATCCAGCTCACCAATCGTAACGGTCAGAACATCTCCAATGACCGTGTCGGCGACCCGCGTGCCGGCACCTTGAGTTCCTCCCAGGAAGTCTACGGCCGTGGCCACATGGTCCGTCTGACCCAACTGTGGATCAAGCACCAGTTCCTCGACGGGAAACTGGACGTCAAGGCCGGTTACTTCGGCGAGGGCGAAGACTTCAACACCTTCCCTTGCGAGTTCCAGAACCTGGCATTCTGCGGTTCCCAGGCGGGTAACTGGGCGACCGGTATCTGGTACAACTGGCCGGTCATGCAGGCAGCGATTCGCGTGAAGTACAACATCACGCCTGAGTTCTATGCGCAGATCGGCGCGTACAACCAGAACCCATCGCAACTGGAGCACGGTAACGGCTTCAAGCTCAGCGGCAGTGGTACCAAGGGCACCGTCTTGCCGGTTGAATTGGTCTGGTCGCCGAAGGTCAACAACCTGCCGGGCGAATACCGTGTCGGTTACTACAAGAGCACGGCCGACGCCAATGACGTCCGTAAAGACGACGATGGCAACGATGCAGCGACCACCGGCAACGCCTTTCGCAGCCACGACAGCAAGCACGGCTACTGGTTTGTGGCGCAGCAACAACTCACCACCCACAACGGTGATGCTTCACGCGGTCTGAACATCGCGGCCAACGCCACCTTCCACGACAAGGACACCAACTTCGTCGACAACTACCAGTCGCTGATGTTTGTTTACAAGGGGCCGTTCGATGCTCGTCCAAAAGACGACGTCGGGATCGGTTTCTCCCGTATCCATGTCAACGATGACGTGAAGAAAAACGCCGAGTTGGTCAACGCCGCCAATGGTGTCACCGACTACAACGATCCACTGTTCGCGCCACTGCGCAGCACCGAGTACAACTACGAGATCAACTACGGTTTCCACGTTACCAACTGGCTGACGGTGCGTCCTAACCTGCAATACATTACTCACCCAGGTGGTGTGGATGAAGTTGATAACGCGCTGGTCGCCGGCCTGAAAATTCAGTCGGTGTTCTAACGCTGTTGCGATAAGCTCCTCTCTATGTGCGCATTTTTGCGGACGGCCATGGCTGTCCGCTTTTTTTTGGGGGGTGGCGCACCCTCGGGTGACAGATGATTTTCAGGACCGTGGCACATGCTTGAGCATCCGCTACAACGCTTCTTCAAATCCTTGCGCGAACGTCCGGTGTTTGCGTGGGAGCGCTATCAGATGCGCGACGTGCTGGTGATCGACCATCCGCTGTGTCAGGCGGTATTCAGTCGTCAGGGCGCGCAGTTGCTGCACTTCCAGCCAAAGGGCCAGAAACCCTGGCTGTGGTGCGCGGCGAAATGGCCGCACGTCGGTGCGATTCGCGGCGGCGTGCCGGTGTGCTGGCCGTGGTATGGCCGCCATCCAAGCGAAAACGCCTGGCCGTCCCATGGCTGGGCGCGCCTGCTTGACTGGAAATTGCTCGACAGCAGCAGTGACGACGATGGCGTGCGCCTGCACTGGCAGTTACAGCTGTGCGACTGGCAAGTGGACTTGCACGCGCACCTGGGCGAACGCATGGATTTGCACCTGAGCACTGAGCATCAGGACGACATGCCGTGCCAGTTGAGTCAGGCGTTGCACGCCTATTGGCGTATTGGCGACGTCGGTGAGATAGCGCTGTCTGGGCTCGAGGGAGCGCAAGGTTACGACCAGTTGAGCCGCCAGGTTTGCCAGCAGGAAGGCGAGTTGCGGGTCGATGGTGGGTGTCAGCGCGTGTTCCAGCATGACGGTGAATTGCAGCTCAAGGACCATGCCTGGCAGCGCGAACTGTGTATCGACACCGGTGACCATGCGGACACGGTGGTCTGGCATCCCGGCTCGCGGCCATTGTTGGGCGTGAGTTGGAACGAGATTTCAGAGTTCGTCTGTGTGGAGGCGGCCAGCGGCGGCACCGACAGCCTGTGCCTGGCGCCGGGGGAGAGGGCGCATTTGAGTTTGCAAGCGCGGGTTGGGGCATGATCGTTCCCACGCTCTGCGTAGTGATCGTTCCCACGCTCCGCGTGGGAATGCAGCCCGTGACGCTCCGCGTCACTGGACGCGGAGCGTCCCTAGAGGCATTCCCACGCAGAGCGTGGGAACGATCGGCGTGGGTTAATTAAACTCATCCCCAATCGGATACCGACTGGCATTCAGGCTTTCCTTGATCTTGCGCAAATGCGGCTGGAAATCCACGCCCCGGCGCAAGGTCATGCCGGTGGCGAGCACATCGAGCACGGTCAGCTGAATGATCCGCGAGGTCATTGGCATGTAAATGTCGGTGTCTTCCGGCAACGGGATGTTCAGGCTCAAGGTACTGGCCTTGGCCAGTGGCGAACCCTCGGCCGTCAGCCCCAGCACTGAAGCGCCGTTTTCCCGGGCAATGCGCGCCACTTCCACCAGTTCGCGGGTGCGGCCGGTGTAGGAAATGATCACGAACAACTCACCGGTGTGGGCCACCGAGGCAATCATGCGCTGCATCAGCACATCGGCATGGGCGGTCACCGCCAGGTTGAAGCGGAAGAACTTGTGCTGCGCATCCAGCGCCACCGGGGCTGAGGCGCCGAGGCCGAAAAAGTGGATCTGCCGGGCCTGGATCAACAGGTCGACGGCGCGGCTGATCAGGTTCGGGTCCAGTGCCTGGCAGGCGCTGTCCAGGGAGGCGATGGCGCTGCCGAAGATCTTCTGCGTGTAGGCCTCGGGGTTGTCGTCGGCTTCCACCGCGCGACTGACATACGCCGCGCCGCTGGCCAGGCTCTGTGCCAGTTGCAGTTTCAGTTCCGGGTAGCCGCTGACACCGAATGAGCGGCAGAAACGGTTGACCGTCGGCTCACTGACCGACGCGGCCTGGGCGAGGGCGGCGATGCTGAACCGGGTAGCCTGCTGTGGGTTGAGCAGGATCACTTCGGCGACTTTGCGTTCTGCCTTGTTCAGGTCTTCAAGGCGATTCTGGATCTGTTCCAGTAAATTTCGCACGCGGTCCATATGGGGTTCCTAAATTCACCTGCGCAAACAAGCGCTCGGCTATGCAAATTGGGCCTTTGATACGGCCCATAACGGTGGCCTATCCTACTGATGGCTCCGACCGACCACCACTCGGAATCTATATTTTGCGAAAATGTTGTGGTTATTACTACATTTTCCCTTGAGTGATGCCTTGAAAAAAGGTATTTGTAGCTTAACTTGATAAAAGAACAAACATCATGCCTTCGATTACGGTTGAACCGTGCACCTTTGCCTTGTTCGGCGCTCTCGGCGATCTAGCCTTGCGCAAGCTGTTTCCTGCCCTTTATCAACTCGATGGCGCCGGCCTGCTTCATGAGGATACGCGCATTATCGCGCTGGCCCGTGAACCTGGCACCGAGCAACAGCACCTGGCGTTCATCGCCACCGAGTTGCGTCGCTACGTGGGCGCCAAAGAGCTGGATGAAGCCGTGCTCGAGCGCTTCCTGGCCCGTTTGAGCTACCTGCACGTCGACTTCCTCAAGGCTGACGATTACGTCGCATTGGCCGAACAGGCCGGCAGTGCCCAGCGGGTGATTGCCTACTTCGCCACGCCGGCGGCGGTTTACGGTGCTATTTGCGAGAACCTGTCGAAGGTCGGCCTGGCCGAAAACACCCGCGTGGTGCTGGAAAAACCCATCGGTTCGGACCTGGAATCCTCGCGCAAGGTCAACGACGCCGTGGCGCAGTTCTTCCCGGAGAACCGCACCTACCGCATCGACCACTATCTGGGCAAAGAGACCGTACAAAACCTGATCGCCCTGCGTTTCGCCAACAGCCTGTTCGAAACCCAGTGGAACCAGAATTACATCTCCCACGTGGAAATCACCGTGGCTGAGCAGGTCGGGATCGAAGGCCGTTGGGGTTACTTCGACAAAGCCGGCCAGCTGCGGGACATGATCCAGAATCACCTGCTGCAGTTGCTGTGCCTGATCGCCATGGACCCGCCGGCCGACCTGTCCGCCGACAGCATCCGCGACGAGAAAGTCAAAGTCCTCAAGGCACTGGCGCCGATCAGCCCGGAAGGCCTGACCACTCAAGTGGTGCGCGGCCAGTACATCGCCGGTCACAGCGAAGGCAAGTCGGTGCCGGGGTATCTGGAGGAGCCTAATTCCAACACCCAGAGCGACACCGAAACCTTCGTTGCCCTGCGTGCCGACATTCGCAACTGGCGCTGGGCCGGCGTACCGTTTTACCTGCGCACCGGCAAGCGCATGCCGCAGAAGCTGTCGCAGATCGTCATCCACTTCAAGGAACCGTCGCACTACATCTTCGCCCCCGAGCAGCGCTTGCAGATCAGCAACAAACTGATCATCCGCCTGCAGCCGGACGAAGGCATTTCCTTGCGCGTGATGACCAAAGAACAAGGCCTGGACAAGGGCATGCAGCTGCGCAGCGGTCCGTTGCAGCTGAATTTTTCCGACACCTGGCGCAGCGCACGGATTCCCGATGCCTACGAGCGGTTGTTGCTGGAAGTGATGCGTGGCAATCAGAACCTGTTTGTCCGTAAAGATGAAATCGAAGCCGCGTGGAAGTGGTGTGACCAGTTGATTGCCGGGTGGAAAAAGTCCGGTGATGCGCCCAAGCCGTACGCGGCCGGGTCCTGGGGGCCGATGAGCTCCATTGCACTGATCACGCGGGACGGGAGGTCTTGGTATGGCGATATCTAAATTGAAACTGCCTCAGGGCGTTAGCGCCCATGAGTTCAAAAGCCCGGTGCTGCTGGCCGAAGGCCTGGCATTGACGGTAGCCAGACAACTGAGCGAAGCAATTGCCGCACAAGGCGCCGCGACGCTGGTGGTATCCGGTGGGCGCAGCCCGGTGGCATTTTTCCAGCACCTGGCCAAGCAGGCACTGGACTGGTCGAAGGTGGTGGTCAGCCTGGCTGACGAGCGCTGGGTGCCGGTGGAGCATGCCGACAGCAATGCCGGTCTGCTCAAGCGTTACCTGTTGCAAGGCCCGGCAGCCAAGGCCCAGTTCCTGAGCCTCTACAGTGCCACCGCCAATCTGGAACAGGCTGCCGAGCAGGCTGATCGCTTGCTCGCCGAGTTGCCGGCGATCGATGTGCTGGTACTGGGCATGGGCGACGACGGTCATACCGCGTCGCTGTTCCCTAACAGCCCGAACCTGGCCGACGCCTTGAAAGTCGACGGCAGCCGTCGCTGCTGGCCGATGCTGGCGCCGACCGTGCCGCATCAGCGCCTGACCATGAGTCGCGCGCTGCTGGCTTCGGCCAGGCACACCGTTCTATCGATTTCCGGTCAGTCCAAGCTGACCACCCTGAGCGCCGCACTGGCCGGTGACGATGTCGCCGCCATGCCGATTCGGGCGTTTCTGCAACCTACGTTAGAGATTTACTGGTGCCCATGAACCAAGGATCAGCCGCTATGACAAACACATCCCCGACCGTTTCCATGGCGGACAAAGTTGCCCTGATCGACAGCCTCTGCGCCAAGGCGCGGATCCTGCCGGTGATCACCATCGCGCGTGAACAGGACGTGCTGCCGTTGGCCGACGCCCTGGCCGCCGGTGGCCTGACGGCGCTGGAAGTGACCCTGCGTTCGCAGTTCGGTCTCAAGGCCATCCAGATCCTGCGCGAGCAGCGTCCGGAATTGGTGACCGGCGCCGGTACGGTGCTTGATCGCAGCATGCTGGCCGCTGCCGAAGCCGCCGGTTCGCAATTCATCGTGACGCCGGGCATCACCCGTGACCTGCTCGAAGCCAGCGTCGCCAGCCCGATCCCGCTGTTGCCGGGCATCAGCAACGCCTCCGGCATCATGGAAGGCTATTGCCTGGGTTATCGCCGCTTCAAGCTGTTCCCGGCGGAGGTCAGCGGCGGCGTCGCGGCCATCAAGGCCCTGGGCGGCCCGTTCGGCGAAGTTAAATTCTGCCCGACCGGCGGCGTCAGCCCGGCTAACATCAAGAGCTACATGGCGTTGAAAAACGTGATGTGCGTGGGCGGTAGCTGGATGCTTGACCCGGAGTGGATCAAGAACGGCGACTGGGCCCGCATCCAGGAGTGCACCGCCGAGGCGTTGGCTCTGCTGGACTGATCTGATTTACCGGATTTACCAAACACTTCGTTGTGTGTTCTACGGCTTTACGGTGCGCTTGGTCGGTGCACCGTTTTTTTTTGCCTGATGAAAAACCCTGTAACTGTCGAAATGCTCCTTGTAGCAGCCTCGCAAGCTCGGCAGCTGCTACGGATCGACATCATGCGATACATAGTTACCGCATCTCGTCGCACGTCCAGCGTTAACCTGCGTTCATCTTATGGAAGAGAGAACGTCATGGACGACAACACTGCAATTGCATCCCCTTCACCGGTTTATCAACTGTCACCCGAGCAGATCGCCGGTCCGTATTTTCGAAACCCGAAACTGATCAGACGAAACATCAGCGAAGGCATGGATGGCATCCCCTTGGTGCTGCGGCTCACGATCATCGATGCCATGACCGGTCAACCGGTTACTGGGGCATTGGTCGATATCTGGCATTGCAATGCGCGCGGGGCGTATTCGGGCTGGAGCAAGGTCAACCCGGACAAGGAAGTCGATGTGGATGAGATCGGGTCGATCCCGCGCACCGATGACGACACCTACCTGCGTGGTGGGCAATTCACCGACAAAATGGGCATCGTGCGGTTTACCACGATTTATCCGGGGTTCT
This sequence comes from Pseudomonas sp. GM18, assembly GCF_000282195.1. Taxonomy (GTDB): domain Bacteria; phylum Pseudomonadota; class Gammaproteobacteria; order Pseudomonadales; family Pseudomonadaceae; genus Aquipseudomonas. The sequence continues at coordinate 40,754 of NZ_AKJT01000023.1, forward strand.
ATGCCGGCCGCGCTTTGCACATTCACGTCGCGGTACGCATCACAGCCGGCAATAACTATCTCGAAGAGCGGCACGTCGCCTGGGTCGGCCAGCTTTACTTTCCCGAGGTCGCATCAAGGTCGGTGCTCAACGCCCGTGAGTACAGCGGTCGAGCCGTCTCACCGCTGAACAACGAGGAGGATATGTTTTATCAGCGCATGGGTGGCGAGGCTTCGACCCTGAACATTCACACCATCGGTCGAGACTCGAATGAAGACGGCTTTTTCGGGCACATGACCATCGGTGTCGACACGTTTGCGGTGTCATCGCAAATCAAGCCCGAGGACTTCGACAAGTACACCGTGTGACGTCAGCGTAATTCACTCAGCGCCCGGGCCAGCCGATCCATGTCGGCAGCGGTGGTGGTGAGCCCCGGCGTAATGCGGATGCACGGGCCACATGCCGCGCCGCTACGCGCCACGGTAAACAGGTTGTAGTCGTTGAGCAGGCGCTCGACCATCACTTGCTGGTCGGCATGCCGGGTAAAACGCATCGAGGTGATGCCGCAATACAGGCGCGGGTCATCGGGGGTCATGACTTCGATCCCCGGTAACGCTCGAACGGCATCGACCCATCGGTTGCGCAGGTAATTGAGTCGTGCGCCCTTGGCGACGGAACCACCCATGGTGCGATGTTCTTCGAGCACCAGTGGCAGGGTCAGCAAGGCCGGTATGTTCGGGGTGCTGTATGGCGTGCGGGCGCGAATGTCGGTGATCGGGAAATGCATTTCGCCCATGTCCGGGTCGATATCGGCCAGGCGCTCGGGCGCGATGTAAATGAAGCCGAGGGTCAATGGCGCACCGATCCATTTGTGCAGGTTGTAGCCGGCAAAGGCGATGCCCAGTTCATCGAGATTGAATTCGATCTGGCCCAGAGCATGGGCGCCGTCGAGGATCACATCGATGCCGTGTTCCCTGGCGGCAGCGGCAATCGCCTGCACCGGCATCACCAGCCCGGTGCGATGGGTGACGTGGGTCAGGGCCATCAGTTTCAGTCGCGGATAACGCACGAACGCTTCGCGGTACGTGGCCAGCAGGCTGTCGAAACTGGCGGGGTGACGGTGCTCGATCTCGATCACTTCCACGCCTCGATAGCGGGCCAGCCAACGCATCGCGCTCTTGACTGTGTCGTACTCCAGATCGCACAGCAGGACCTGGTCGCCCGGTTCCAGGCGATTGTAGTTGCGGATCAGCGATTGCAGGCCGTCCGAGGCATTGCGGGTGAAGGCGACGGCTTCGGCCGGGGCACCGATCAGCTCGGCCAGCTGCGCGTGAATCTTGACGCTTTCGCCCTGTTCGAAGCGCTGGCGCACATGCACCGAGTTGCCGCGGTTGATGAGCTCGATGTTGCGCTGATACTCCTCGACCACGGTGCGTGACATGCGCCCGAAGTAACCGTTCTCCAGGTTCACGGGGCCGGGTTCAACTGCATAACGGTCGGCAAAGGTCCGCCAAAAGGCTTCATCGCGGGTACGGCGGGCGTTATCGGGCATGAGCGACTCGGTGAAGTAGGACGGGTCAGTGACGAGGGGCAGGTTTGCCGTGCTTGGCGCGCAGCGGTTCGAGCAGCTCCGACAAGCCGTTGTGGTCGATTTCCTGCATCAAGGCCAGCAAACCACCCAGTTCCCCGTGCGGGAAACCTTCGCGAGCGAACCAGTTCAGATACTGGCCGGGCAGGTCAGCGATGATCCGGCCCTTGTACTTGCCGAAGGGCATTTCACGGGTAATCAGCAGTTCGAGCTTTTCGGGATTCATCATCAGTCGTCTTTATTCAAAACAGTCTGGAAAATACAGGCATTCTGCATGCGAAGACAGGCGCAGGAAGATGAACGATCAAGCTGCATTCACTGTGGCGAGGGGGCTCGCCACAGTGTGCAGTGAATCAGCCGATGCTGATCGCCGGCAGGGTAGGCAATGTCACGGTCTGCTGTTTACGCGGCGCCAGAATCTCCGCTTCGCCATCCACCACCAGCTCGTCGCGCTGGTTGAACACTCGGGTGGCGATCCGCACACGAAACTTCGGCAGTTTCTCGAGAATCTCCAGGCGCACCGTCAGCGTGTCGCCAATTTTCACCGGCTTTTGAAAGCTCATCGTCTGACCGATATAAATAGTCCCCGGCCCAGGCAACTCGCAAGCCACCGCCGCGCTGATCAACGCGCCGCTGAACATGCCGTGGGCGATGCGCTCCTTGAACATGGAGGCAGCGGCGAATTCGGCGTCCAGGTGCACCGGGTTGTGGTCGCCGGACATCGCGGCGAACAACTGAATGTCGCGCTCTTCGACGGTTTTGCTGTAGCTGGCGGTCTGGCCGATTTCGAGGGCTTCGTAAGGGGTGTTGGTAACCTGGGTCATCTGTCTCGATTCCTGTGACGAATTAAATGAATCCACAAAAAAACTATTCGGCTCTGGGTGGCCGGCGGTTGCTCAAGGCCTGGGCGATCCAGTTCAGCACGTCGGCAGTCACTTCATCGCGATTGCTCTCATTGAACAGTTCGTGCCGGGCCTGCGGGTAAATATTCAAGTGCAGGCTCTGGCAGCCAGCGTCGCGCAGGGCGTGGGCCAGATCTTTCAGACGTTTGCCTTCGCTCACCGGATCACATTCGCCGCCAATCACCAGCAGCGGCAGGCCCGGATCGATCTGGGCGAGATTGGACGCTTTGCTGATTTGCTGCAAGCCGCCGAGCAAATCGATCCATAGCTGATTGGTGCAGCGAAAGCCGCAGAGCGGGTCGTTGGCGTACTTGTCGACCTCGGCCGGGTCGCGGCTCAGCCAGTCGAACGAGGTGCGCGCCGGTATGAATTTCTTGTTGAACGAGCCGAACGACAGCCATTCGATCAGCGCACTGCGACCCTTGGGGCCCTGGCGCAGGCGTTCGAGGCGAGCAATCTGCCGCGCTGCGCGATAGAGCGCCACGGGCTGGAAGTTCGAGCCGCTGAGAATCGCCCCGTGCAGGCTGGCGCTGTGGTGCAGCAAGTAAGCCTGGGCGATGTAGCTGCCCATGCTGTGGCCCAACAGCACGATCGGCACGCCGGGATGCTGTTGGCCGATATGTTGGTTGAGGCTGGCCAGGTCACCGACCACTTTGCACCAGCCATCGTTGTCGGCGAAGTGGCCCAGAGTGCCGTTTTCAGCGGTTTTGCCATGTCCACGCAGGTCCGGTGCGTAAACGCCGTAGCCCTGTTCGCAGAGCTTTTCTGCCAGACGAGCGTAGCGACCGCTGTGTTCCGCCATGCCATGGGCCAGCAGGATCACGGCTTTGAGCGGTACGGTCGGCAGCCACTGGTTGACGAAAAGGCGGCTGCGGTCGCTCGCGGTCAGCCAGAAAGTGTCATGGATCATGGCGATTCCTTTGCATGGGACTGCATGGGGCATGGGCGTCGTTGCATTGTATAGCGCATCCCGCGCGCGCCGTCTGATCAGGCCGCGCCGGGGCAGCAAGATTCACGGGATCAATGAGGACCGTGCGCATATTTGCCTGATTCACCATAGCTGCTAGTGTCCGGGAAGCACCGCTTTTCAGAAGTGATAGAAAAAGCGGCCCCGGATAGATTCAGGTAATGAGGACAAGAACAATGCAACCTGATTTCTGGAATGACAAACGCCCGGCCGGCGTTCCCCTGGATATCGACCTTGGGGCCTATCAGTCGGTGATCGAGGTGTTCGAGCGTTCCTGCAAGAAATTTGCTGACCGCCCGGCATTCAGCAACATGGGCGTGACCCTGACCTACGCTGAACTGGAACGTTACAGCGCTGCGTTCGCCGGTTACCTGCAAGCCCACACCGACCTGGTGCCGGGGGATCGCATCGCGGTGCAGATGCCCAACGTCCTGCATTACCCGATTGCGGTGTTCGGCGCTTTGCGCGCCGGGCTGATCGTGGTCAACACCAACCCGCTGTACACCGCGCGGGAGATGCGTCATCAGTTCAAGGACTCCGGTGCCCGGGCGCTGGTGTACCTGAACGTGTTCGGACAGAAGGTCCAGGAAGTGCTGCCCGACACCGACATCCAGTACCTGATCGAAGCGAAGATGGGCGACCTGATGCCCACCGCCAAGGGCTGGCTGATCAATACCGTGGTCGCCAAGGTCAAGAAAATGGTCCCGGATTATTCACTGCCCCAGGCCATCTCCTTCAAGAGCGCGCTACGTCTGGGCCGGGGCCTGGGCATCAAACCGCTGAACGTCGGTCTCGGCGACATCGCCGTGTTGCAATACACCGGCGGCACCACCGGGCTGGCCAAGGGTGCGATGCTGACCCACGGCAACCTGGTGGCGAACATGCAGCAGGCGCGGGCATGCCTCAGTCAGCTGGGTGCCGACGGTCAGCCGCTGCTGCGCGAAGGCCAGGAAGTGATGATCGCGCCGCTGCCGCTGTACCACATCTATGCCTTTACGGCGAACTGCATGTGCATGATGGTGACCGGCAACCACAACGTGCTGATCACCAATCCACGGGACATCAAGGGCTTCATCAAGGAACTGAAGAACTGGCGGTTCTCGGCGCTGCTGGGGCTCAACACGCTGTTCGTCGCGCTGATGGACCATCCCGACTTCAAGACCCTGGATTGCTCCAGTCTCAAACTCACCAACTCCGGCGGCACGGCGCTGGTCAAGGCCACTGCCGAGCGTTGGGAACAGCTCACCGGTTGCCGGATCACCGAAGGCTACGGCCTGACCGAAACCTCGCCGGTGGCCTGCACCAACCCTTACGGCGACAAATCGCGCATCGGCACGGTCGGCCTGCCGGTGCCGGGCACGACCCTGAAAGTGATCAACGATGAAGGCGTCGAGCAGCCGTTGGGCGAGCGCGGCGAACTGTGCATCAAGGGCCCGCAGATCATGAAGGGCTACTGGCAGAAACCCGAAGCCACCGCCGAAGTGCTGGATGCCGACGGCTGGTTCAAGTCGGGCGACATCGGGGTGATCGACCCGGACGGTTTCGTGCGCATTGTCGATCGCAAGAAAGACATGATCATCGTCTCGGGCTTCAACGTGTACCCGAACGAGATCGAAGACGTGGTGATGGCCCACCCGAAAGTCGCCAACTGTGCGGTGATTGGCGTGCCGGACGAGCGTTCTGGGGAGGCAGTGAAACTGTTTGTGGTGGCCCGTGAGTCGGGGGTCAGCCTTGAAGAGCTGAAGGCTTACTGCAAGGAAAACTTCACGGCGTACAAAGTACCCAAGCACATCGTGTTGCGGGAGTCGTTGCCGATGACGCCGGTGGGCAAGATTCTGCGGCGGGAGTTGCGTGATATTGCGTAACAATTGAAAGCTGCGCTACGCGCATTCGCGGGCAAGCCCGCTCCCACAGGGAACAGTGGTGACCTTGTGGGAGCGGGCTTGCCCGCGATGCTTTTCAGAGGATGAAAGCCACGAATTCAGCGGCTTTCAGGGTGGTATAGGATTTTTGCTCTAAAATGACTGTTTGATAGTCTAGAGTCACCAAAATGACTATGGAGGCCTATTTAGGCTCTAGTCGGCCCTTGGCAAAGCTGCTACTCTCGGCGCGCTTTGTGACTTCTCGGCCTATGTAAAGCCAGATTCACCAATAGACAAACACCAATAATAATCGCATCAAATGCGGTGTTGAATTCGCGTTGCTGAGGAGTGGGCTTCCATGATCGAAGACTTTTGGAAGGATAAGTACCCAGCTGGAATTGCTGCCGAGATCAATCCAGACGAGTACCCGAATATTCAGGCAGTGTTGAAGCAATCCTGCCAACGCTTCGCTGACAAACCGGCATTCAGCAACCTGGGCAAGACAATCACCTACGGTGAGCTGTACGAATTGTCCGGTGCCTTTGCCGCTTATCTGCAACAGCATACCGATTTGCAGCCGGGCGATCGAATCGCCGTGCAATTGCCCAACGTGTTGCAATACCCGGTTGCCGTCTTCGGTGCTATCCGCGCCGGGCTGATCGTGGTCAACACCAACCCGCTGTACACCGCGCGGGAAATGGAACACCAATTCAACGACTCTGGTGCCAAAGCCTTGGTCTGCCTGGCCAACATGGCGCATCTGGCCGAGACCGTGGTGCCGAAGACCGGCGTCAAGCACGTGATCGTCACTGAAGTGGCCGACCTGCTGCCGCCGCTCAAGCGTCTGCTGATCAACAGCGTCATCAAGTACGTGAAGAAGATGGTCCCGGCGTATCACTTGCCCAAGGCCATCAAATTCAACGACGTGCTGAGCAAGGGTCATGGCCAGCCAGTGGCTGAAGCCAACCCGGCCAGCAGCGACGTGGCGGTGCTGCAATATACCGGCGGCACCACCGGCGTGGCCAAGGGCGCGATGCTGACCCACCGCAACCTGGTGGCGAACATGCTGCAGTGCAAGGCGTTGATGGGCTCCAACCTCAACGAAGGTTGCGAGATCCTGATCACGCCGCTGCCGCTGTACCACATCTATGCCTTCACCTTTCATTGCATGGCGATGATGCTGATCGGCAACCACAACATCCTGATCAGCAACCCGCGCGACTTGCCGGCGATGGTCAAGGAACTGTCGAAGTGGAAGTTCAGCGGTTTCGTCGGCCTGAACACGCTGTTCGTCGCGTTGTGCAACAACGAAGCGTTCCGCAAGCTGGATTTCTCGAACCTGAAAATCACCCTGTCCGGCGGCATGGCCTTGCAACTGGCCGCGGCTGAACGCTGGAAAGCGGTCACCGGTTGCCCGATCTGTGAAGGTTACGGCATGACCGAAACCAGCCCGGTGGCTACGGTGAACCCGAGCCAGAACATCCAGATCGGCACCATCGGTATCCCGGTGCCGTCGACCCGGTGCAAAGTCATCGACGATACCGGCGTTGAACAGCCGTTGGGCGGCATCGGTGAACTGTGTGTGAAAGGTCCGCAAGTCATGAAGGGCTACTGGCAGCGTCAGGAAGCCACTGATGAAATACTCGACAGCGAAGGCTGGTTGAAGACCGGTGATATCGCACTGATTCAGCCCGATGGCTACATGCGCATTGTCGATCGCAAGAAAGACATGATCCTGGTCTCCGGTTTCAACGTGTACCCCAACGAACTGGAAGACGTGCTGGCGACCCTTCCGGGCGTGCTGCAATGCGCGGCCATCGGCGTGCCGGACGAGAAGTCGGGGGAGGCGATCAAGATCTTCATCGTTGCCAAACCGGGCGTGACTCTGACCAAGGAACAGGTGATGGAGCACATGCGCGCCAACGTCACCGGCTACAAGGTGCCCAAAGCCGTGGAGTTCCGCGATGCGCTGCCGACCACCAACGTCGGCAAGATCCTGCGCCGCGAATTGCGCGACGAAGAGCTGAAGAAGCTGGGCGTGAAGAAAGTCAGCGCCTGATCAAACAAAAGCCCCGCAGATGCGGGGCTTTTTGTTTTTGGCCTGCTCTGATCGTTCCCACGCTCTGCGTGGTAACGCAGCCCGGGACGCTCTGCGTCCCAGCATCGGACGATCTGCTTAGAGGCGGAACTGCGCGAAATTGACGTTGGTGCCCGCCGGGCGCATGTCTTGCAGGTATGAGTCCTTGTCGGCGCTCAGTTCCAGGCTCAGGGCGGCCTTGCGTTTGCCCTGGTTACGCACCACCAGGCCTTCCAGCTTCTCGCGCAGGAATACCGTCGGCACTTTCAGGTGCAGCAGTTCGTCGGTATCCGGGGTGTGCATCAGCAAGTGAATCCATTCGTACTGACCAATGGCCAGGCGCGCGACCGGGATATCGAACCAGAAAATGTTGCGGTTACGGTTCAATTCGGTGAAATGGCAGTTGTTGACGCCAAGCACGGCACCGCCAAGTTCCTGGTTTCTGCGGGCAATGGCCTGCTTTTTATCGAGTTTCATAACGTTCCTACGGGATTGGATCTTCAGCGCCATGGCCTGAATACGTTGCGCATTCTCGGTGCAAAGCCTGCAAACATAAAGCCTGATCTGCGTAGAACGATGAAATGTCGCAATGGTCGAACTACGAAATTGTTTCAACGTCGCCAAGTAGGCTACTTTGTTGTAGAAAACGACCCCCCTGAGTCGCCATGACTCCAACCTTTTTGCGGCGAGACGCTAATGTTTTTCCCGACCATGAAAGGTCTGCCCCTGCATCGCGTGATGATGAGCACGGTCACCGAGTTCGTCGCCGATGAGATGTCGACCTATGCCTCGGCGCTGGCCTATCAGATGCTGTTCTCGCTGTTCCCTTTCATTTTGTTCCTGATTGCCCTGATCGGCTTCCTGCACTTGCCGGACTTCTTCTCCTGGCTGCGCCTGCAATCGGAACTGGTGCTGCCGCCCCAGGCGCTGGAGCAGGTGAACCCGGTAATCGACCAGCTCCAGCAATCCAAGGGTGGTTTGCTCTCGGTGGGTATCGTGATCGCCCTATGGACCGCGTCCGCCGGTGTGCGGCTGATGATGAGCGCGATGAACGCCGCGTATGACGTGGTCGAAGGCCGTCCGGCCTGGAAGCGTTTTCCGCTGTCGATTTTCTACACCATCGGCATCGCCGGTATGCTGCTGGCCGCCGCTGCGCTGATGGTGCTCGGGCCGCAGGTGATGGCCTGGATCGCCTCGCAAGTGGGCCTCGAAGATTTCATCGTGACCGTCTGGACCATCGCGCGCTGGCCGGTGATCGTGATTCTGTTGATGATGGCGGTGGCGCTGATTTACTACGTCATGCCCGACGTTAAACAGGAGTTTCGCTTCATCACCCCGGGGGCGGTATTGTCTGTGGTGGTCTGGATCGTCGCCTCGCTGGGCTTCGGTCTTTACGTCAAAACCTTCGCCAACTACAACGCCATGTATGGCAGTATCGGCGCGATCATCGTGTTGTTGCTGTACTTCTATATTTCCGCCGCAGTGCTGTTGCTCGGTGCGGAAATGAACGCGGTGATCGAGCACATGTCGTCCGAAGGCAAGAAACCTGGCGTGTCCGAAGAACCCAAACAACATGTTTCGGGACTGGGACGAGATCACTCAATCCAGCCGACCACTGACGAAACCATAAAATGATCCGTGAAATTCTGAAAATGGGCGATGAGCGCCTGCTGCGCATTGCTCCGCCGGTGCCGGCAGAAATGTTCGACAGCCCCGAATTGTGGCAATTGATCGACGACATGTTCCAGACCATGGAAAGCGTCGGCGGAGTCGGCCTGGCCGCGCCGCAGATCGGTGTCGACCTGCAACTGGTGATCTTCGGTTTCGAGCACAGCGAGCGCTATCCGGACGCCGAAGCAGTGCCGCAGACGATTCTGATCAACCCGCTGATCACGCCGTTGAGCCCGCTGATGGAAGAGGGTTTCGAAGGCTGCCTGTCGGTGCCGGGCCTGCGCGGCGCGGTGGATCGTTATCAGCAGATTCGCTACGAAGGCTTCGATCCCAAGGGCGAGCCGATCATGCGCATTGCCTCGGGATTTCATGCGCGGGTGGTGCAGCATGAATGCGACCACCTGATCGGCCGGCTGTACCCGTCGCGCATCACCGATTTCAGCAAGTTCGGGTTTACCGAAGTGATGTTCCCGGACCTTGATCCTGCGGCAGACGATTAAATCGCTCAAAGATCGCTGTTTTTATGCCGAACCTGGTTGCAAACCCATGGCAATCATCGGTTTGCTGCGCGCATAACGGCTCAACCGTTCGGCCAGGGCGTAGGGCAGGGGCGGGTCGAAGGTAAAGCCGCGACGCTCATAAAAGCCACGCAAATCCGGATGGCAGAACAGCCAGACCGGCTCTTCAAGATGCTTGACGGCGTGAGCGATCAACGTCGCGGCGATCCCTTGTTCGCGACAGCCCGGATCGACAAACAGCCCGGTCAGCCAATGCCCGCCGGCCACCGGCCGCAAACACAGCGCCGCGATGATCCCTTCACGTTTCGCGACCCACAATTGAGCGTCGCGCACCGCTTTCATCGACGATTGGTGGGCGCGGTAAAACTTGTTCATCAACGGCCATAATGGCTCGTCGAGCAGGGTGTACTGGGTGTTGGGCATGGGTTCGGACAGTCGGTGGGCAGAGCGCAGATTATAAAATAACGCGCGCGGCGGGATAGGTGTATACCTGATCTCACATCCCGTCTGAGTGGAGTACACATCATGTCCAAAGGTATGGATTCAAAAAAGAACGAGAAGAAAAAACCGGCGAAAACCGCGATTGAAAAACGCGCGGACAAGAAGGCCAAGAAGGTGAATGTGTTCGGCCACTGATCCCGCGTCCACGGAGCCCGAGCCCTCGGGCTCCTGTTTTTTGCGTCTATCGAAATAACCAAACAATCTGCAAGAAATCCCGGCGCCGTTGCACAGAGGGGGATTGGTTCCCGTTCTGAGCAAAGCCATGCCCCATTACTTCGACGCTGCCCACCGTGAAGAAATCGAAACCCTGCGCCAACGTTTCACCGCTCGCACCGAGTGGCCGACCTGGCTGCTGCTGATCGGCGTGTATGCCGGCTGGTTCAGCATTGTGCTGGGCAGTGCCCGGTTGGGGCTATGGTGGAGCACGTTGTTGCTGATTCCACTGCTGGTGCTGTGGTTGTCGGTGCAGCACGAATTGCTGCACGGCCATCCCAGCCGTTGGCCAATGCTGAATAAAGTCCTCGGTTATGCGCCGTTTGCGGTCTGGTATCCCTACACCTTGTACCGCGACAGCCACCTGCTGCATCACCGCGACGAAGACCTGACCATCCCCGGTCGCGACCCGGAAAGCCGTTACCTGAGCGCTGAACAGTGGCAGCGCAGTTCGTTGTTCGAACAGGGCCTGCACTGGTTGAACAAAACCGTGCTGGGGCGCTTCGTCCTTGGTGCGCCACTGGCCTTGCTGACGCTGGCACGAGAGGAGCTGCAACGGCTGAAAACGGGTGAGCGCCAAGCCTGGTTGATGTGGCTGAGCCATGGGGCGCTGACGCTGCTGATGCTGGCGTTCATCGCGCGCTACAGCGTGTTGCCGGTCTGGCATTACCTGTTGCTGATCAGCGTGCCGGCGCTGTCGATAGCGATGATTCGCTCCTACTATGAACACCGTCCCCACGCGCAACCGGAGCAACGTACCGTTCTCAATGAAGCGGCATGGCCGTGGCGCTGGCTGTTTCTGAATCTCAATTTGCACCTGGTGCACCATGACTTGCCGGGTCTGCCCTGGTACGACCTGCCACGGGTGTACCGCGCGCGTCGCGAGCAATGGCTGACGCGCAGTGGCGGGTTTCTGGTGCAGGGTTATGGCCAGTGGGTGCGTCAGCACGGGGTGAGGGCGATCGACAGCCCACGGCATCCGTTTCATTGATTGCGAATGAGTTCCCCTGTGGGATTTTCGTTGTATGGGAATTTTTCGATGACACAACACCTCGCTGAATTACTGATGTACGTCGCCCCTGAGCCGATCCGCCAGGCCAACGAGCGTTGGCTGTCGCAGATCGTCGAACGGCTCGGCAGCACCCGCCTCGATGCCGAAGGGGTGTCGCTGATGGACCTTTGGCTGTCCCCGCATCTGCTGCTGACCCAAACCTGCGGCTACCCCTTGATGACAGCCTTGCGCGGTCGCGTCCGGGTCATCGGTCGCCCTCGTTATGAACTGCCGGACAGCAGCGGCGGCAACCATTGCAGCCTGTTGCTGACTCGCGCCGATGATCCTCGCAGGACCTTGTCGGCCTTGCGCGGCAGTCGCGGGGTGATCAACGGCGAAGACTCCAACAGTGGCATGAACCTGTTGCGTCACCAACTGGCGCCGTTGCACCGCGACGGGCAGTTTTTTGCCAGTGTCGCCATCAGCGGCAGCCACCGCGAAAGCTTGCGTTGGCTGCGTGACGAGCTGGCAGATCTGGCCGCCATCGACAGCGTGACCTTCGCCTATCTGGCGCAGCACGCCCAGGCGGAGGTCGCGGGCCTGCGCGTGTTGGCGCGCACGGCGTTCAGTCCGACGTTGCCGTACATCGCGGCGGCCGGCACCACTGATAAACAGGCTGAACAGCTTCGACAGGTGATGAATCAGACGTTGAAGGAGCTGCCTGACGTCGCCGAGACATTGGGCCTGCAAGAAGTGCTGCCGGCCAGCGAGAGCGACTATCAAGTCATTCTCGATTATCAACAGGAGGCCGAAGCGCTGGGGTATGGGAGGTTGCGATAGTTTCGGAAAACATAATTCACTTATGGAATATAAAAATTCTTTTTAAGTATTATTAATGAATAAGGCTCCTTGCTAGGATCGCGCCACCGGATCACCGGACATTCAGCGACCCCTAACCCTAGGAGCCCCTATGTCCGGCGCCGACGTTTCCCATCGCAACGACGTGGGCGGATTGTTCCGCGCCCACTACACCTGGTTGTGCGCACGTCTGCGCCGACATCTGGGAGCCAGTCCCAGTGTCGAAGACATTGCCGCCGAAACCTTCGTGCAACTGCTCGAGTCGCCAGGCCTGACGCCGATTCGCGAACCCCGCGCCTTGCTCACCACCATCGCCCAGCGGTTGATTTATCAGCTGTGGCGCCGCCGGGATCTGGAACGCCAACACCTCGACCAGTTACAGCCGGTCGACCCGGTCGGCGGGCCATCGCCTGAAGACCTGGCGCAGTTCTTCCAGACTCTGAAGCGCCTGGATAGAACCCTAGACCGCCTGCCGGGCAAGGTCAGGGCAACGTTTCTGTTGTCGCGAATCGATGGCCTGACCTACCCACAAATCGCCGCCGAACTGGGCATTTCCCAGCGCTCGGTCAGCGTTTACATGACCCGCTCCCAGGCACTGTGCGCGCTGCACTGCGCCAACGACCCCCTGAACCGAACGTCCTTGAACCGAACACCCCAGACCCAGAGGTCCGCATGAGATCGATCAAAACCCTGCTCGGCAGTTCGCTGCTGGCCCTGAGCCTTGTGGCAGGCCATGTTCCCGCCGCAGAAAAAAACACACCCATCCATTTCGGCGACATTACCTGGGAAAGCGGCAGCCTGATTACCGAGATCCTGCGGTTGATCGTCGAGAAAGGTTACGGCTACCCGACCGACACTTTGCCCGGCAGCACCGTCAGCCTCGAAGCCGCGTTGGCCAAGAACGACATCCAGGTGATCGGCGAAGAGTGGGCCGGGCGCAGTCCGGCCTGGGTCAAGGCGGCATCGGAGGGCAAAGTGTTTGGTTTGGGCGACACCGTCAAAGGCGCCACCGAAGGCTGGTGGGTGCCGGAATACGTGATCAAGGGCGACCCGGAACGCGGCATTAAACCCTTGGCGCCGGAGCTGAAATCCGTCGCCGACCTGGCCCGCTACAAGGACGTATTCCGCGACCCGGAAGACCCAAGCCGCGGACGTTTCCTCAACAGCCCGACCGGCTGGACGTCGGAAATCGTCAACAGCCAGAAACTCAAGGCCTATGACTTGACCGCCAGCTACGTCAACTTCCGCACCGGTTCCGGCGCGGCGCTGGATGCCGAGGTCGCTTCATCGATCCGCCGTGGCAAACCGGTGCTGTTTTACTACTGGTCGCCGACGCCATTGTTGGGCCGCTTCAAACTGGTGAAACTCGAAGAGCCACCGTTCGACGCACAAGCCTGGAAAACCCTGGCCGATGCCAACAACCCGAACCCCAAGGGCACGCGTTCGATGCCGGCCAGCCTGGCCATCGGGGTGTCGGCACCATTCAAGGCGCAGTACCCGGACCTGGTGGCGTTCTTCGAAAAAGTCGATTTGCCGATCGATCTGCTGAACCAGACGCTTGCGCAAATGAGCGAAAAACGCCAGCCGCCGCGTCAGGTCGCCGAAGCGTTTTTGCGCGATCAGCCGCAGGTGTGGAAGGGGTGGGTGCCGGGGGAGGTGGCCACGAAGCTAAGTTCGAGTTTGTAGTTTCGAGTTTGTAGTTCAGTCGCGACTGATAAATTGCCTTCGCGGGCAAGCCTGCCCGCGAAGCGATCTAACGCCTTACACCAACTCCGCCGCCAATGCCGCTTTCACGCTTGGCCGCTGATCAATCCGCGTTTGGAACCGCGCCAACGCTGGCCAATCATCCAGATCAATCGCAAACAGCCGAGCCCAACGCAACACCGTAAACAAATACGCATCGGCAACACTGAACCCGCCGGCAATCAAGTAATCCTGCCGCTCCAGCGTCCGGCTCAGCACGGCAAAGCGCTTGAACAGTTTCTCTTTGATGAGCGCCTTCACCTCGTCCGGAAACTGCGGATTGAACAGCCAACCCAGCCCGCCATGAATCTCGGTCGAAACGAAGTTCAGCCATTCCTGTAACCGCACCCGCTCGAACGTTCCGCTCGCCGGTGCCAGGTTTGCCTGCGGGTGCAGATCCGCCAGGTACTGCAGGATCGCCGGGCCTTCGGTCAGCACATCGCCGTTATCCAGCTGCAATGCCGCGACATAGCCTTTGGGGTTAATGGCGAGGAAGTCATCGCCGGTGACGGTTTTCTTGCTGCTGTTGTCGACGCGGACCAACTCGAACGGCAGCTCCAGTTCGCGCAGCACAATGTGCGGCGTCAATGAGCAGGCTTGCGGGGCGTAATACAACTTCATGGGCAGGGCTCTGGTTGCGGATTTGCGCCAGTGTCATAGTGCGCGGCACTCTCGGTAAAATTAATCTTTCAGAAAACTGCCATTAGGAAAGCTACTGCCATGATGAACCTGATGCATTGGCGAATGGTGGTGGCGGTGGCCGATACCGGCAACATTACCCGCGCCGCTGAGCGGGTCGGAATGACCCAGTCCGGTGCCAGCCAGGCGCTGGCCTTGATCGAAGAAACCTTGGGCGTTCAGCTGTTCAGCCGGGAAAATCGCCAGACCTTGCCGACCGCCATCGGCTTGCCGGTGATCGAACAGGCGCGAACTATGCTCGGTGCCCTGGAAAACATTCGCAGCACCGTCGACGCCGCTAAAGGCATCCAGCGCGGGACGATTCGCCTGGCCAGTTTTCCGTTGGTGCTGGCGACCTTTCTGCCGCCGCTGCTGCGCCAGTTCAATCGGCTGTATCCCGGCATTCAAGTGGTGGCGCTGGAAGTTAGCGACGATGAAGTGGAAACGTTGCTCAGTGACGGGCTGGTGGATGTCGGCGTGGCGTTGAACCCGGCCCCCGCGCGCAATGCCGGGCGTTTGGGGCGTGATGCCTGGGTGGCGGTTCTGCCCGGTGGCCATCCTTTGGCGCGTCGCTCGAATGAAGAGGGCGTCTCACTGGCGGAACTGGCGGAGCAACCCTTTGTGCTGGCCACGGGCGGGTGTTCGACCAATGCTCGCAGCCTGGCCGCCGATGCCGGGCTGCAACTGTTGGATGTGCGCGCCGAGGTGCGAGAGTGGAGCAGTGCGTTCACCCTGGTGCGGGAAAATATCGGTGTGACCCTGGTACCGGAAATGACCCTGCCGACTAATCGCCAAGGCCTGCGCGTAGTACCCGTAATGCCGCGCATCGATCGCGAGTTTGCGTTGGTGGTCGCGCCCAACAAAGAACCTTCGGCGGCGGTGCGGGCGCTGTTGAGGATGCTCGCAGAACATTAGTTATCGGCTGATTCGTCCGGGAACTGAAAAGGAGGGCGATCAACCCTTGCCGCCGAGCGGCAGAGGTCGACCGACCTCAGGCTACAGCGCAAGAACCACGTTGCCCGGATTCTGGAGACGCACCGTCAAGGAAACCCAATGGGAATGTCGAACTCCTGAAATGCATCGTCCACCGGCCTATAACCCAACACCCGGATAGTTTCACTGAGGTCCAGGCGTTTGAAACGGTTATTGGAAATACCGTGGGCGATCAGGTGTTGCACACCTTTGACCTCCACCGAGAGTTGCAGCAACTGCACTGCATCACGAGGGCTGAGCCATGCACTCAGGTCGCGAGCGTTGGTCAATTCGTGACGGTCCGCAAACTCGAAAGCGCCGATGCGTATGGCAATGCTCGAGAGGTTGTGTTTGGCAGCGTAGAACGCACACAAGGCTTCGCCATAACACTTACTGACGCCATACAGATTGGCCGGCATCACCTGCATGCCCGGTGTGATCTGCCGGTCCACCGGATAGCCCTCGATGGTCTGCGCGCTGCTGGCGAACACCAATCGTTTACAACCCGCAGCCACGGCGGCTTCGAACAGGTAAGTGGTGGCCAGAATATTGTTGGGCAGTAACTCATCGAAAGAGGCGGTGGCGTGAGGGATGCCGGCCAGATGCACAATGACGTCGATGCCTTTCAGCACTTCGCTTATGGCGGTGAGGTCGGACAGGTCCAAGCGTACAAAGCGATGCGGTGCTTCGACATTGAAGTCGGGCTCGATGCGATCCGTCAGCACGAAGGTGTAGCGGTCCCGCGAAGCTTCAAAAAAGGTTTTGCCGATTCTGCCGCAGGCGCCGGTCAGCAGTACGTTGAGTCCGTTCATGGGGTTCTCTTTTTATGGAAGGGCAGAGGGAGCGGGTTTGGCGTTATGGCACGCCGTTGCAGGCGTGTTCCATGAACCCCGGCCGCAGCGCCAGTCGTTGGCAATAGGCTTCGACGGCGGGGTAATCCGGGCGCTCCATCGGTGTCATCCGCCAGCGGTTGACCGATAGCCCGATGAGAATATCGGCCAGTGTGAACCGTGGTCCGGCAACATACGCATCGGTTGTCGCGAGTTGCTGTTCGAGGATGCCCATTTTCGCGTTCCAGCCGCGAACGCCATCAGCAATCCGCTGTGAGTCCTGAAAGTTCGGCAATTGCCTGACCAGCGCAAAAAAAGCGTAGCCCCAGGACGGATTGAGTTCGGTGGCTTGCCAATCCATCCACTGCTCCACGCGAGCGCGCGCCGCCGGCTCGCTGGGCAACAGGTCGGTGTTTTGGTATTTGCCGGCCAGATAGCGGCAGATGGTATTGGATTCCCACAGCACGCCGGCTTCGTCGAGGAGCACCGGCACCTGTGCATTGGGGTTGAGCTGGAGAAATTCCGGACTCTGGGTCGAGGCAAAACCGCTGCCCCAGTCTTCCCGTTCGTAGGAAACACCCAGTTCGTCGCAAGTCCACAGGACTTTTCTGACGTTGATTGACGAGGCCCTACCCAAAATCTTCAGCGCATGTCCCATTGAGCTTCTCCGTTTGCTGTTACAGGTGCCGGGAATCTAGCACGAGCAAAGGGAAGATTGCGTATCAGGTACTCTCGCGCACCTTCAATTCAAACCCCATGTCTTGCACCGGTTTGGCCACCGAATTGCCGGCCATCAAGGTCAGCATCAACTCCGCCGAACGCCGGCCGATGGCTTCGCGCGGGGTGCTGATGCTGCTCAGGCGCGGGATCATGTGTTCGGACATGGGCAAGTCGTTGAAACCGAGGATCGCCACTTGTTCGGGGATCTTGATCCCACAGCGCAAGGCTTCGAGCAGGGCGCCGTGGGCCAGGTCGTCGTTGCCGAAGAAGATCGCATCGACCTGCGGATGATTGGCCATCAGTTGCAGGAACAACTCGCCGCCCAACCCGACGGAGGAGGGGCGTGGGGTCAGCACTTCCAGGGCCGGATCATACAAACCGGCCTTTTGCAGCGCGCGGCGGAAACCTTCGCCCCGCAGCAGCGTGCGCTGATCCAGTTGCGCGCCAATGTAGGCCAGGCGCTTGCGACCGCGTGACAGCAAGTGCTCGGCCGCCGTTTCGCCGGCGGCCAGTTGCGAGAAGCCGACGCAATTGACCCCGGCCGCGCTGTCCAGCTCCATCATGTACACGCAAGGAATGTTGCTGCCCTCGATCATCCGTCGCGAACTTTCAGTGCGGTCGAAACCGGTCAGCAGCAAGCCGCGAGGCTGATAAGCCATGTAGTTGCGCAGCAGGTTTTCTTCTTCGTCGCGCGAGTAATGGAAGTTACCGATCAGCACTTCGAAGCCCTTTGGTCGCAAAACCTGATGAATGGCTTCCAGCGTTTCGATGAACAGCAGGTTGGACAACGACGGCACCAACACCACGACGGAATGGCTCTGGGCCGAGGCCAGCGCGCGGGCGGCGGGGTTGACCACGTAGTTCAACTCGAGGGCGGCCTTCTGGACTTTTTCCACCAGTTCGGTGGCCACCGTGCTGACGCCACGCAGGGCGCGGGAGGCGGTAATCGGGCTGACACCCGCCAGACGCGCGACTTCGTTGAGGGTAGGACGGCCAGTGGTGCGTGTATTTTTATCGTTTTTAGGGGTATTCATCGGACGGCTTGCCAAACAAAATTCAAGGCACTAAGGTAGCGCTGTCTCGATGCAGCTGCAAATGCGTGAGCGGGGTTTGCCTGATCCTCGCTTTTCGGCATCGAGAACGAACATGCTGCAACCCACAAAAATGACAAGAAGGCGTCGGCAACATCTGCTTTTGCACTAGAGTTTTACCTGGCAAAGGTAGCGCTGTCTGCGCGCTGAGGTGTTACATGAATCATCCCATCACCGCCCTGGTCATCATGGGCGTTGCCGGTTGCGGCAAGACGTGCGTCAGCCAGGCCCTGTGCCAGCTCAGCGGCGCGACCGCCATTGAAGGCGACACTTTCCACCCTGCCGCCAATATCGAAAAGATGAGCGCGGGTATCCCCCTGAACGACGAAGACCGTGCCGGCTGGCTCGACAGCCTGTGCGATGAACTGCGCCGCGTCGACGCGAAGGGCGAACGCCCGGTGCTGACCTGTTCGGCCCTCAAACACAGTTACCGCGAACGCTTGCGCAGTGCCTTGCCGGGCCTGGGCTTTGTGTTTCTTGAGCTGACCCCTGAAGTCGCCGCCGATCGTGTCTCCCATCGGCCGGGCCACTTCATGCCGTCGACCCTGATCGACAGCCAGTTCGCCACCCTTGAATCGCCCGTTGGTGAGCCCCTGACCCTGGCTCTGGACGCTTCGAGCCACAGCGTTGACGAATTGGCCGTTCAGGCCCACCGCTGGTGGCTCGATCACGGCTTGAAACTCGCCAGTTGAGTTTTGCTCCAAGAGATAGCGCTGTCCTGACGGCTTCTGATTAATCGCTTTCATAACAACAACAAACAGGAGACACCCCCCATGTTTGGCATGTCCCACGAGACGTTTCTGCTGCTCGATGCAGTGGTCACAGTGATCGGCTTGATTGTCCTGATCACCAAATTCAAGTTTCACCCGTTCATTGCATTGATCATCGCCGCAGCCTTCCTCGGGCTGACCTCCGGTATGCCGATCGGCACCATCATCAAGGCATTCCAGGATGGTTTCGGCGGCGTTCTCGGTTTCGTCGGGATCATTCTGGCGCTGGGCACCATGCTCGGCAAAATGATGGCCGAGTCGGGCGGGGCGGATCAGATTGCCCAGACGCTGATTCGAGCCTTCGGCAAGGACAAGGTGCAGTGGGCCATGATGTTCGCGGCCTTCCTGGTCGGCATCCCGCTGTTCTTCGAAATCGGTTTCGTGCTGCTGATCCCGCTGGTGTTCATCGTCGCCCGTCGTACCGGCGTGTCGATCATCAAGATCGGTATCCCGCTGCTGGCCGGTCTGTCCGCCGTGCACGGTCTGGTTCCACCACACCCGGGTCCGTTGCTGGCCATTGGCGTGTTTGGCGCCGACATCGGTAAAACCATTCTCTATGGCCTGATCGTTGCGCTGCCGACCGCCATCATTGCCGGTCCGATCTTCGGTACGTTCATTGCCAAGCACATTCCCGGTCATCCGAATCAGGAACTGGTGGACCAACTGGCGCGTAAGGAGGATTCCGCCGATCTGCCGAGCTTCGGCATTACCTTGGTCACCGTGCTGTCGCCTGTGTTCCTGATGCTGCTCAAGACCTTTGCCGATGTGGTGCTACCGGACGGCAACTTCTTCCGCACCTTCATGGACCTGATCGGTCACCCGATCTCGGCGCTGCTGCTGGCATTGCTGCTGTCGCTGTACACCTTCGGCTACAAGCAGGGCATCGGTTCGCAACAGATGCTCAAATGGCTGGACGTAAGCCTTGCGCCGACCGCCGCGATCATCCTGATCATCGGTGCCGGTGGCGGCTTCAAGCAGATGCTGGTTACCAGCGGTGTAGGTGATGTGATCGGTCATATGGCGGTGGCGGCTCAGATCTCGCCGATCCTGCTGGCTTGGCTGGTGGCAGCGGTGATTCGTATCGCCACCGGTTCGGCAACCGTGGCGACCATCACTGGCGCAGGCATCGTGGTGCCGGTGGTGGGGATGATTCCGGGTGTGAACCGTGAGCTGCTGGTGCTGGCCACCGGTGCTGGGTCGTTGATCCTGTCCCACGTCAATGACGCCGGTTTCTGGCTGGTGAAGCAGTACTTCAACATGACCGTGGCAGAAACCTTCAAAACCTGGACTGCGATGGAAACCATCCTGTCCGTGGTAGGCCTGGGCTTTATCCTGCTGCTGTCGTTGTTCGTTTAAAAGCTTCGCGGGCAAGTCGGATCGCCGCACCGCTCGCTCCTACAGATACTGATCGTTCCCACGCTCTGCGTGGGAATACATCCCGTGACGCTCTGCGTCACAGTGGACGCGGAGCGTCCATGGCGGCATTCCCACGCAGAGCGTGGGAACGATCAGGCACAAAAAAACCGCAGCGATGCGGTTTTTTTGTGGGGGTACGGGGGTTATTTGGTGACCAACCCATCCGCCCGGAACATCCCGCGAATCCCGCGTACGGCCTGACGAATCCGGTCCTGGTTTTCGATCAGCGCGAAGCGCACATGATCGTCCCCGTACTCACCAAACCCGACGCCCGGCGAGACGCAGACCTTGGCCTCGGCCAGCAGTTTCTTGGCGAATTCCAGCGAGCCCAGGTGCGCATACGCCTCGGGAATCTTGGCCCAGACGTACATCGACGCTTTCGGGTTTTCGACCATCCAGCCCAGTTCATGCAGGCCTTTGACCAACACATTACGGCGCTGGCGGTATTGCTCGGCAATGTCGCGCACGCATTGTTGATCGCCTTCCAGAGCGGCAATCGCCGCGACCTGCAGCGGGGTGAAGGTGCCGTAGTCGTGGTAGCTCTTGATCCGTGCCAGGGCGTTGACCAGTTCCGGGTTGCCGACCATGAAACCGATGCGCCAGCCCGCCATGTTGTAGCTCTTGGACAGGGTAAAAAACTCCACCGCGATGTCCTTGGCGCCGGGCACCTGCATGATCGACGGGGCTTTCCAGCCGTCGTAGACGATGTCGGCGTAGGCCAGGTCGTGCACCACCAGAACGTCGTACTGTTTGGCGAGGGCGATCACCCGCTCGAAGAAGTCCAGCTCCACGCACTGGGCAGTGGGGTTGGACGGGAAGCCGAGGATCATCATTTTCGGTTTCGGGATCGAACCGCGAATCGCCCGTTCCAGTTCGGCGAAGAAATCCACGCCAGGGATAAGCGGCACCGACCGCACCTGGGCGCCGGCAATCACGGCACCGTAGATGTGAATCGGGTAGCTCGGGTTCGGCACCAGCACGGTGTCGCCCTGGTCGAGGGTGGCCAGCATCAAATGCGCCAGGCCTTCCTTGGAACCGATGGTGACGATGGCTTCGTTTTCCGGGTCGATATCAACCTGGTAGCGATCCTTGTACCAATTGGAAATCGCCCGGCGCAGGCGCGGAATCCCTTTGGAGGTGGAGTAGCCGTGGGTGTCTTCGCGCTGGGCGACGGTGACCAGTTTTTCGACAATGTGCGGCGGCGTGGCGCCGTCGGGGTTGCCCATGCTCAAGTCGATGATGTCTTCGCCACGACGACGGGCGGCCATCTTCAGCTCGGCAGTGATGTTGAAAACGTAAGGGGGGAGTCGATCTATGCGCGCAAAGCGGCGCGGCGAACCTTGTTCGGCCATTGTTGCCTCGAATAACGTAAGCGCCCGGAACCGTCCGAGCGACGCTGGCCACTGCGGTGGCCTGTGGCGGAATGTAAGGGCAGGTGTGGCAAACTGTCCAGCCTCTACGTAAACAATTTTTTCCGAAGGAAACGGGTTGATGGAATTTACCAGCGGCTTCCTGCTCAGCCTTTCACTGTGCCTGGACATCGGCGTGGCCAATATCGCGATGATCACGCTGGCGATGCAGCGCGGCTATTTTCAAGGCTTTGCCCTGGGACTGGGGACTTGCGTCGGTGACCTGATTTACGCGGTGCTGGCACTGGCCGGCATGACCGTATTACTGCAGTACGAAACTGTGCGCTGGGTGTTGTGGATCGGCGGGTCGGCGTTGCTGCTGTATTTCGCGGCGAAGATGATTCATTCGGCGATCTACCACAGTGCCGTGTTGGCCGAGACCGCCGACGTTGGCCACAACTCTCATCGCAAAGAGTTCTTGCGGGGGATTTTCCTCGCCATGTCGTCGCCCAGTGCGATTCTCTGGTTCGCCGCGGTGGGTGGCACCCTGATTGCCCGTTCCGGTGGCGGCGGCCCCCTCAGTTCGGCTTTGTTTCTCGGTGGATTTCTCTGTGCGGGAATTCTCTGGTGCGTCACGCTGTGCTTCGCGGCGAGCCATGGCGGCAAGTTGCTCGGTGACAAACTGCTGCGCTATTCCTACATGGCATCGGCCGCGATCTTCTGCTATTTCGCGGTCTACGTGATTCTATCGGGTTACAACGAGTTTATCGGTGCGCCCACCGCCGGGCAGCTTCCCGGGCTCTGACTGGGCGAATCGGGTTTGGCCTCTATACTCCCAGCCGAACCCACTTTTTTCGTTCCCAGGAGTCGAGTCATGGAAGAGCAAACACGCGATGATCAGGTTGAGCCACGCTTCGAACACGGGCACTTCATGCTCATAGCGGGGCTTGGCGGACGATTTACCCAAGCGACGGCCAAAAAACAGATTCCCAAGTTATGGGATCAGTTCGTCCCGCATATCGGCAACGTACCCGGACAAATAGGCGAAGTGACCTACGGCGTTTGCTGCAACCCGGACGGCAAGGGCGGTTTCGAATACATCGCCGGCGTCGAGATCAGCAAGCTCGACGACCTGCCCGAGAAATACCGTTGGGTCGAGATTCAGCCTCAGTATTACGCGGTGTTCAAGCACAAGGGCTCGCTGGATACGCTGCCGCAGACCTTTCAGTACATCTGGGAAACCTGGTTGCCGAAGTCCGGTCACGAGGCGGCGGATGCCCCGGAATTCGAACGCTACAGCGATGATTTCAACCCCAAACTCAATACCGGCGTGCTGGAAATCTGGCTGCCGATCAAAGCGTAACGAACGGGGCGAGGGGCGGATCGGCGGTCCGCCTTTCTGATCGATATGAACACCTTATTAATTTATGATCCCAGCCTTTCTCCCGCCGATCCCGAGCTGCCATGAACACCGTCATCCGCCACGTCATTCCCGCTGACCTGGACCGCTGCTACGCCATCGAAACCATTGCCTATGAAGGCGATGAAGCCGCCACCCGCGAGAAAATCGCCACCCGTATCGCCACCTGGCCCGAGGGCTTCATCGTCGCTGAAGTGGATGGCGTTGTAGCCGGTTTCGTCAATTCCGGTGCGGCGTTTGAGGTGGAAATGTCGGACGAGGCGTTCAAGGAACTGATCGGCCACGACCCGGCCGGCCCGCACGTGGTGATCATGTCGGTGGTGGTGCATCCGGATTATCAAGGGCAGGGCCTGGCGAAACGCTTGATGGGTGAATTCATCCAGCGCATGCGCGCACTGAACAAGGCCAGCATCCACCTGATGTGCAAAGAGCGGCACATTGCGCTGTATGCCGGGTTTGGTTTCACCTACATCAAGCCTTCGGCGTCCGACCATGGCGGGATGGCGTGGCATGAGATGATTCTGGACCTTTGATTGATCGTTCCCACGCTCTGCGTGGGAATGCCTCAATGGACGCTCCGCGTCCGCTCTTGGGACGCAGAGCGTCCCGGGCTGCATTCCCACGCAGAGCGTGGGAACGATCGAACGGTGTTATCAGTAGAGGCTGTCCCGCACCCTGGCCGGTGCTTCCCGGTCATACGTCTCGGCATCGAACTGCCCATCGTTCAGCCGCTTGTGAAAGGCACCGGCGGTCGGCAGGGCAGAGCGGTCGAGGTAGCGCTCGGGGTTCCACAAGTCCGAACGCACAATCGCTTTCGAACAATGGAAATACGCCGCTTCCACCGTCACCAGCATCACCGTGCGCGCCGGTTTGCCATTGACGGCAAAACTCTCCAACAATGCGGGTTCGGCGCTGATCTGCGCCGTGCCGTTGACCCGCAGCGTCTCGCCAATTCCCGGAATGATGAACAGCAGCGATACGCGCGAGTCGAGCACGACATTGCGCAACGTGTCGATGCGGTTGTTGCCGGGGCGATCCGGGATCGCCAGCGTGCGCTCATCGATGATCCGCACAAAACCTGGCGTATCGCCGCGCGGTGAACCGTCCATGCCGTCGGGGCCGACCGAGCTGATAATCACCAGCGGCGAGGCGCGGACCATCGCCTGATAGTCCTCGTTCAAAAACGGGATCTGCTTGCGCACCGCGCGCTCATGGGGCAGGCCGTAGATCGCTTCCAGCGCTTCGATTGAGTTCAACATTCGTTCATCCCTCCATGAATCAGAAAACCAGTCCCATCCGTCGTTCGTAACCGATTCGGCCCTTGTACGCTTCGCCGCTGTCGACAAAACCATATTTGGCATACAACGCGATGGCCGACTCATTGTCGGCATCCACCGACAACTCCAGCCCCCTGATCTCTGGCCAGGCCTGGCGCGCAACCTCGGGCAGGGCTTGCAGGCAGGCTTTGCCATAACCTTTGCCCTGAGCACGACGATCGACTTGCAGCGCGTGCAGGGTGGCGCTGTGTTCGTCGGCCCAGGCCGGCAGCACCGGCGGGCGCTTGAGCAGCAGGAAGGCCACCGGAACCTCTTCGGCCAGCAGGGCAAAGCCTTTGACGCCTGGGCCCGGTTTGGACAGCAAGGTGTGCAATGCACCGTGGATGTCGCCGGAGAATCTGATTTGTTCGGCGTGGATTTCGATGGCCTCTACCTGTTGGCGTTGCAAGGCGTTCAGGCTTTCGTAAGGCACGAGTCGGGCAGTCAATGGAGTGTCCTTTTTCCAACACAAATGAGCCTCGGATTCTAGCGAGTTTGCCTCCATGGATTATTTTTATTTCTGTTGTCGATTTGGCTTTTCGCCAGACGACTAAAGGTGTCTTCAACAAAAAAAACACGGAGAACCCTCATGAACGCTCATACACAAATCCATAACTTGATCGAGAACTACCGCCAGGCAGTCATCGCCAAGGATATGGAAAAGGTCATGGCCCTGTACGCCGACGACATCGTTTCCTTCGATGCCGTCAAAGCCCTGCAATTCAAGGGCAAGGCGGCCTACCGTGCGCATTGGCAGGAATGCCTGGAGATGTGCCCTGGCCCACACATTTTCGAGTTTCACGAAATCAACATTGTGCCGTCGCAGGAGATCGCTTTCGCTCACTGGCTGGCGCATTGTGGCGGCACCAATGAAAAGGGTGAAACCCAGGCGTGCTGGATGCGTGTCACCGCGTGCTATCGGCAGGAAGCGGGGCTCTGGCAGATCGTCCACGAACACTGGTCGGCACCGTTCGACATGACCAGCGGCGCGGCTCTATTCAACCTGGAACCCTGATGGTCGGGTTGTTTATCGGAAAGCAGCGCCAAGGCGCCAATCGACAGCCATAGTTGATCAGTTCGGTCACGGCAAAGCCGCCTGAAATGGAGAGTCCCATGAAGTATTTATGCCTGGTCTACAGCAACGAGCACGAATTGCACTCACTGCCCGAAAGCCCCAACGACGCCGAGTGCATGGCCTATGCCGAGTCGATCCAGGGCAGCGGCCGGATGATCGCCGCCGAAGCGCTGGAGTCGGTGCAGACCGCGACCACCGTGCGCATGCGCAACGGCAAAATGTCGATCACCGACGGCCCGTTCGCTGAAACCAAGGAGCAGTTGGCCGGCTTCTACCTGATCGATGCCAAGGACCTCAATGAAGCCCTTCAGATCGCCGGTAACATCCCGGCGGCCCGGGTCGGCTGTGTCGAGGTGCGGCCCGTTCGCCAGTTGAATGTCTGAATAACCATCACAAAAGGAGTTCCTTTATGAGTGTGCAATCCGTCCAGCGAAAAATGGCCCCAGGCATGCCGGACTGATGCCGGGCGAATCGGTACGGGCGCAAGTCGAGCAGGTTTACCGCGACGAGTCGCGGCGAATCCTGGCGACCCTGATCCGCTTGCTCGGCGATTTCGACCTCGCCGAAGAGGCGCTGCACGAGGCGTTCTTCGTCGCGGTCGAGCGCTGGCAGCGCGACGGCGTGCCGGACAATCCGCGCACTTGGCTGGTGTCCACCGGCCGTTTCAAGGCCATTGATGTGTTGCGCCGACGCGCGCGTTTTAACGCGTCCCGGCCGTTGTTGATCGCTCAACTGGAGGCGCTGGAGCAGGCCGACTGGAGTGACGAAGACGTGGAAGACGATCGCCTGCGCCTGATCTTCACCTGTTGTCACCCGGCACTGGCGGCGGACGCTCAAGTGCCATTGACCCTGCGCGAAGTCTGCGACCTGACCACGGAAGAAATCGCCCGGGCTTTCCTCTCGGCGCCGGCCACCATCGCCCAGCGCATCGTGCGCGCCAAGGCGAAGATCCGTGACGCGAAAATCCCTTATCAAGTGCCCACCCTGGCGGAATTGCCCGAGCGTCTCGACAGCGTTTTGCGGGTGATTTACCTGGTGTTCAACGAAGGGTATTCGGCGTCCATCGGCAGTGAACTGATCCGTGAAGACCTGACGCGCGAAGCGATTCGTCTCGGTCGGTTGTTGATGGAGTTGTTGCCCGAACCAGAGGTGATGGGGCTGCTGGCGCTGATGCTGTTGCATGAGTCTCGGCGCCCGGCCCGGACCTCCGCGAGCGGTGAGCTGATTGTGCTGGATGAACAGGATCGCTCGTTGTGGAACGCTGAGCTGATGGCCGAAGGCTGCGCCCTGATTGAGCGGGCGCTGACGACGCGGCGCTTCGGGCCTTATTGCCTGCAAGCGGCGATTGCGGCGGTGCATGCCGAAGCGCCTACCGCGGCAGAGACGGACTGGGCGCAGATTGTCGGTCTGTATGACGTGCTGCTGCGGGCGGTGCCGTCACCGGTGATCGAACTTAACCGCGCGGCGGCGCTGGCCAGGCGCGATGGCCCGCAGGCCGGGCTGACGTTGATCGAAGGGATTCTGGCGCGGGGCGAGTTGCAGGATTACCACCTGGCGCATTCGGCGCGGGCAGAGTTTTGCCGGCAGTTGGGAAGAGTGGAAGAGGCGCGGGCGGCGTATGAGCGGGCGCTGGAATTGACGCAGCAAGTGCCAGAGCGGCGGTTTATCGAGGGACGATTGCGGGAGTTGGGATGATGTGATCTTGCGGACCTTCATTCCAGCATCTTGCCCAATAACCAACTCCCCGCCGGCCCCGGCGGGTGCAGGCGTGACCACAGCGCATCGACATACACCGGTTTCGGCCAGCCGCGCACCTTCAGTTCCACCAACGAACCGGCCCCGAACCGCCCCACCAGCCATCGCGGCAACGGTGCCCAGCCGAACCCGCCCTGGGCCATTTCCAGCAGCATCAAGTAGCTCGGCGCTGACCAGACGCGCCCCTTCGCGCGGCTTTCATACGGATTGACGATCGTCGCCAGACGCAGTTCGCGGTGCTGTTGCAGCACGTCCTGATCAATTGCGCTCTGCGTCGCCAACGGGTGTGCGTGAGACACGAACAAGGCGATTTCCGTGCGCTCGTCCACCGTCGAACTGACCAGGTCCGGCGGGTAGCTGTCCTGCATCTCGGCGAAGGCGACGTGCGCGCGGCCGCGTTGCACCAGTGCCACCAGGTCATCGCATTCGGCGATCAGGCATTCAAGTTCGAGGTCTGGGTAACGTTGCTCGAAAGCACTGAGCGCCGCTTCGAAACGGTCGGACTGGTAAGTGTCGGAAATCGCCACGGTCAGCTTTGGCTCGACGCCTTGGGACAATTGGCTGGCGGTCATTTCCAGACGGCTGGTGGCGGCCAGAATCTCCTCGGCCCGTTGCAACATGACGTGCCCGGCTGGGGTCAGGCTAGGCTTGCGGCTGCTGCGGTCGAAGAGGACAAGGTTCAGGTCGATTTCCAGGCTCGCCACGGCGGCGCTGATGGTTGACTGACTGCGCCCGAGCTTGCGCGCCGCTGCGGAAAACGAGCCTTGGGTCGCGGCCTGGACAAACGCCAGCAACACTTCGTGGGAAGCCATGAACTATCGCCTTGATCGATGGTTATTGGTTATGAAGTATCGGTGCGATGGCAGATCATGGCAACCACAGTCACTCAGGGAGTCTGGCAATGAACGCCAACAAATCCATCACTGAACGAATTCTCCAGGCCATCGGTTTCGAACTGTTGGCGATATTGATCTGTACCCCGCTACTGGCCTGGGTCATGGATAAACCCATGCTGGAAATGGGCGTGGCAACCATGGCGATTGCAGCCCTTGCCCTGGCCTGGAACGTGGTCTTCAATGGCCTGTTCGACCGCTTGCTCAAGCGCTTCGCCATTGTGCGTAACGCTTGGGTCCGCGTGCTCCATGCGTTGCTTTTCGAAGGTGGTCTGGTCGCGTTTGGCGTGCCGTTGATTGCCTGGTGGTTGAAGATCAGCCTGTGGCAAGCGTTCCTGCTGGACATCGGCGTGCTGCTGTTTTTCCTGCCGTACACCTACGTGTACCACTGGGGTTACGACGTGGTGCGTGAGCGGCTGTTGGTGCGCAGGGCTTTGGAAGGGTAAAAGCAAAGATCGCAGACGAAGGCTGCGATCTTTTGATCCTGTCCTGTTCTAGAACAGCTGGGTGAACAACCAATACAAACTACCCGACAACACAATCGCCGCCGGCAAGGTCAGCACCCAGGCCATCAGCAGGTTGCGGATGGTCTTCATCTGCAAGCCGCCACCGTTGGCGACCATGGTCCCGGCCACGCCTGAAGACAACACGTGGGTGGTCGACACTGGCAAGCCGAACATGTCGGCGGCGCCGATGGTCAGCATTGCCACGGTTTCCGCCGAGGCTCCCTGGGCGTAGGTCAGGTGCGTCTTGCCGATTTTCTCACCGACCGTCACCACGATGCGTTTCCAGCCGACCATGGTGCCCAGCCCCAGGGCGATGGCCACTGCGATCTTCACCCACAGCGGAATAAACCGCGTGGCGTTGTCGATCTGTTGCTTGAACAACTGCAGCTTGTCGGTGGTGTCGGCGTCGAAGTTGCCGACCTTGTTTTTGTCCATCAGGCGGATGGTTTCGCTGGTCAGGTACATGTCGTTGCGCACGTTGCCCATCGCTTCGGCTGGGACTTTCGACAGCGAGCCGTAACCCTTCACTTCGTTACCGATGTGGCCCGCCAGCGCGGCGAGGGCGGGGATCAGTTGCGGGGTGGCTTCCTTGCTGCGCATGTAGTCGGTCAGCACCGGGCGTGGATCGGTGGGCATCGGCAGAGGCGTGTTTCTCATCAGGGCTTGCTGGGTGACTTCGGCCACCGCGGCGAACTGCAAGGCCTGATCCGCCGGCATGGTGCGGTTCAGCGCATACGCCATCGGCAGCGTGCCCACCAGAATCAGCATGATCAGGCCCATGCCTTTCTGGCCGTCGTTGGAACCGTGGGCGAACGATACGCCGGTGCAGGTCAGGATCAACATGCCGCGAATCCACCACGGTGGCGGGGCATCGCCCTTCGGCGCCTTGTACAGCGCGCGATTTTTGACGAAGGCGCGCAACGCCAGCAGCAACAACGCGGCAAACGCGAAGCCGATCAGCGGCGACAGCAGCAACGCGTAACCGACCTTGGTCGCCTGGGCCCAGTCCACGCCACTGGTGCCGTCGCGGCCATGCATCAAGGCATTGGCCACGCCGACACCGATGATCGAACCGATCAGAGTGTGCGATGAAGACGCCGGCAAACCCAGCCACCAGGTGCCGAGGTTCCACAGGATGGCGGCGATCAACAGGGCGAAGATCATCGCGAAACCGGCAGAGGAGCCGACCTGCAGAATCAGCTCCACCGGCAACAGGGCGATGATGCCGAACGCCACCGCGCCGCTTGAAAGCAACACCCCCAGAAAGTTGAAGAACCCGGACCAGGCCACGGCGAAATTCGGCGGCAAGGAGTGGGTGTAAATCACCGTCGCCACGGCATTGGCGGTGTCGTGAAAACCGTTGACGAACTCAAAGCCCAGGGCAATCAACAGCGCGACGCCCAACAGCAGAAACGGCGTCCAGGTGGTGACCACCGTGCCGAGCTCGCTCATGTCGTGCATCAGGCTGTAGGCGGTGAACAGCAGCCCGCTGCCCAGCACCGCAAAGAACATCACGAAGGTGAGCAGGCCGGGTTTTTTATCGAACTGCGGCCTGGCGCTGCTGGCGGGCGCCTGGGAGGCAGCGGTGAAGGAAGGCGTAGCCATGCCGGATAATCCTGAGCAGAGAAGGAGTATCGGCCATGATCGTTGCTAAATATTACAGTGAGGCTGCGCTGGGTCAGTGTTTGGTTTTTTTGTGATGCCGCGGAGCGTGGGAACGAGCGACGAGGGCGGCTTAATAATCGCGCCGCTTGCGAAACGCCCAGCGCCCGGCAATCAGGGTAAACGTCGCGACCAGCGCCACCAGAATCCAGAACCCCTCCGGATCACCGGCAAGCGGCACCCCGCCGACGTTCATGCCGAAGAAACCGGCAATGATGTTGATCGGCAGCGCCAGCACCGTGACCACGGTCAGGGTGAACAGCGTGCGGTTGCTCTGTTCGTTGAGGTTGGCGGCGATTTCTTCCTGCAGCAGCTTGATCCGCTCACCAAGCGCGGTGAGGTCGTTGATGATCAGCGCAAACTCCTCGGTGGATTTGCGCAGCTCCTTGACGTCCTCCTTCTGCAACCATTGCGGCGGGCGATTGAGCAGGCGTAGCAACGAGCCCGGCTCCAGCGCCAGCAACCGTTGCAGGCGTACCAGCACCCGGCGGTTGGCGCCCAGTTCGGCGCGGTTGGTGGACAGGCGCGAGGACAGCAATTCATCTTCGATCTGATCGACACTGAGGCTGGTCTTGCGCACGATCTGCGTCAGCACTTCGCCCTGATCGCGCAGCAAATGCACCAGCAGCTCCAGTGGTGAGCGAAAGCATTCACCGGCCTTCACCGAAGAGCGCAGCTTGTCCACCGAGTGCAGCGGTTGCAGGCGCGCGCTGATGATCAGCCGACTGCGGGCACAGACCCACAGCGTCGAGACATCCGAGGAAACCATGCTGCTGAGGTTGAACACCACGTCGTTGACCACCGCCAGCAACGCCGAATCGACATGCTCGATGCGCGTCGAACGGGACCCTTCATGCAACGCTTCGAAAAACTCGTCGGGCAATTCCAGGTGGCTTTTCATCCAGCGCTCGCACGCGGCATGGGCCAGGTTCAGGTGCAGCCAGAGAAACTCGTCACCGTCGTCCGGTTGTTGCAGGCAGTACAGTGCCTTGGCCGAATCGATCTCTCGACCGCGCTCGCCGGGGCGAAAACTGAAACCGTAAAGCAGGCCGAACAGGTCGGAATCGCGATGGCGCTGGTCAATGCTGTGGTTCATGAGGTCTCGCTGCGAGGAGGCGCCTGACACGGGTTTCTCAGGTTCACTTGAGCCCCATCATCGCAACGTATTTTGAAGCTTTTGTGACAGTTCAGTGGCGCCGGAAATCCGCCTTCTACCGGTGGTCGGAAGCGTTAAAGAATGGGGCTGGAGCGCCGATGTTGCTGATGTCGATCTTCGATTCTGGTCGTGAACCAGCGTCGCTGACAGGGATGTCCAGACACCTTGCACGCCTGTAAGTCGTGCTTCATCCCCGTCATGAGATATCACTCGATGTTTTTGCAAAAGTCCCTCAGAGCACAAATTCTCGCCCTGTTGAGCGGCAGCCTGTTGGCGATGTTGCTGATCGCTTTGGCCAGCTTTCACTTTCTGTCCAACGGTGTTCAGAACTACGCGAATCTGATTGAAGGCCCGTTGCACACTTCGCAATTGATCGATGAAGCCAACCTGCAATTCAAGGTGCAGGTTCAGGAGTGGAAAAACGTTCTGCTGCGCGGCAAGCAACCCGCAGACCTGGACAAATACTGGAAGCAATTCGAGGACGGCCAGCGCAACGTGCAGGGCATCCTCGGCGAGCTGGCCGGGCAGAAGGGCATCGAGCCGCAACTCAAGACCCGTATCGAACGTCTGCGTGAAGAGCATCGCCTTCTGGGGGCGGCCTATCAGAAGGGCCGTGATGCCTACGTGGCGGCGGGTGCCGACCCAACGGCCGGCGACAACGCGGTCAAGGGCATGGACCGTGCCGCCAGCGAGCAGATGAGCGAACTGGTCAGCGAGCTGCGTAAACAGGGCAGTGAGCAATCGAAGCTGATCAGCGCCAGCGCCGACCGCACCGTGTTGCTGGGGATCGTGGTGATGCTGCTGTCGGGTCTGCTGATTGGCTTGTTGAGTCTATGGCTGGTCAACCGCAACCTGGTGGAACCGATCCGCAAGCTGATCGACTATGTGGCGCAACTCAGCCAAGGGCGCTTCGCTGAACGCGTGGCCAGCACCCGTCAGGACGAGTTGGGCAACCTGGCCACGGCCGCTAACACCTTGCGCGATTTCCTCGCCGAAACCTTCAGCCGCTTGCAGCGCAGTGCGACGGATCTGGACAGTGCCAGCGGTGAGCTGAACTCGATTGCCGGCCTCATGGCCAGTGGCACCAACGAGCAATTCAACCGCACCGATCAGGTGGCCACGGCGATGAACGAAATGTCCGCCACCGCGCAAGAAGTCGCGCGCCACGCCGCCGAAGCGGCACGTGCGGCCGACGATGCCGATCAGTCCGCCCAGCAAGGCGAGAAGGTCATGCAGGGCACCATTCACACCATCACCCAAATGCGTGGCGAAATCGCCAACACCGCCACGGTCATCCGTCGTCTGGAAGAAGACAGCGGGCGCATCGGCAAAGTGCTGGAAGTGATTCGCGGCATCGCCGAACAAACCAACCTGCTGGCGCTCAACGCAGCGATCGAAGCGGCCCGTGCCGGTGAAGCGGGGCGCGGTTTTGCGGTGGTCGCCGACGAAGTGCGCAGCCTGGCCCAGCGCACTGCAGCCTCGATCATCGAGATCAACCAGATCATTCAAACCGTGCAAACCGGTGCGGTGGATGCGGCCCAGGCCATCGAAAGCGGCCAGTCGCGCAGTGAGCAAAGCGTCGAGCAAGTCACCCAGGCTGGCGCCATGCTCGAGCGGATCACCCATGCCGTGGAAGCCATTCGCGACATGAACCGCCAGATCGCCACCGCCGCCGAGGAGCAGACCTCTGTGGCCGAAGACATCTCGCGCAACCTCACCGAAATCACCAGCATCGCCAGTACTAACCTGGACAACGTGCGGCGCACCGAAGCGGCTAGCCACAACCTGCATGGGCTGTCAGGGCAATTGAATGAGGTGACGGCGCGGTTGAGCGCCTAGTGAAATGGGCTGTGTACCGAATCGGTTACCGAGTCGGTACACAGTCGCTCTCAAGTTCGTGCCGCGCCTGACGATGACGGAAGTACCCAAACTGCATACTGGATAACTCCCATGGTCAGCATCAGCTCCGTTTCGATCAACCAGACCCTGTCGACCTCTTCAAGCCAGGTCTCGATCAGCGACAGCACTAAAGACACCACGGTCGCGGCCACTACCGAAGCATCCAGCGACACCACCAAGGTTGCCGCCGGCGGTGCAGCCGCGTCGAGCGAAAGCAGCTCCAGCAGCAGCGAATCCGATACGGTGAAGGAACTGCGCAAGCAGCTCGCCGAACTGCAAAAGCAATTGCAGGAACAACAGCAGCAACTGCAAGCGGCCCAGGCCAAGCAGGAAAGCACCGAAGCCAAGGCGGCGGAGGTCGCGGCGGCTCAGTCGCAGATCGCGGCCACGTCGGCTTCGATGCAGACGGTGACGGCGGCGTTGTTGCAGGCGTTGCAGGATGAGGGTGGCAGTACGTCGGGTTCGGTGGTCAGCACTTCGGCCTGATCCCTAAGCATTGCAGCTGTACACCTTGTTAAGGTCGGTGTGCCGTTGATCGGGTCCTTGCAACCAAGGCACCCGATTTCAGCGGTACCTGTTATTTCTGACAGTAGACAGGTTTTCTCTCGCGGCGCTAGATATTCCTTGGCGCGCCTACTCAAACTGAACCTGCGCCAGTACTTTCACAAGGAGCATTGCGATGACCGAAACATTGAACTCTATGACAGTTGTCGGTGGACAGGTGACCGTTTTTTTCGTTGATCAAGCAGACCCAGTGATTCCGAAAGTAGTCATCCCGGCACGAGAAGATTTTGCAGTAGGCGAAGAAATCTTCGTGAAGATTGGCGACGCGGTGGTTGCTTATCACAAATATCGATCAAATGATTCGTTTCCCATACACATTGCTTTGGACAAAGAGGCACTGAGTCAGTTGCCTGTTGCGGCGGAGGCTCGCTACGAGATCAAGCATCTGGATGGATCGACCTCCACCTCAAGTTCTTTCCGTGCCAAGGTCGAGATGTTTAACAGCCAATCGTCCGTGAGTCACGCTAACGCGGTCTAAGGCATTGAGGCTGTCGTCACCGCGTCAAAGGCAGCGTGAATATGAACGCCGTTCCATGGGACGGCGTCGACTTCACATCAAGCTGCCCCCCATGGGCCTGCGCAATCTGATTGGCAATGTACAACCCCAACCCGAGGCCGGCCTGCGGTGTTCCGCCGGTCGGTCGCGAGTAGGGCTGGAACAGGTGCGGCAACGCATCTTCGGCAATCAGCCCCTGGTTTTTCACGCTCAACACGAAGTGCCCTTCCTCGACCTGCGCACTGACTTCGACCGGGCCGTCGGGATCTCCGTGGACAACGGCGTTCGCCAGCAGGTTGGACAGCAACTGCGCGACCCGTTCGCGATCGCAATGAATGTCGCTCAGGTCGCCAATCGACGACTCAATGATGCGCTTGGGGTGAATGCTCTGGATCTCGGCAATCACATGCCGCAGCACATCCCCCAAATCAGGGCTCGGCTCGATATTCACCGGGATGCCGCGACCCAATGACCCCCGCGCGAAGTCCAGCACATCGTCGACCAGTTTGCTCGCACGCCGGGCGCTGGTGAGGATATGCCGCGCCCGTTGCTCATTCGCCGGGTCTTTGAGTTTGCGCAGGAGCATTTCGGCACCGGCGCTGATGGCGAACAAGGGGTTACGCAGATCATGACCGAGCACGGCGATGAACTGTTCGCGCAGTTCGGTGGTTTTACGTTCCTTGATCGGCGCCGCTTCGGTCCGTTGCAGGTTTTCGTCGGCTTCGATCTGCAGCGCCAGCATCCGGGCGAACGATTCCATGGTGCTCTGGATCGTGCTGGACTTGAGCGGCGCAGGATCAGGATCGAGGGCGCAGAGAGTGCCGAAAAAACGTCCATCGGTGCGACATATCGGCACGGCAATATAGCTTTCGAATGGACAGGTGCGAGGTGTTTGGTGACCGCGGCAGAGCGGGTCTTCACTGGCCTTGTCGATCACCACTGACTGCTGGCCTTGGCGAATCTCGCCGCTCAGCGTGGAGATCAGTTCCAGTTCATCGCCCACCTGCACACCGAAATCCAGTTGATCGAGCACCGCACAGGTGGTCCAGGTGTTTTCGATGACGCGGGCCACCGCGGCGAACCGCAGGCCGGTCAATTCACTGATCACCTGAAGAATCGCCGGCACCGCACTGATCCGGCTGATCGTGGCGATATCTGCCGTCGCTGTTTGCCCCATATCCCTGGTTCTCTGCTTCAACATGCCGAATGGCTCTGAGGATTCTAGCGGGCTTATGCGGGCTGGTGCGACTTCGTTCGTGACTTCGGAGGCTGGCCTGACGCCGAATGCAAAAAGCCGCACGACCCGAAGATCGTGCGGCTTTTTGCAGTTGAATCACTTGTCTTGCTTGTTGCTCAGGACCTTGCCAGTGGCGGCATCGAAGTCCACGTCCCATTCGGTGTTGTCAGCCAGGCGCAGTTCAACTTCATATTCGTAACCGTTGAAGTGGTTATCCAGGTCGGTATCGGTAATCGTGGCGCCAGGATGCAACTTCAGCGCGGCCTGGTTCATTTCTTCCAGTGGTTTGATCTTGCCGCTTTTGACCAACTCGGGGATCTGGTCGACGCGAACGTCAGCCTGGGCCAGGCCAGCGGTGAGGGTCAGGGCCGCAGCGGTGAACAGGGCAGTTAAGGTTTTCATCAAGTTCTTTCCTTGGAGGAGCTGTTTAAGTGGGATCAGGTTAAACAGCGCAACTTAATTCACCCTTAATTACCTGTGGCGCCCGCGAAACAGGCGCCACGGTCTTGAATCAGTACCCGTTGTTCTGCAACAACTGCGCAACACTCGCCGCCGCCGGGCGCTTATAGAACTTCAGCAGTTCGCTGGCGCGATTGGTGAAGATGCCGTCGACACCGGCATCCGTCACTTTCTGATAATCCACGGCATCGTCGATGGTGTAGACGTGCACCAGCAGGCCCTGATCGTGGGTGTACTGGTTCATCCACGGTTTCACCAGGTCCGAATAGCTCTGATCGCCACCCTTGGTCAGCGCGGCAGAAGGCCCGGTGCCGATAGCGCCCTGGGCCTTGGCGTACTCGACCCATTGCTGGAATTCGGCTTTGTCCTTCGGTTCCTGTTTGGCGTAGTAAGTCGCTTTATCCTTGTCACCGGACTCGGCGAACGTCACTTTGGATTGCGGCTCGATGCTGCCTTCGCCCACCCACAGCAGCAGGATTTTCGGCACTTGCGGCATTTCCTTCTCGAGCAGTTCGAGGCTGCTCTTCTCGAAGGTTTGCAGTACGACTTTGCCTTTGCCCTGGCCGACCGCCAGATTACTTTTTGCCAGTTTGGAACCCGTCGGGCTCAGCCAGCCACGGTCCTGCAATTTATCCTTGAGATCGCGCTCGATGCCGGGAAACTGCTTCGGTTCTTTGGTTTCGATGTACAGGCCAGGCTTGTGCAGCGGATTGCCTTGGGCGATGTCGATGATTTCGTCCAGGGTCAGGATCTTCAGGCCCGCGTAGCCCGGACGCGCGCGATCCGGGTACGCCGTGTTGAACCAGCTGCCGGCATCCAGGGTTTTGAGTTCGGCGATGGTGAATTCGTTGGCCGGGCTGTCCTTGCGCTCAGGGAATTTGGTTGCGACGTCGGTGGTGCGTTGCAGGTTGTTGTCGTGCAGGGCGAACAGCACGCCATCCTTGCTGCGTTGCAGGTCCATTTCCAGGTAGTCGGCACCCAGGTCGCGAGCCAGTTTGTAGGCCGCAGCGGTAGATTCCGGTGCATCGAAAGAGGCGCCACGGTGGGCGATCACCGCCGGATGTGGAATGCCCAGGCGAGTCGCCAGTGCGCTGGGGCTTGGCTCGCTGGCGGCCTGTGCCTGGCCGAGGCCGAGCATCAGGCTCAGCAGCAGGGCGCTCTTGGTGAAGGTGACAGGCATGGTCGAAGTCCTTTTGCGGTAGGTTTTCAAAGACGTATCTTTTAACAACTGAGCGCTGCTTGCGCTATCGCCATACCGACATAAACGTGTTTAAAGGAGTTTTTTTCAGCGCTTTTGTGCGGTTCTTTGCAGTAATCTTGGCCGAGGCGTTTCCCCGGCAGAGGGAAACCCCGTTCACTTGCCCTGCGTGTAAACCATCGATCACCGGTCCTTAGCGACCTTTTGTGAGGTTTACCATGCGCATCACTTCCCAGCTCATTTGCCAGGCCGCCGACCAACTCAAAGGCTTCGTCGGCCTCAATCGCAAGACCGGCCAGTACATCGTGCGCTTCAGTGAAGACGCCTTCGGTATGGACGTGGCTGACGACGGCATCATCCCCGCCAGCGAATTCGTCTGGGCACCCGGCCCCGAGCAGACCATGACACTCAAGCGCGAACTGATTCAGTTGCTGCTGGACCAGAACATCGACGACCGGATCAACATCACCGAGCCGTTGCGGGTGTATATGAATCGACAGGACGTGCCGCAGATTACGGCGATGAGGAGTCTGGTGCGCGGTATTTACTGATTGAACGCATAGGCCCGCTCAACCTTGCACACCCGCGTATGACACGCCGAATACCAGGTCGATCGCCCGCGCTCACGAATCGCGCTGTGCTCGGGATGATGCTTCCAGGCCAGGATCGCCGCTTCGCTGGCCCAGTAGGACACCGTAATCCCGAGCCCATCCGCGCCCCGGGCCGATTCCACACCCAGGAAGCCGGGTTGCTCACGGGCCAGTTCCACCATGCGTTCGGCGGCCTGTTCATAACCGTGATCACCTTCGGTGCGCAGCGAGGTAAAAATCACTGCGTAATAAGGTGCTGCAGGTGTCTGGGCGATCATGATTTTTGCCTCGCACAGGCCTCGATCAATGCCTTGACCAACGGTGGCAGCAGGCCTTTGAGCGCAGCGCGTTCCGGCTGGAACAGCGTGGCGACAAAGAACGGATGGTCCTTTAATTCCACCGCCCGCAGATCCCCCGCCAAATCGTAGCCAACCGCATGTAACTGTTGTGTCAGTAGCTGCCGTTCAAACTCGGGATTCACACCGTAACGGCAGCGATAGCCTTCATGTATCTCAGCATTTTCGTACGCCTTGGCGATCAACGAGCCTTCAACCAAGTGAATACTGTCGACGGCTTCCACCAGCGCACAGGTCAGCGGCGTGAGTAACGCCCGCGTTGCATCGGGCGAAGTCTCGCCGTGTTCAGCATCTTCCCAGCCCAAAACGTTACGGGCGAATTCCAGTACCGCGTGCTGAAAACCGCCGCACGTGCCGAGGAACGGTCGCTGCTGTTCCCGGGCAAAGCGGATCGCCCGTAATGCGCCATCCATGTCGCGATAAGGGGTGGCGGGCACACACCAGAAACCATCGAAGTCATCCAGTGGCGTATCGGCGGTGATGCGGTCGGTGGCCAGCCATTGAAACTGTAGGTGCTTGCCTGTGTGTTCGGCGGCCATGCCGAGGGCGACGGGGATGGCTTGGTGGGCGGTGACCTGTGGGTCGTAGTCGCCGATCAGGGCGATGCGAAGGGCGTTGGTTTCCATGAGTGATCTCGACGCTTGTTGATTTCTGGCACCGACTATAGATTGGCGTTCACGCAATCAATATTGGCGTTATCCCAAGTGATCAATGCATCGACGCACTATCGGCTGGACTACCCCGACCTGTCCCTGATCCTCGCACTGGTGCGCGGCGGCTCTCTGGCCCGGGCCTCGGCGTTGTTGAAGGTCGACGTCTCGACAGTGTTTCGCGCGGTCCGCCGCCTGGAAGCCGCGCTGGGCCAGCAACTGTTCGAAAAGAGCCGCACCGGTTACCTGCCTACCACGTTGGCTCAGACCCTGGCCGAGCAGGCTGAACGCGCCGAACAAGCACTGGAGGCGGCGCGCATTGGTGTGGAGCAGGGCGGTGAAATCATCAGCGGCACGGTGCGCCTGACTTGCACTGATTCGGTCCTGCAAAGTTTGCTGTTGCCGGCGCTGGCGCGGTTCATGCCGTCTTACCCGGCGCTGACCATTGAACTCTGCACCTCCAACGACTTCGCCAACCTCAGCCGCCGCGACGCCGACATCGCCTTGCGGCTGACCCGCACACCGCCCGAGCATCTGGTTGGCCGACGTCTGGCGGATATTTCCTACCGGGTCTGTGCCAGCGCGGCCTATCTGCAATCGGTCGATTCCCACGACCT
Organism: Pseudomonas sp. GM18; assembly: GCF_000282195.1. Classification (GTDB taxonomy): domain Bacteria; phylum Pseudomonadota; class Gammaproteobacteria; order Pseudomonadales; family Pseudomonadaceae; genus Aquipseudomonas. The sequence continues at coordinate 80,299 of NZ_AKJT01000023.1, forward strand.
GGCCTCATTGACCTGGATCGCCCCGGACGACTTCCTGCCCGATCACCCCACCGTTGCGTGGCGGCGTCAGCAGTTGCCCGGCGTGACACCCGGTTATCGCTGCAACAGCATGTTGTCGGTGACCGAGTTGGTGCGGGCCGGGTTGGGCGTCGCGGCGTTGCCGGACTTTCTTATCGGTGACGGACTGCAGCCGTTGACCGAGCCCTTGCACGGTTACGACACCGCGCTGTGGCTGCTGACCCGCCCGGACTGTCGTGCGTTGCGCTCGGTGGTCACATTGTTCGATGAGTTGGGGCGGGCGCTGAAGTTGCCTTGAGTCGGATCAAACCTTCGGTGGCTCCTTGCCGATGAAGTGTTGATGCATTTCCGAGGTCAGGCTTTCGATGCGCTCGGTCAGGGTCTTGGTGATTTCGGTGAGCCGGGTGTTTTGCTCCAGCAATTCCTTCAGTTGCGCAGTGTTCTGCGCGGCCTGGGCCTGACGTTCACTGTTGGCGATGGCCAAGGCTTCGCGATGGCGCGCATCGGCCTCTGACTGGGCTTTGTCCCGCGCCGCCTGACGCGTCTGGGCCAGCAGAATCAGCGGTGCGGCGTAAGCCGCTTGCAGGCTGAACGCCAGGTTGAGCAGGATGAACGGGTACACATCGAATTGGGTTACGCCGGACAGGTTCAGGCCAATCCAGATCACCACAATCAGGGTCTGGGCGCCGAGAAAAGTCGGCGTGCCGAAGAACCGCGCAAAGGCCTCGGCGCGCAGGGCAAAGCGGTCGGTTCCGAAAGTTGGTGCAAGGTGAGCGTGAGCGCGATGGAAGCGCAGGTGATCGATGGGGCCGGTGGGTTCGGTTTCTATTTCGCTGGTCGGAGTGCTCATGATGCTCTCTGAATGGTGTGCTGGGACTGAGGCTCACTATAGCTCCAGCGTCAGTCTCATTCAGAAACACATTATGGGGTTCTTATTCAGAGCGACCGATCAGCGATAAAGCGGCGGACATTGTCATTTTTTGCAGCTTGATTCAGCACTCATAACACGCCAGGAACATGTCCAGCGCCGACTCCACCACTGTGCGCTGCATTTCAGGCGACAGGCCCGATTGGCCCATGGAAATCTGCGGCCAGAACGCAAAGGACTTGAGCAATCCATGAATCTGTTGCGCGGCGAACTCAGGCGCGACGGGTTTCAATCGGCCATCGGCCTGGGCGGCACGAATCCACACCGTCAAACTTTCTTCGCGCTCACCCATTCGGGCGACCATGTTCTGCGCACGCTCGGGAGAGTGGATGGTGGCGGCGATCGCCACCCGCGCCAGGTCGAGAAAATTGTCATCGGCCAGCATCTGCAGTTTCGCCTGCAACATCAGGCGCAGCTGATCGCGCAGGGGCAGGTCATGGCGGTAGGCCGTTTCCTGTTCGGCTGTCACCCGGGTCCATAATTGATTGAGGATTTCGGCGAACAACTCTTCCTTGCTCGGGAAGTGGTTGTACACCGTGCGCTTCGACACGCCGGCGGTGGCGGCGATCTTGTCCATGCTGGTGATGTCGAAACCGTTGGTACGGAATTCAGCAATCGCCGCCTGGATGATGGCTTCGCGTTTTCGGTCGGTGAGGCGCTGTGGAGCTGTCATAAGTACGCTTCGGCAGGAAGAAGTAGAGAATTACACTCGGTAGTTTACTTGTGATCGGCTTTGATGCAACCTAGAAACTACACTGTGCAGTGTAATGTTGTGTTAATCCTGCACGGTGAGAAATAGAATCTTCGGCTGATGCGTGCGTGCCTTGGCCATTTATCGTCCCAAGCGGAAAATCGTTAATTGTGCGGTTTTTCTGGAGTCATTCAGTCATGGCCACTTCAACTTCCCCAGCGAACAACGCCTCAACGCCTGAAGCGTCCCGACAGGCTCAAGGGCAGTACCGAAACCATGTGCCGGTGCAGCGCGAAGGCTTTCGCAAAACCTTGCGCATCCTGTGGAACTTCATCTTCAACAAACCGCACGACACCCGGCCGTCGGCCCCCGTTCCGGTGCAAACCCTGACCCAGGCGGCATTGATCGCCGCGCCCAACCACAGCGTCTATCGCCTGGGCCATTCCACGGTTCTGCTCAAGCTGCGGGACAAGTTCTGGATCACCGACCCGGTCTTCGCCGAACGCGCCTCTCCCGTGCAATGGGCCGGCCCCAAGCGTTTCCACCAGCCGCCGATCAGCCTTGAAGATCTGCCGCCGATTGAAGCGGTGATCCTGTCCCACGATCACTACGACCACCTCGATCATCAGGCCGTGCTCAAACTGGCGGACAAGACCCGCTTCTTCCTCACACCCCTGGGTGTGGGCGACACCCTGATCAAGTGGGGCATCGACGCCAGCAAAGTGCGGCAACTGGATTGGTGGCAGGGCACCGAGGTCGATGGCCTTCAATTCGTCGCCACACCTTCGCAGCACTTTTCCGGTCGCGGTCTGTTCGACGGCAACAGCACCCTTTGGGCGTCGTGGGTGATGATCGACGGCGACACGCGGATCTTCTTCAGTGGCGACAGCGGCTACTTCGACGGCTTCAAACGCATCGGCGAGCAGTACGGCCCGTTCGACCTGACGCTCATGGAAACCGGCGCCTACAACGTCGAGTGGCCTCACGTGCACATGCAGCCCGAGCAAACCCTGCAAGCGCACATCGACCTTAAAGGGCGCTGGTTGCTACCGATCCACAACGGCACCTTCGACCTGTCGATGCACGCCTGGTACGAACCTTTCGACCGTATTTTGGCGTTGGCCTGGGAACGGAACGTATCGATCACCACGCCGCAAATGGGCGAGGCGTTCAACGTGATGTATCCACAGCGTGGTGGCGCGTGGTGGCTGGGGGTGGAAGGTGTAAGCGATCAGGCAACAGTGCAGAACGCTTGATGTTGTGCTGCCGGGGCGCTTGCTGTGCAAGCGCCCCGTTTTTTTATTTGCGTTCGTCCGGTAACAGGTTTGTATATTCCGAGATTTTTGCCACGGTCAGATCGCAACATTCTCCACGGAGTATTTCGTTCAGTTCCTCCTCAGACAATCCGAGCCTATGGGCAGCCTCAGCCTTACTCAGCCGACCGGTTTCGAGGAGCATGCCTATTTTCATAACGTGTTCGGCTTTGGCCCGCATCTGCTGAAACCTCACTCAACCATCGCATAATCCGCCCGCCCCACCGGGTCCGGCGTCGACCCTTTCACATTCATCCCTCGGCCCGGTGCAAACCCCGGGAAGAACACCAGGCCTTGCGATTCAAACCGATACGCCAACGCCAGCCGCGTGACATCCAGCACATTTCGCTCCGCTTCGAATCGCTGGATGGCGTCAACGGAAACCCCGGATTCCTTGGACAAGTCTTCCACACTCCAACCCAGCATCGCTCGTGCCTGGGCGCAGTGGGCGGGGGTGAACTGGAAGAGGGCGATGCGTTCCAGGGTGATTTTCATTGCAAGAGAGGCCATGGTTTTCTCCGGGGATCGAGCGTGGCGATTCGAAAATGTACTGTGTTTTTGTACAGTTGTTTTGCACTCGGATCAAACTCATTTTTTGATCGATTCTTTTTTTCGCACAGGCAGGGGCGTTGGACCGACTACGCTGTCTCTAGGCGGTTTCCTGAAAGCTCCAAATGATTGAACGTCAGCCTTCTGATCTTCAATGCAGGAAAGGTGGCGTTTCAAAAGCAGTGCGCCACAGCGTTATGCGGGGAAGGGAATCATGAAAAGACTACGTCTGCTATGTGCCCTGATCAGCTTTACAACTCTGCCCGTCCTGGCCGACATGGCATCGCCAAGCAAAGATGCCTTTGTCACCAACCTCATCAATCAGATGACCCTCGACGAAAAAATCGGCCAACTGCGGCTGATTGCTATCGATGAAAACATGACTCCCGAAAGGATTCGCCAGGAGATTACTGCCGGGCGCATCGGGGGGACGTATGGCTCTGTGAGCCGTTACGTAAACCGTCCCATGCAGGACGCAGCTCAACAGAGCCGCCTGAAAATACCGATGTTTTTCGGTTGGGACGTGATACACGGTCATCGAACCATTTTTCCCATCGGCCTGGCCTTGGCTTCCAGTTGGGATATGGACGCCATCGAGTTGAGCGGTCGAACGGCGGCGAAAGAAGCCAGTGAGGACGGTATCGATATGACCTTTGCGCCGATGATCGATGTCGCCCGTGATCCTCGCTGGGGGCGTACGTCCGAAGGCTTCGGTGAAGACACCTATCTGGTTTCACGCATTGCCAGAGTGATGGTCCAGGCCTACCAGGGCCAAAGCTTGAACGCGCCCGACAGCATCATGTCCAGCGCCAAACACTTTGCGTTGTATGGGGCTGTCGAGGGAGGGCGCGACTACAACAGCGTCGACATGGGCCTGGCCCGAATGTACCAGGACTACCTGCCACCTTATCGTTCGGCGATCGAGGGTGGCGCGGGAGCCGTCATGGCAGCGCTTAACTCGATAAATGGTGTGCCGGCGGCGGCCAATACCTGGTTGATGCAAGACCTGCTTCGTAAAGCGTGGGGCTTCAAGGGACTGGTTATCAGCGACCATAACGGGGTAACCGATCTGGTTCAGCATGGTGTTGCGCGCAATCCTCGCGACGCGGCCAGGCTCGCGATCAGGGCCGGCATTGATATGAGCATGAACGACTCCTCCTATGGCCCGGAGTTACCAGGGCTGCTTGAGTCTGGCGTTGTTTCCCAGAGCGAGATTGATAACGCCGTGCGGGAAGTCCTGGGTGCCAAGTACGACATGGGGCTGTTCGAAGACCCTTACCGGCGCCTCGGCGCTGCCAGTGAAAGCGCTGCTGATAACAACGCCGAAAACCGTCTGCACAGAGCGCAGGCCCGTGAAGTGGCGCGCAAGACTCTGGTGCTGCTGAAGAATGAAAACGGGCTTTTGCCGCTGAAAAAAGAAGGCACGATTGCGCTCATCGGCCCGTTGGCAAAAAGTGCCGTCGACATCATGGGCAGTTGGTCTGCAAGCGGTGTGCCCGCGCAATCGGTGACGATTTACGACGGGCTGAAAAGCGCGATGAACCAGGGCTCGCTGATCTATGCCCGAGGCGCCAATCTCGAGGAGGATCAGGAAGTTGTTAAATACCTGGAATACCAGGGTGTGTCCGAAATCGCCAACGACCCTCGTCCGGCAGCAGAAATGATTGACGAAGCCGTCAAGGCTGCACAGCAAGCCGATGTTGTGATTGCCGTGGTGGGCGAGCCCCGCAGCATGTCCCATGAAGCGGCCAGCCGAACCAGCCTCGATCTGCCTGGGCGCCAGAGTGAATTGATCACCGCCCTGAAAGCCACCGGCAAGCCGCTGGTACTGGTATTGATGAACGGTCGGCCGCTTTCCATCGGCAAGGAACAGAAACAGGCCGATGCGATCCTGGAAACCTGGTACAGCGGCTCCGAGGGAGGCAACGCCGTTGCCGATGTATTGTTCGGTGACTACAACCCGTCCGGCAAATTACCCATCACCTTTCCACGTTCCGTGGGGCAGATCCCCAATTACTACAGCCACCTGAACACCGGCCGTCCGTACCTGCCGGGTGCGCTTCGCAACTACACGTCGCAATATTTCGATCAATCTTATGGGCCGCTTTACCCCTTCGGCTATGGGCTGAGTTATACCGATTTCAGCCTGACAGACATGGCCCTGTCTTCGACCACGCTGAACAAGACCGACAACCTCGTCGCCAGCATCATGGTGAAAAATACCGGCCAGCGTGACGGCGAAACGGTGGTTCAGCTGTATATCCGCGATGTCGTTGCCTCCGTCGCCCGTCCGGTCAAAGAACTGAAGAACTTTCAAAAAATCATGCTCAAGGCCGGCGAGGAGAAAGCAGTCCACTTCAGCATTAATGAGAACGACTTGAAATTCTTCAACTCCCAACTGGAATACGTCGCCGAACCGGGCGAGTTCCGGGTGCAAATCGGCCTGGATTCCCAGGATGTGAAGGAGCAGAGTTTTGAGTTGCTGTCAGAACAAGGCAGTCAAGACAATCATCCGCCTGGTGCAGAACCTGTAGAAGCGAGCGGTGCGGCGATCCGACTTGCCCACGAAGAACGATGACGCGTAATACCTGAAAAATCGCGGTGCATTGTTCGCGGATGGCTTTAGTGGTCATTTCGTCCCCTCCAACCAAACGGATGGGGCCTGTCCCAGCACCCGACGGAACATGGTCGAAAACGCCGCCGGGCTTTCATAGCCAAAATCCAGGGCAATGCGCGTCACCGGTGTGCCCACCGCTAGTCGCGCCAAGGCCAGCACCACACAGGCCCGCTGCCGCCATTGGCTGAAACTCAGCCCGGTCTGTTGGCGGAACAGGCGATTGAACGTACGCAAACTGATATGCAACTGATCGGCCCATTGTTGCGGCGATTGGTGAGCGTTCGGTTGCTGGAGAAACGTCTGACACAACCCGAGCAACCGCGAATCCATCGGCAGCGGAATGTGCAACGGCAAATGAGTGCTACGAGCCAATTCGTGCAGCAACAAGTCGATCAACGCACCATCGCGCCCGGCCTCGTCGTACTCCAGCGCAACTTCCACCGCTTCCATCAACAAATGCCGCATCAACGGCGAAACACTGATCACCTGGCAACGATTGCCCAGATCAACCGCCCCCGGTTCGATATACACACTGCGGGTGCTCACCCCCAGCATCAACACCTCATGCGCCACCCCCGGCGGAATCCACACCGCCCGCTGCGGAGGCACCACCCAATTGCCGTCGAGCGTGCTCACCTGCATCACCCCTGTGGCGCCGTACAACAACTGCGCCCGCCGATGGGTATGACGCGGTAACCGATGACCGTCGGGGTAATCCGTACCGATGGCCACCACCGGCCGTGGCGTGTCGTCCAGCAGATCAATCGAAATATTGCGCATCGAGCGGCATCCAACGGTTGGCGTAAACGCAAACATTATTGGCTGACTTGCTGAAGCAGGCCAAGCCCCATCGTTCTATCGTCGGCCACTCTCAACCCACGGACGATGCGCGATGTTCTTCTACCTCTTGCTGGCACTCTTCGGCTGCATGACCGGCATCACCGCCGTGCTGTTCGGCTTTGGCGGCGGCTTCGTCGTCGTGCCCTTGCTGTACCGCATGCTCACAGCCAGCCACGGCATCGACGACCCCATCAGCCAATCGGCGATGCACATTGCCGTGGCCACCTCGACCTGCGTGATGATCGTCAATGCACTGATCGCCACCAGAAAACATCACCACGCGGGCAATCTCATCCGCCATTACCTGTGGCCGTTGGGTGGGTTTATCGGCTTGGGCGCGATCGTCGGAGCTAGTGCCGCGATGTGGGCGAGTGGTGAGCTGATTCGTTTTTCCTTCATCGCTTACCTGGGCGTGACCATTTTGGATTGCTTGTTCAGGCGCGGTTTTCTTACACCGTCTGACGCTGTCATCCCACGGCGATTGGGCGGGGCAGAAGTGTCTGGTGGCGGGGTGGGAATTGGCGCTATCGCCACGTTTCTTGGGGTGGGCGGCAGCGTCATGACCGTGCCGTTGCTAAGACGCAGTGGCCTCAGCATGTCGCAAGCCACATCCATGGCTAATCCATTGAGCCTGCCTGTGGCCTTGGCCGGAACGCTGACCTATATGGTCATGGCCCGGTTTACCGAGTTTGATCTGGGGCCGTGGTTTGTCGGTTATGTGGATGTGCTGGCGTTTACGGTGCTGACAGTTGGGTCGCTGGTGGGGATTCGGCTGGCCACGCCGTGGATCGGGCGGATACCGGATCGGGTGCATGCGCGGGTTTATATTGGTTTGCTGCTTTTAGTGATGTTTGGAATATGGGTTAAATAACGGCAGACCTCTTGATGAGCCCAGGATGCTGATCTTCAACTGCACCGAAGCGGCCAGCATTCATGAACCACTCTTTATCTATTCATACACCGTCACCCGATTGCGCCCGGCCTTCTTCGACGCATACAGCGCTTGGTCCGCCCAGGCGATCAGATCGGTGTGGTTGATCGAGAGCTGGCTCAAGTCGGCTACCCCCAGGCTGATGGTGAAACGGATGCTCTGGCCGTTGTGCAACACTTCCAGTCTTTCAACTGCCTTACGCAGACGCTCGGCGAAAAAAACTGCACTGGTCTTGTCGGTGTCCGAAAGCACCACACCGAACTCTTCACCGCCATAACGCCCGGCCAAATCGGTGTCGCGCACATGCTCGCGGACCAGCCCGGCGACTTGCTCGATGACCTTGTCGCCTGCCTGGTGACCATAGGTGTCGTTGACCCGCTTGAAGTGGTCGATATCGAACATCACCAAGCTGGTGGCATTGCCATAGCGCTGGTGCCGGGCATAGGCGACTTTCAGGCTTTCTTCCCAATGACCGCGGTTGTACAGGCCCGTCAGTCGATCGGTACTGGAGAGTTGCTGCAGTTGCGCATTGGCGGCCTGGAGCTGATGCCGGTTAGTGGCGACGTCGGTGACGTCATAGATCACCAGGCAGATATGGTTGATTTTACTGTCGGTGGAGCGCAGCGGTAACAGCGTGGTGTTCTGGTACATGAACTCTTCCTGGCCGGTGATCGGCTGGTAGTTCTTGAACCGCATCAAATAGGGACGCTGCTCCCAGACAGTGAACGCTGGCGTGCCCAGGGTAGCGACGCTTTCCACCTTGCGGCTGAACCATTGGCGGTCGATTTCGGGAAACAGACTGAAGATATTCTGATTGTGAGCGTCCTTGGGCTGCACCCCGGAGCGATTCTCCATGAAGGTGTTCCAGACCTGCACGCAGTAGTCGCGGTCGAGCACCACCACACCGACGTCGATGCTCTGGACGATCGCCAGCAACCAGTGAAACTCGTTCAGATCGATAGGATCGTTCATGGCTCAGTTCATCAAGTAGGCGAGTTTGTGAGTCAACCGCTCGATTGAATCTTCCGTGAACAACAACAAAAGGTCGAAACGAATATCATGCCCTTCCAGGCTGTAGCTGATCTCCACCGCCAGGGTCTTTTTCCAGCGCTTGCGGTTGACCCGGATCAGCTCATCGATGGCCGCGTGCTGACCGAGAATCTGTGGGTGGCCCTGAGAAAACACCACATCGATCTGTTCGGCAATGCTGCTCAGGCAAGCACCGATCAGAACGCTGGAGAGGTCCAGCAGCATTTCCAGGTCCGAATAATCGGTGCTCTGGCGCTGCATCAACTTCGCTATGTCGGCGATTTCCGAGTCGTGAAACATCAGCAGAGCTTCGCCGGCGATGCCACTGCCGATAAAACCCTGGCAGATGGCCGTGAGTTGCTCGCAGCTGCTGGCATCGGTCAGCGCCATGTGCAACTCACCGACTTCGAGGATGTTCACGTTTGGTACGGGCAACTGCACAAAGACGCCCAACACCTTGGCGATCAGGGCGGCCGCCCGGCCGATGGCAACGTTGACCGTTTCGCGGAACACATCGTGAAAACTGATGACCGTGTTCGCTGCCGCCCGACTCCCCAGCGACGCTTGGCCGGGTGCTGTCAGTAGCCCCAACTGACTGAGTGTCTGGCGCAACTCGTTTTCGTCGAAAGGCTTTTTCAGGAACGCCAGCGCGCCCAGCTCACGCACGCGGCGTATCGCTTCTTCCTGAACGTCACCGGAGATCACGATGACGTGCGCCCTCAATCCTTCGGCGCGCAAGGCGCTCAACACCTGATAACCATCCATCTGGGGCATGGTCAGGTCGAGCAGCACCACCTGCCCCAAACCCCGGCGTATGGCCTCCATTGCCTGGCGACCATCAGCGGCCTCGGTGACCGATACCGGCCAGTCCGCCGGCAGTGCCCGTAACACTTGCTTACGGGCCATGTTGGAGTCGTCACATACCAGTAGGGGAATCACTGACACAGCCAGGGCGCTCATCGGGGTTGGATATCAGGGAAAGGATTAGTGGCATCATGCCATAAGCTTACAAAGCCCACCTAATAAACAGGGTTTTATTGAAAGCGACATCCTGCACGATGAGCCGATGACTATTTGCCCACCAACCCCGACGCTTCCCGAATGATGAAGTGATCCAGGTTCTCGATGTTGGCACTGAACACCCCGAACGTCTGTTCGGGGTTTTTCTTGCTCGGCACCTGCTTCAACTCAGGCGTCACGCCATAAAAGAAGCAGTACAACTCTGCTTCACTGTCGATGGCGTGCTTGATCTCTTCCAGAAACGCTTTGCGCTTGCGGTAGTTGTCGATCAGCTTCTTGCTCAGGTAAACGTTGACCGAATAAGGCTTCTTCTTCACCTCGTCCGGTTGCTTGAACCAGACCTTCTGTTCGAAATCGATGCGAAAACTCTGTGTGTAATCCTTGATCTCCTTGATCTTGCCCCAGTAAATCAGCCCCTTGTTGTCCTGCAGGTACTCGATCTTCTTGAAGAACGACCCGTAGGGCGCCGTGTGCTCGCCAATCTTCAGCGGCATGCGCTTGAGCAGCTCTTTGTCCTCGAAGTTCGACACAAAACACTCCACCGGGTGCGCGAAGACACTGGTCTTGGCCGGCGCCGACTCCCGGCTAGGCTGCTCGACATCACTGGCCGCTGAAGAGGGTTTCGGATCGTCCCGCATAACATCCGCCGCCACCGCCGGGTTCGATGGCTTACGCACATACTCACGCCGAGTCAGCAACAACTCCGACGGAAAATGCTCCTCGCGACTGTCATCCGATTCCGCCCCGTCCGCCTCCAGGCCCGACGCCGGCGTCTTCAGACTGACATAAGGACAACCCTCGACATGCCGCGTGCTGGGCATGTTCTTGAAGTGCGGCGTGCGCACGTAGTTCACATTTTTGGCATTGAACGTTCCCAGCACGTTGGCGGCATCAAACGCCGAACGGCAGGCATCGTTGGGGCACTGGAAATGCTCCTTGGCGGAGTCGAAATCCATGGTTTCGTCGAAATTCAAATCGCGCACGTCATAGATCGACAGTTTGTCGTCGAGGCTGAGGCAGTAGGCGAGGTTGAATTTCATGGTGGGCTCGGGTCCTTGAGTGGGGAAGGGGTATTAATAGCGGGAGGCGGGGTGGGTTGCACTGAATGTTTTCAACTCACCGCAAAATCTGCGGCAATACACCAATCCTGTGGGAGCGAGCCTGCTCGCGAATCTCAAAAACACCACAGCAATCAAGCCCGACACCATCCCTGTGGCGAGGGGGCTTGCCCCCGTTGGGTCGCGAAGCGGCCCCAAAACCGGCAAGCGCGGAGTATCTGACAGATTGTTCGCCTGGCGACTGCTTCGCAGCCGAGCGGGAGCAAGCTCCCTCGCCACGGTTAGTGTTTAGCTAAGCTACTCATCCTCTAGCCGATCCACCCTCTTATAAAGCGAAGCGGTGAACTCATTCCTATCACTGGAATAGTGACAGCGACGATGACAGTTCGGGCACAGCGCTACAGCGTTGGTCACCCGATCCGGGCCGTCGTTGACCAAGTGCTTAACGTGGTGGACTTCGAGAAAGTGCAATCCATTTGGCTGCTTGAATGGTGCGTCCTGACCGCAACCTTCGCAAACCCCGTTGGCATTCTGAAGTACCCAGGCCTTAACCAACGGATCGCGTAGAAATGAAGAGGTCGTGCCACTCACCCGTTGTGGCCTTTCGATACCGCGAGGAATGCCTACCAACTCGCGCTGCTCAAGCTTTAGAACCTTGGCGTTTAACGTTTGATCATCCGCAGTAGGTGCGTAGTCGTCAGGATCGAAAGCACCTTTTGCAATCATTGCTGCTCGAATGCGTTGCGCTACTCCCGCACCAAGATGTTTGGCTGGTAGGTATCCGATGATATACGGCAGACACAAATCACTAAGCTCGGTGGAGATGTTACGCATCCGGAATTCGATAGAGCCTCTGCTGCGATAACTCAGCACACCTTCGCGTAATAGCCGATTCTCGTGGGCCTTATTGAGCTTCTGACCACTTTTCTCAATCGCCAACATCTTCAAGTAGCCATCGACCGCAGCTTCTAGCTCCTCGTCGCTCCAGTCATTCTTTTCTTTTTCGATGTCCATACAATCGCCGAGGGTTGAAAACCCTCGGACGATACTGAGTGGCCATTACACCTGTCTACGAAAATTCCTACAGAAAAGACCGACGCATCGCTCAAGCGATCCTACAAATACACCGTCGCTCTAACCCACCGAATGCTTCGACGACTGAAACACCTCCACCACTTTCCGCCACCAAGGCTTAACCACCGGCACCCGCCGTCGCGTTCGATTGAGCAACAGATAAGGCATGTCCCGTAGCCGAATCCAGCCTTCATCCTGCCAATGCAACAGACTCAATGACATCTCCGGCCAATCCAACAAACTCAACATGGGTCGATCCGTGTTCTTCGACTGCCCCGCATCGCGCAAGGCCGGCACCACCTGATGAGTCAACCACTCACGCAACAACCGATGCCCCGGAGCGTAGTGATACACCAGCAGCGCATACACACCGGACTCGCTGAGCATCAGCCGCTTCTCCGGCTGGCCGTGATACTCAATCAACAGCGTATGCCGCTGATCCTCATCCAGTTTGCTGACCACACGATCATTCAGATGGAACCCCATCAAGCGACCCAGATCGCGGGCGCAGAACCATGGTTGGTTTTCCAAAAGGAGAGCGTGTAGGTGGAGGTTGTGACGTGTGAAGCGTGTTGGAATGAACAGATCAAGCATGACCGACCTCCGAAACGGAGGAGGACTGGAGTGGGCTTTGTGTCGGCATATCCATTACCTCTACGTGTGAATTTTGAGAGGGCCAAAACCCAACGTAGAGGACTTAAGAAAATCCCAACAAGCGGTATCTTCAATCACAAGGTCGTGCGTATGTCTTTGAGACATGCGTGATTACTGTGTGATTGAGTAGCTTTTACGTTGGGCGTTTCTTAGGCACCTGCAATGGAGCATAGAGGTGCATTGAATGGGCATCAATGCGGAAGTAGCTGTAAGTGCTGTAGGAGTTCTGGCATAGCTACGTAGGGAGGAAAAGAGTCATTCATTCCCCAACAAAAAGCCCCGATCAGATCGACGATCAGATCGGGGCTTTGCTTTTTTGACTTGTCGACTCAGGCTGCAATCGTCAAATCGTGGCGAGCTAGGCTATTAATCCCAGCTAAGCGCACCACCAGTTTGGTATTCAATCACGCGAGTCTCAAAGAAATTCTTCTCTTTCTTCAAGTCCATAATCTCGCTCATCCAAGGGAACGGGTTAGTCGTCCCTGGATACTCTTCCTTCAGACCAATCTGCGACAGACGACGGTTAGCGATGAACTTCAGATAGTCCTCCATCATCGCCGCATTCATGCCGAGTACGCCGCGTGGCATGGTGTCCCGTGCGTATTCGATCTCCAGCTGAGTGCCCTGCAGAATCATCTGGCTCGCTTCTTCCTTCATCTCGGCATCCCACAGGTGCGGGTTTTCGATTTTGATCTGGTTGATCACGTCGATGCCGAAGTTCAGGTGCATGGATTCGTCGCGCAGGATGTACTGGAACTGCTCGGCGACGCCGGTCATTTTGTTGCGGCGGCCCATGGAGAGGATTTGGGTGAAGCCGCAGTAGAAGAAGATGCCTTCCAGAACGCAGTAGTAGGCGATCAGGTTGCGCAGCAGTTCTTTGTCGGTTTCGACGGTGCCGGTTTCGAACTTCGGATCGGAGATCGAACGGGTGTATTTCAGGCCCCAGGTGGCTTTTTTCGCGACCGATGGGATCTCGTGGTACATGTTGAAGATTTCGCCTTCATCCATGGCCAGCGATTCGATGCAGTACTGGTAGGCGTGGGTGTGGATCGCCTCTTCGAACGCTTGGCGCAGGATGTACTGGCGGCATTCCGGGTTGGTGATCAGGCGGTACACGGCCAGGACCAGGTTGTTGGCAACCAGGGAGTCGGCGGTGGAGAAGAAGCCGAGGTTGCGCATCACGATGCGGCGCTCGTCGTCGGTCAGGCCTTCCGGGTTTTTCCAGAGGGCGATGTCGGCGGTCATGTTGACTTCTTGCGGCATCCAGTGGTTTGCGCAGCCGTCCAGGTACTTCTGCCATGCCCAGTCGTATTTGAATGGCACGAGCTGGTTGAGGTCGGCGCGGCAGTTGATCATGCGCTTTTCATCGACAGCTACACGGGCGGAGGCGCCTTCCAGTTCGGCGAGGCCTTCGGCGACGTCGAGGGAATCCAGGGCAGCCTTGGCGCGGGCGATCGCGGCGGAGTCCGTCGCGGTCACGGCGCGGGCCTCTTGAGCGGCGGCACCACCGGCGCTGTCGAGGCGGTCCATGTTGGCTTCAGAAGCGTGGCCGGCATTGGCGCCTTTTACAGCGACTTCGCCGTCATCTTCTTTGTCGAATTCGTCCCAGCTCAGCATGACGTGTCGTCTCCTGCGTGAGGGCCAGATTGCCCGTGTGAAAACTGATAGGTTGGTTTTTCACACGGCCGGTTCTGGCCGCGTTGGATCTAAAGGAAATCGTTTGTTGCAGCAGTACAACGCAGGCAATAAACAGAATTTTGTACGGGTGTTCCGAAGCCGCTGATGGGCGCAGAGAACGCGAACCGCTCTGCGTGGGCTTCAGACTGGCTTTTCACCCCTGTAAGGGAATATTGCAGGCCCGTTTAAGTCCGCATTATAAGGAAATTTTCGGCCCCGTGGTGCGGCGAAATGGCACCTGGAGGGCTCGGCGAGGGGCGTTTTCAGGTTGGAGCGAGGGTTTACAGGGCTTTGGCGGAGGAAGTTTTTTTTTCGCCTGTTTCGGCTGGTTTTTGACGGTGAGGCCGGGGTGTTCACGCCGTTACGGGTAGCTGTTGCGGCGCAAGCCAGGTGGGACGGGGCTTGCAGAGCCATAGACGGGGTTTTGTGGACGAGATTGTGTGCAATTCTGAGCTGCAAAGAGTCTTGAAAGGTGTTGCTCAAAAAACAACCAAAAAACCATGTTTTTCACTACATGTTGTGGTTTTGGTCGATTTTCAACCACTCCAGACACAACTAAGCCCGACCGAAGTCGGGCTGTGATGTCGCGCCGGGTTTCAGCTGAAACGAGCGGCACCCACGCGGTCAGAACCATCGGCAGCAACCTTGGCAGCGCCGGTGTGATCGGAGCCATCGGCAGCGACTTTGGCAGCACCCGTACGATCAAAACCGTCAGCCGCGAAAGAGGCAGAACCGGTGTGGTCGTAACCGTCAGAAGCGACAGCCGCGTCGTTGAAAGCAGCCGTGCCAGTGCGGTCGTAGCCATCGGCGGCGAAGGTGTTGGCGGCCAGGACGGAGAGGGTCAGGGCGAGGATCAGTTTGGTTTTCATGGTAGTGGCTCCAGGTTTGTTGGCGTTGTGCCTTGGTGTGGAATTCATACTACGCCAGATAATTTGATTAAAAAGTGCAAATAAATGCTTAAAACAATCGTGTTAATCGATATATGGCTCGGCGCTTCATCAGTCTTTTAAAAGTGATGGGTCGAGCCTGGGAGATAAGAGTGGGGCGGATCAGCCGTTGGAGCAGCCGTTACCCATGACGCTGTAACGCAGAATGTGCCGCTGACCTTTGGAGTCGTCGTACACCATTTTGGCCGGGACCACTTCGCACACATTCGGGATTTCGCTCATTGATACAACTTTGGCGATGTCCAGGTGGGTGGAGTAGGTGTATTCCTCGACGACGGGTTGTTGCTGTGCGACATCAGTCGGGACCTCGTCTGCCATGGCGGTCGCGCACAGACTGCTGAGGGCCAGAACCAATAAAGCTTTCATTTAAAAGTTACCTTTCTGAGGTCGAATGGGGTCACGCAATCTTTTTGGGATTGCGTGTGGAGCTTTGATAAAGAGTCTTGGATTAACTGCCTTCGTGGGGGCTGCAACTGGGTTAATCACGTTGCCTTGTTGGCGAGACCGATTTTAGGCTTGGGGGTGGCGGGCATATAGCCGTGCTTTTGATAAACACCTTTGGCAGATTTGGTAATAATCGTCGAGCCCCCTAAAACAGTGGGCTTGAGCGCCTCGTCGCGGTATAGCCACATTTTGTAGGGGCTTGTTACTACCATCGTCGAATGGTTCTATAGGCCCGCCCCGGCTACAACTGGGCCATACAAAAACAACTATTCCACCGAGGTAAGAAAGATGAGTGCGGCTTCTTTGTATCCCGTTCGTCCCGAGGTAGCAGCCAATACGCTGACTGACGAGGCCACTTACAAGGCCATGTACCAGCAGTCGGTCGTCAACCCGGACGGCTTCTGGCGCGAACAAGCCAAGCGCCTCGACTGGATCAAGCCTTTCACCACGGTGAAGCAGACGTCCTTCGACGATCACCATGTCGACATCAAATGGTTCGCCGACGGCACGCTGAACGTTTCCTACAACTGCCTCGACCGTCATCTGGCCGAGCGCGGCGATCAAGTCGCGATCATTTGGGAAGGGGATGACCCTGCCGAAAGCCGCAACATCACCTACCGCGAACTGCACGAACAAGTCTGCAAGTTCGCCAACGCCTTGCGCGGCCAGGATGTGCACCGCGGCGACGTGGTGACAATCTATATGCCGATGATCCCCGAAGCCGTGGTCGCCATGCTGGCCTGCGCCCGGATCGGCGCGATTCACTCGGTGGTGTTCGGTGGTTTCTCGCCGGAAGCTCTGGCCGGTCGCATCATCGACTGCAAATCCAAAGTGGTGATCACCGCCGACGAAGGCATTCGTGCCGGTAAGAAGATCTCGCTCAAGGCCAACGTCGACGACGCCCTGACCAACCCGGAAACCAGCAGCATTCAGAAAGTCATCGTGTGCAAGCGCACCGGTGGCGACATCAAGTGGAACCAGCATCGCGACATCTGGTACGAAGACCTGATGAAAGTGGCGGGCACCGTCTGCGCGCCAAAAGAAATGGGCGCCGAAGAAGCGCTGTTCATCCTTTATACCTCCGGCTCCACCGGCAAGCCGAAGGGTGTGCAACACACCACTGGTGGTTATTTGTTGTACGCGGCAATGACCCATGAGCGCGTGTTCGACTACCGCCCGGGCGAAATCTACTGGTGCACCGCCGACGTCGGCTGGGTCACCGGCCATTCTTATATCGTCTACGGCCCGCTGGCCAACGGTGCGACCACGCTGCTGTTCGAAGGCGTGCCGAACTATCCGGACATCACCCGGGTGTCGAAGATCGTCGACAAGCACAAGGTCAATATCCTCTACACCGCGCCGACCGCGATCCGCGCGATGATGGCGTCGGGCACCGCCGCTGTTGAAGGCGCCGATGGCAGCAGCCTGCGTCTGTTGGGGTCGGTCGGTGAGCCGATCAACCCGGAAGCCTGGGATTGGTACTACAAGAATGTCGGCCAATCCCGTTGCCCGATCGTGGATACCTGGTGGCAGACCGAAACAGGCGGCAACATGATGAGCCCACTGCCGGGCGCTCACGGCCTGAAACCTGGCTCTGCAGCACGGCCGTTCTTCGGCGTGGTGCCGGCGCTGGTGGACAACCTGGGAAACATCATCGAAGGCGTTGCCGAGGGCAACCTGGTGATTCTCGACTCGTGGCCAGGCCAGGCGCGTACGCTGTATGGCGACCATGATCGCTTCGTCGACACCTACTTCAAGACCTTCCGTGGCATGTACTTCACCGGTGACGGTGCGCGTCGTGACGAGGACGGTTACTACTGGATTACCGGTCGCGTGGATGACGTGCTCAACGTTTCCGGGCACCGCATGGGCACCGCCGAGATCGAAAGCGCGATGGTCGCTCACCCGAAAGTCGCCGAAGCGGCGGTGGTCGGTGTGCCGCATGACATCAAGGGGCAGGGCATCTATGTCTACGTCACGTTGAATGCCGGCGAAGAGACGAGCGAGCAACTGCGCCTGGAGCTGAAAAACTGGGTGCGTAAAGAGATCGGCCCGATTGCCTCGCCGGATGTCATTCAGTGGGCGCCGGGCCTGCCGAAAACCCGTTCAGGCAAGATCATGCGCCGGATTCTGCGCAAGATCGCCACGGCGGAATACGACGGGTTGGGCGATATCTCCACCCTGGCCGATCCGGGTGTGGTGCAGCATTTGATTGATACGCACAAGACGATGAATGTTGCGTAAGTAGCATTCTGAGTCATCGAAGCCCTGCCAGGTGTTGAGTCTGGTGGGGCTTTTTTTGTGGTGATCAGGTTGAGGGGGATGTTGGCGGTGCGGGCCTCTTCGCGGGCAAGCCTCGCCCCTACGGGATTGTGTTGTTCGCCAATTTTTTAATCGATTCAATCCTGTAGGAGCGAGGCTTGCCCGCGAAGGCGATCTGTCAGACGCCCAATAATTATCGGCTTCCCCAGTAGGCCATTTCCCACTGTTACCCATCACCCTTCAAGTAACTGAATGTGTAACCGCTCGCCCGGCAACGAGGCATTGGGAAACGCAAAGCCCCGTTTCAGGGCCTCTTAACCCAGCATAAAAAATTAGACACCACGCTGTGCTTGCCGGATTAGAAGGGTTTGCCAATAATAGGCCCGCAATTTGCAGCATAGATCGGTTCACTGTCTTTTGCTCTTGCATGAAATTGCAAGGCTGTCAACGTGCCTAAACGGTATTCTCGGTGCTTCTGTAATTTGTTGTCGCATTGAAGAAATATCGGCTTCGGGCCTGTCGTTAGAATGCCAATCACTCGCTCGTCGTTGCCTGCGTTGAAATCAACGCACGGTTCCCAGGACGCAGCGCCGCTTTTTGGTTTAACCATTCGCATATTGGGCTGTCGCTCACTCTGCCGTTTTTGCCCTTTACCGATGGAGTCCCAAGATGAAGAAACTCGTGCTGCTTGGCGCCCTGGCACTGTCCGTGCTGTCCCTGCCGACATTCGCCGATGAAAAACCTCTGAAAATCGGTATCGAAGCGGCTTACCCTCCGTTCGCCTCCAAAGCACCGGACGGCAGCATCGTGGGTTTCGACTACGACATCGGTAACGCCCTGTGCGAAGAGATGAAGGTCAAGTGCCAGTGGGTCGAGCAAGAGTTCGACGGCCTGATCCCGGCACTCAAAGTGCGCAAGATCGACGCGATCCTGTCGTCCATGTCGATCACTGAAGATCGCAAGAAGTCCGTGGACTTCACCAACAAGTACTACAACACCCCGGCTCGCCTGGTCATGAAGGCTGGCACTCAAGTCAGCGAAAGCCTGGCTGAGCTGAAGGGCAAGAACATCGGCGTGCAACGTGGTTCGATCCACGAGCGTTTCGCCCGCGAAGTCCTGGCCCCGCTGGGTGCCGAGGTCAAGCCTTACGGTTCGCAGAACGAAATCTACCTCGACGTGGCCGCCGGCCGCCTCGACGGCACCGTGGCAGACGCGACCTTGCTGGATGACGGCTTCCTGAAAACCGACGCCGGCAAAGGCTTTGCCTTCGTTGGCCCGGCCTTCACCGACGTCAAATACTTCGGCGACGGCGTAGGGATCGCGGTTCGCAAGGGCGACGCGCTGAAAGACAAGATCAACACCGCGATCGCGGCCATTCGCGAGAACGGCAAATACAAGCAAATCCAGGACAAGTACTTCGCCTTCGATATCTACGGCAAGTAATCGTCCCCGCAACAAGTCCGAAATGGCGCAAGCAACAGGATCTCTGAGGTTTGCGCCATTTTTTCATCCCAACTTTCGAGGACCTGAATCATGTTGAAAGGCTACGGGGCTGTCATCCTCGATGGCGCATGGCTGACGCTTCAGCTCGCCTTGTCGTCCATGGCCCTGGCCATCGTTCTGGGGCTGATCGGCGTTGCGCTGCGTCTGTCGCCGGTGCGCTGGCTGGCCTGGCTGGGCGATCTGTATTCCACGGTGATCCGCGGTATTCCCGATCTGGTGCTGATCCTGCTGATTTTCTACGGCGGCCAGGACCTGCTCAACCGTGTTGCGCCGATGCTCGGCTATGACGACTACATCGACCTGAACCCGTTGGCCGCCGGTATCGGCACTCTGGGTTTCATCTTCGGTGCGTACCTGTCGGAAACCTTCCGTGGCGCGTTTATGGCGATCCCCAAGGGTCAGGCAGAAGCCGGCATGGCGTACGGCATGAGCAGTTTCCAGGTGTTCTTCCGGGTGTTAGTGCCGCAGATGATTCGTCTGGCGATTCCGGGCTTCACCAACAACTGGCTGGTACTGACCAAGGCTACCGCGCTGATTTCGGTGGTGGGTCTGCAAGACATGATGTTCAAGGCCAAGCAGGCGGCAGACGCTACCCGCGAGCCTTTCACCTTCTTCCTCGCGGTGGCGGCGATGTACCTGGTGATCACCAGCGTCTCGTTGCTGGCATTGCGTCATCTTGAGAAGCGCTACTCGGTAGGCGTAAGGGCGGCTGAGCTATGATCTTCGACTACAACGTCATTTGGGAGGCCTTGCCGCTGTACTTCGGCGGCCTGGTGACCACCCTCAAACTGCTCGCACTGTCGCTGTTCTTCGGTTTGCTGGCGGCACTGCCGCTGGGGCTGATGCGCGTCTCCAAGCAGCCGATCGTCAACATGAGTGCCTGGCTGTTCACCTACGTGATCCGTGGCACGCCGATGCTGGTGCAGCTGTTTTTGATCTACTACGGTCTGGCGCAATTCGAAACAGTACGTGAAAGCTTCCTCTGGCCGTGGCTGTCCAGTGCCTCGTTCTGTGCATGCCTGGCCTTCGCGATCAACACCAGCGCCTACACCGCCGAAATCATCGCCGGCAGCCTGCGCGCCACGCCGAACGGTGAGATCGAAGCGGCCAAGGCCATGGGCATGTCGCGGATCAAAATGTACAAGCGGATCCTGCTGCCATCGGCCCTGCGCCGGGCGCTGCCGCAGTACAGCAACGAAGTGATCATGATGCTGCAGACCACCAGTCTGGCGTCGATCGTGACCCTGATCGACATCACCGGTGCCGCGCGCACGGTCAACGCTCAGTTCTACTTGCCGTTCGAAGCCTATATCACCGCCGGCGCGTTCTACCTGTGCCTGACGTTCATTCTGGTGCGCCTGTTCAAAATGGCCGAACACCGCTGGCTGGGCTATCTGGCCCCGCGGAAGCACTGATATGGAACGCATCGATCATGCTTTGCCGTGGAGCCACCTGGGCAGTGAACGCCGGATCTCGGTGTTCCGCTTCGGTACTGGCGAGCGCAAGGCCTACATCCAGGCCAGCCTGCACGCCGATGAATTGCCGGGGATGCGCACGGCCTGGGAGCTGAAAAAGCGCCTGACCGAACTCGAAGCCCAGGGCTTGCTCAACGGTGTGATCGAACTGGTGCCGGTGGCCAATCCGCTGGGCCTGGGTCAATTGCTTCAGGGTAACCATCAAGGGCGTTTCGAAGCCGGCAGCGGCAAGAACTTCAACCGGGATTTTGTCGAACTCAGCGCGCCCGTGGCCGCCGAACTCGATGGGCGTCTGGGTGATGATCCGCATGCCAATATTCGACTCATCCGTCAGGCGATGAGCGATCACCTGGCGGCTTTGCCAGAGGCGAGCAGCCAGTTGCAAGGCATGCAGCGCATCTTGCTCAGCCATGCCTGCACCGCCGATGTGGTGCTGGATCTGCATTGCGATTGCGAAGCGGCGCTGCACATGTACGCCTTGCCGCAACACTGGCCGCATTGGCGTTCACTGGCTGCGCACTTGAACGTCAAGGTCGGTCTGCTGGCGGAAGATTCCGGCGGCAGTTCCTTTGACGAAGCGTGCTCGCTGCCGTGGCTGCGTTTGTCGCGTCTGTTTCCGGATGCGCAGATTCCGCTGGCCTGCCTGGCGACTACCATTGAACTGGGTGGTCAGGCCGATACCGGTCGCGCTGAAGCAGAGGCTCACGCCGAAGGCATTCTGGCGTTCCTCGCCGAGCAAGGCCTGATCAGTGGTGAATGGCCGAAGCCTGCGCAAGACGCGTGCGAAGGCATGCCGTTCGAAGGCACCGAATTGCTGTTCGCGCCACATCCTGGCGTGCTGAGTTTTCTGCGCAAACCCGGTGAATGGGTTGAAGCAGGCGACGAGATTTTTGAAGTGATCGATCCGCTGGCGGATCGGGTCAGCACGGTGTGTGCTGGTACGTCCGGGGTGCTGTTTGCCATTGAACGGCTGCGTTACGCCCAACCCGGTTTCTGGCTGGCCAAGGTGGCGGGGCGCGAAGCGCTGCGTCACGGGCGCTTGCTCAACGACTGACTGACTGTTTTTGTGAGAACCGACCGCATGTACAAACTTGAAGTCCAAGACCTGCATAAACGCTATGGCAGTCACGAAGTGCTCAAGGGCGTGTCCCTGAAAGCGGCGGCTGGCGATGTGATCAGCATCATCGGCTCCAGTGGCTCCGGCAAAAGTACTTTCCTGCGCTGCATCAACCTGCTCGAGCAGCCGCACGCGGGCAAGATTCTGCTCAATAACGAAGAGCTGAAACTGGTTGCCAACAAGGACGGCGCGCTGAAAGCCGCCGACCCGAAACAGCTGCAACGCATGCGTTCGCGCCTGTCGATGGTGTTCCAGCATTTCAATCTGTGGTCACACATGACCGCGCTGGAAAACATCATGGAAGCGCCGGTGCATGTACTCGGCATGTCCAAGGCCGAAGCCCGTGAGAAGGCCGAGCACTACCTGAACAAGGTCGGTGTGGCTCATCGCAAAGACGCTTACCCTGGCCACATGTCCGGTGGCGAGCAGCAGCGTGTGGCGATTGCCCGTGCGCTGGCGATGGAACCTGAGGTGATGCTGTTCGACGAACCGACCTCGGCCCTCGACCCGGAGTTGGTCGGTGACGTGCTGAAAGTCATGCAGGCCCTGGCACAGGAAGGCCGGACCATGGTGGTGGTGACGCACGAAATGGGCTTTGCCCGTGAAGTGTCAAACCAGCTGGTGTTCCTGCACAAAGGTTTGGTCGAAGAAAGCGGTAACCCGCGTGAAGTGCTGGTGAATCCGCAGTCTGAGCGTTTGCAACAATTCCTGTCGGGCAGCTTGAAATAATCAGAACTGCCGTTGCGCACCGGGATAGTGCATGCTTCGCAGCCTGAAGGCTGGCCCCGATCCCCTGTAGGAGCTGTCGAGTGAAACGAGGCTGCGATCTTTTGATCTTGAAAATCAAAAGTCAAAAGATCGCAGCCTCGTTTCACTCGACAGCTCCTACAGGGGCGGAAAGCCAGCTCTCACATTTGATCTTTGCTGGTTTTGCGATTTGTGTTCATTTACGGGCTAGCATTGGCCCATGCCTTCATCACTGTTCTTCGCTTCGGATCGCCTGCCCATGACTGCCCATCGAATTGGTTTCCTGATTTGGCCCAGCACTAAAGCTCTGACGCTTGCGCTGGCTGAGGAGGCCTTGCGTGTTGCCCAGCGTGTGCACCCGGACGTTGTTTACGAATTGTCGTTTTTGCAGGCCGAACCTCCGACCGACGGCGCCTGGCAATTGCCGGGCGAGCCATGGGCCGGCAAGCTCGAAAACTTTCAGAAACTGTTCCTGCTCGCCGATGAACCGCCGACTTCTCTCGCGCCACCGCTCAGCAGTGCGCTGAAACAACTGGTGCGAGCCGGTTGTGTGATTGGCGGTTTGTCCGCTGGTGTTTACCCGTTGGCGCAACTGGGTTTGCTCGACGGTTATCGCGCTGCCGTGCATTGGCGCTGGCAGGACGATTTCGCCGAGCGTTTCCCGAAGGTGATTGCCACCAGTCACCTGTTCGACTGGGATCGCGATCGCTTGACCGCGTGCGGCGGCATGTCGGTGCTCGACCTGTTGCTGGCCGTGCTGGCCCGTGATCACGGCGCCGAACTGGCCGGAGCGGTATCGGAGGAACTGGTGGTCGAACGCATCCGTGAGGGTGGCGAGCGCCAGCGTATTCCGTTGCAGAACCGCTTGGGTTCCAGTCATCCGAAGCTCACCCAGGCGGTGTTGCTGATGGAAGCCAACATCGAAGAGCCGCTGACCACCGACGAAATCGCCCAGCATGTGTGCGTATCGCGTCGGCAACTGGAGCGGATCTTCAAGCAATACCTCAACCGCGTGCCGAGCCAGTATTACCTGGAACTGCGCCTGAACAAGGCCCGGCAGATGTTGATGCAAACCAGCAAGTCGATCATCCAGATCGGCCTGTCGTGTGGCTTCTCTTCGGGGCCGCATTTCTCCAGCGCCTACCGCAATTTCTTCGGCGCCACGCCGCGGGAAGATCGCAACCAGCGGCGCAGCAGCAGCCCGTTCGAGTTGTCGTCGGTACCGTCCGAGCGCGGATGATCTACTCGTCGATCTCGGAACCCTCAGAGGTGGAAACCTGCATTTCACCTCGGTTGATCACTTCTTCTACGCCAAAGTCCGCACCGGTCAGTTCGAAGTAGCGGATCAGTCGCAACAGGCTCTCCTCCGAAAGCGGATTACCTCTCAAGGTGATGTTTTCGGCAACCTCCACCGGCAGTTCCAGCAGATCGCTGGGCATCTCGGTAATAGCATTCATGCTCAGGTCTACCCAGTCCAGATCAGTCAGATGAAGCAGTCCGTCGGGTATTTCAGTGATGCCTGTGTCGTTGATCAGCACGGTCGCCAGCTCTGGCATCTGACTAAGATCAGGCGTGCGCCCCAGCGGGTTGAAGCCCAGGTCGAGGTAATCCAGCTGTTCCATTCCCGCCAATGCGGCTGCCGTCTCTGAGGACAGACTGACCCGGCAATCGGGAAGCGACAGTGAGCGCAGGCGCCCCATCTTGAACACTGCGTCGGGAATGTTGCCAAGATCACACCCGCGCAGCCTCAGGCTTTTGAGGTTGGGAAAGGACTCGAGGAAGCGCCCGAGGCGCGTTACGCCATCGGCACTGTGTACCTCCAGTGCGGAAACATGGCTGAAGTCCGCATTCAGGGTCGGCAGTTCTCCATTGATGATCGGACTTACAGTGAGCTCGAATGTCGGCTCAAGCGATTCATTGAAATCGTCCAGTTCGGTCTCACGCTGCCAGCACTTCTCAAGCGCCTGCTTGAGTTCGTCACGGTTGGCTTGCTCGGTAAACAGTTGGTCGGCGCTGAAAAGTTCGCCGGTCCCAGGGTGGCGGTCCGGAACGTCGGCGGTCCAGGCAGACAGATCATTTTTCAGTTGGGTGAGCTCTTGCTCAAGGCGTGTCAGATAGGTGCGGCCAACCTCCAGGGTCCCCGGCAATTCGTAGACGAACTCGCTCGCCTGTTCGACTTCCATACCGGGATACAACGCCCTGACGCGATCAATATCGGCCTCGGGGGCATAGACGCCCATGTCGTAAGCGGTCTCGAAGTGGTGTTGCTTGATCAGTTCTCGTGCCCTGTTCGAAAGCGGATTGTGCGTGAGGTGGACGCCGCGCTTGTTGTACAGCGAGCTCTCGAACAACCCGGCAGGCAACTCGCTGATACGGTTGTTCATCAGCAGGAGGGCGTCGAGCTTCGGGTGTTGCAGAATGCTGGCCGGAATCTCTGTCAGGTGGGTGTCGCTCAGATCCAGGTGCGTCAGTTCGCTCATCGTGTCAATGCGGGGCGCGGTTTCAAATGGACTTTTGTACAGGTCCAGCGTGGCCAGCTTGTTCAATGACGTCAGTTTCGACCACGTGGCCGCGTCAACCCTGAGGCCGCAATCGCTTAGAACCAGGGCGCGAAGGTCTGTCATTCGGGTGATGGCGTCGGGGAGGGTGGTCAGGGAGAAACGGCGCAGTTCCAGACGGCGCAGGCCGCCGAAGCCCTGTAGAAAACCGGGTATACCCTGCGCGGTCCGATTGCCTTCCAGGGACAGCAGCGACACATGACTGAAATCGGCATTCAATGATGGCAAGTCACCGACGATCGGTTCTGCGAACCTGAGCACATAACGATTGACCCCATCCGGTGTGTCGAAATCCCGTTCGGTCTGTCGCCGCCAGCCGCGCTGGATTTCCTGGGCCAGCAACCGGCGATTGTTTCTCTGCGCTTGTTGCTCCAGCTCACTGAGCGGGTGCCCGGTTTCAGGATGAGCAGTGGGGGCGTCATTGACCCAGGTGCGCAGATCCTTATGCAGTCGCGCCAATTCCCTGCTCAAGCGTGAAAGTTCTACGCGAGCGCCATCGGGATGACGTTGCAATGCCTGGACAAAGGACTGCATGTCCTCCTGAGGCAGGTTGGGGTAAACCTCGCGAACCCGGTCGTTGAGCGTAGGTGTCTCGCGGTTAACCCGACTGTAGCCCTGTGTGCCACCGGGCAGGCGCATGGTGGTCGGGTCATAGAACGGTTTTCGATGGGGATTTTTGGCGAACAGCGTGCGTAATGCCGGTTGTTCCAGCGCGTGTTCGGCGATGTGCTGCTTGAGTGCCCGGGCATCTGCGATCGAAGGGCTCAACTTGTTGCGCTGTGCATCCGGCAGCGCCTGGAACAGGGCGTGATAAAAATCACCAGGTACCGATTCATTGTCTGGGTGAACCTGATAAGTCCCGACTTCAGCTCGAACCAGTGTTTTAAGCATCGGCGCATCGGGCTGGCCAATGCTGTCGCGCAAGGTTCCCGTGGCCGAGTAATCCCTCACTTCGATACGTAGCTCGGCTGGCAAATCGGGCAGAGAGTTCAGGCTTTGCAAAGCCAGTCGGTGGGTGTCGGCTGTGTCCAGCGCTTCGGAATAAAGACCTTCACTGGCTCGGGTTGCGCGCACGGCCTCCATGGCTTTTAGCGCCGCGTCCTTGAGTCGCTGGGGCGTGTGGCCGTTGTGCAGCTGTTTGAGTTCGGTGCCGGATGCATTGCTCACCAGTTCCTGGGCGATATCGGTGGGTAATCCGTGCACGTCGTCGAGCAGTCGCTGAACCAGCGGATCATCGGTTTTTTCTTGTGCTCGATAGCGCAGATCGAACAGTGATTTACGGTAGTTCCGGGCGAGTTCGGCGGTCTGTTGTCTGAAGGCTGGCGTTTGGGTATCCGGTGTCGGCATTGGCGTGTCGACAGGCCAGGCGTCGTAGCTGCTCAGCAGTTGATATTGCAGGGCCACATCGGCCTTTCGATAGCGCTCGGGTTGATCGCTGCCGATCTGCTCGATAAAGGTTTCAATGTCCCGATTGATCCTGAAGCGCTTGATCGTGTCGGTCAGCAGCGAAGGCGGGCGATAATGTTCGACATGCATTTCGCGCACGGCATTGTCGTGGTAACCGCTGACCCGCAGGATCTGTTCGCGTTCGGTGCTGCTGAACGACTCGACACCCTGGCCGAGACGACGCATGACCTTTTCCCGATCCCAGTTCAGCGGTTGCTCCAGTTCTGTATGCCAGGCACCGTGGTTGTTATGCAGCAGAGACGGCTGATAAGCGTCGGCCCGGCTCGGATGTTCGATCTGAAACGCGCCCGATGTGCCATCGGGTTTCAGGGCATACAGTTTTCCTTCCAGGGGCAGCAGCGTCTTGCCCCCTTGGTGATAGAGGCCATGCTGATCGGGTTTTGCTCCTTCGGGCAGTCGCTGTGTTTGTTCGTAAGGCGTGAGATCCGGTTTCCAGTAACGGGTTTTTCCTTCTGGCGTTGCAACGGGTTTGAGTGGGTCGACCAGCGCGACCGCTTCGCGCGCGAGCAGACCGCTGAAAGCACCAGAAGCGATAGCGCCGCCCACTGCGAATGTACCCACCTCAACCACAGTTTCGACGAGCGTCATCAAGTGCCCGAATGCTTCTATTTTCAGCCCTTCGGCCAGGTCCACGATGCCTTCGAAGGTCTCGTCGAGTAACTGGTAGGCCATATAAGCCAGCATCAACTCGCCGAGAAACGGGACGAAAGGCAGGGCAACGAACGTCGCGATCTCAAGGAGTGTCGAGGCCACATTGCTGAAGGCGTCCCACAATGCCCATCGTGCGTTTCGGTCGGCAGAGGCGGTGGAGACGGCAAGTGTGCTTGCATCGTTGAGGACTTTGTTCAGCTGTCGCTGGTAGAGATGGTTCCACAGGTCCGTGCTGAACGGGGTGATCGAAAACCGGAGATTGGGCCTGTCGATGGGCGTTTCGCGCCAGCTCGGCAGTGGGTCGCCACGCTTGTGCTGATGCCAGGTCACGCTCTGGAGACGACGGTTGAGATCAGCGAAGAAATGGCCCCTTTCCTTGTGGTCAACGAAGCGACTGAAGAACGTTTGGTAGGCGGGAGTGCGCAGCTTGCGGGTCAGCTCGGTCATGAACGCCAGGGTGTTGGGGTATTCCTTGAGCGGATGCTCCGGATCATCGGGAATGTAGGCAATGATCCGTGTGCCCTTGCGCGCGCGCTCCAGGCTCGCTGCGAAAATGACAATCCCGGTCAGAGAGGACGACATTATCGTCAGGTCATGACCGTACAGCGCCTGGCCATCCAGTCGCGCACCTGAACGTCCTTCCAGAATGCGCAGGATCGAGAGACGGGCATCCTCTGGAATATCCTTGCGGATGTGAGCCATTTGCAGCGCAGATTTGAGTGCGGCTTTGTGCGAGCCGATCACCTTCGATTTCAACACCGCGCCGGCCACCGGGTTGGTCAGGCCCAGATTGTCCTTGAGGTACGTGTTGTATCGGGCACCGATATCCAGTTCCCGGCACAGCCGCGCAAAAGCCGCGACGGTCAGTTTCCGCTTGACCGCCGGCAGCGTATCGAACTGCCCTGTGGGCGACGGTTCGGTAATGAACGTCGAGGCGGACTCGTAAGCATCCGCCGCCGTTTCGGACTCCTGAAAGTTATGCAGGGCGGCGTCGAGCAGCGACACAGTCCAAGTGCGTGCGGCGCCCGTCCTGATCCCGAGCCAGGGCACGGTTTGAGGGATGTACAGGCGCAGGAAGGTGGTTTTGACGTCCAGTTCCAGATCAAACCGGGTTTTCAGGGCAGCGCTCAGCAGGGGTTCGGCAAAGGCTCGTGCGCTTTGCAGCTTCGACAATGTTGAGTCCAGGCGATTTCGATGGGTCCAGTGTTCCTGGCTGAACTTCTTTAGCGACTGGTGTTGCAAGGGCGTCGCGGTGCCATGCCAGTCCGGCACCGCAAGCGAGGCTTGTTTGAGGGCGCTGCGTGTACCGGGCGAGGTTTCTAATACCCAGCTCGGCAGATTGTTGAATAGGTGATGGTAGTGATCGTCCGGTTGTGTGGCGGATTCACTGACGGTGACAGAAGAAGGGTGATCATTTTCGTATCGGCTCATGCGCTATTCCCTTAGCGTTTGGATTGGCCGCCAGCAAAACAGACCCTGATGTGTTTGGTGCGGTACATAATTACCGCACTGTCCGACAACCCTGCCTATAACCTGTGTCGACAGTTTAAACTGCGCCTTTGCGACGGTATTTGTCGCATTGCCGTAAACCCGGGCAAAACCGGTGTTTGCGCTATAAGAAGTTGTCGCTTGGCGGCAAGGCCGGGCTGAAAACTGTCCTTACAATCCCCTCATCGCTCGCCAGTTTCAGGCGAGTGTTCCTCATCAGGAGACTCCGATGTCCGTTGAGCACGCTGCGGTAGAACGCGCCGATTTTGACCAGGTAATGGTTCCCAACTATGCGCCTGCCGCTTTCATTCCTGTGCGTGGCGCCGGTTCCCGCGTCTGGGACCAGTCTGGTCGCGAGCTGATCGACTTCGCCGGCGGGATTGCTGTTAACGTATTGGGCCACGCGCACCCGGCGCTGGTCGCTGCATTGACTGAACAGGCGAACAAGCTGTGGCACGTGTCCAACGTGTTCACCAATGAGCCGGCCTTGCGCCTGGCCCATAAGCTGGTCGACGCCACGTTTGCCGAGCGTGTGTTCTTCTGCAACTCCGGCGCCGAAGCCAACGAGGCCGCCTTCAAGCTGGCCCGTCGCGTGGCCCATGACCGTTTCGGTACCGAGAAGTACGAAATCGTTGCCGCGCTCAACAGCTTCCACGGCCGTACCCTGTTCACCGTGAACGTCGGTGGCCAGTCGAAGTACTCCGACGGCTTTGGTCCGAAGATCACCGGCATCACCCACGTGCCGTACAACGATCTGGCCGCGCTGAAAGCCGCTGTTTCCGACAAGACCTGCGCGGTGGTTCTGGAGCCGATCCAGGGCGAAGGCGGCGTGCTGCCAGCCGAGCAGTCTTACCTGCAAGGCGCCCGTGAGCTGTGCGACGCACATAACGCGCTGCTGGTTTTCGATGAAGTCCAGACCGGCATGGGCCGCAGCGGCGAGCTGTTCGCCTACATGCATTACGGCGTGACCCCGGACATCCTGACCAGCGCCAAGAGCCTGGGCGGCGGTTTCCCGATCGCAGCGATGCTGACCACCGAAGACCTGGCCAAACACCTGGTCGTCGGCACCCACGGCACCACTTACGGCGGTAACCCGCTGGCATGCGCGGTCGCTGAAGCGGTGATCGACGTGATCAACACGCCGCAAGTGCTGAACGGTGTCAAAACCAAGCACGACAAGTTCAAGACCCGTCTTGAGCAGATCGGCGAGAAATACGGCCTCTTCACTCAGGTCCGTGGCCTGGGCCTGTTGCTCGGTTGCGTACTGAGCGATGCCTGGAAAGGCAAGGCCAAGGACATCTTCAACGCCGCCGAGCGTGAAGGCCTGATGATTCTGCAAGCCGGCCCGGACGTGATTCGTTTTGCGCCAAGCCTGGTGGTTGAAGACGCCGATATCGATGCCGGTCTGGACCGTTTCGAACGCGCCGTGGCCAAGCTGACGCAAGCCTGATTCATACAGTGCTCCTCAGCGCCTATCGTAATAGATAGGCGTTGAGATTATTTCCTGTGCCGGGCCTGCCCGGCATTTTTTTCCCCGAGTTGGCGCAATTCGCCAACCTGATGTTAAGAAAGGAGTGACACCATGCTGGTGATGCGCCCCGCGCAAATGGCTGATCTGGGCGAGGTACAGCGTCTGGCTGCGGACAGCCCGATTGGTGTCACTTCCTTGCCGGATGACGTTGAACGCCTGAGCGACAAGATCGCCGCAAGCGAAGCCTCGTTCGCCGCCGAAGTGAGCTTCAACGGTGAAGAGAGCTATTTCTTCGTGCTCGAAGATACCGCCACCGGCAAGCTGGTCGGCTGTTCGGCCATCGTTGCCTCGGCCGGTTATTCCGAGCCGTTCTACAGCTTTCGAAACGAAACGTTCGTGCACGCCTCCCGCGAACTGAAGATTCACAACAAGATCCACGTGCTCTCCCAGTGCCACGACCTGACCGGCAACAGTTTGCTGACCAGTTTCTACGTGCAGAGGGAGTTGGTGGGCACGCCTTGGGCGGAGCTCAACTCCCGTGGCCGTCTGTTGTTCGTGGCCAGCCATCCGGAGCGTTTTGCCGATTCCGTGGTGACCGAGATCGTCGGTTACAGCGACGAAAATGGCGATTCGCCGTTCTGGGATGCGATCGGTCGCAACTTCTTCGACCTCAACTATGCCGAAGCCGAGCGTCTGTGCGGTTTGAAGAGCCGCACGTTCCTCGCCGAGCTGATGCCGCATTACCCGATCTACGTGCCGTTGCTGCCGGATTCCGCTCAAGAGGCAATGGGCCAGGTGCACCCGCGGGCGCAAATCACCTTCGACATCCTGATGCGCGAAGGCTTCGAGACCGATCACTACATCGATATTTTCGATGGCGGCCCGACCTTGCATGCCCGCGTCTCGGGGATCCGTTCGATCGCCCAGAGCCGTGTAGTCCCGGTGAAAATCGGTGAGCCGGTCAAAGGCGCCGGTCGTCAGTATCTGGTGGCCAACGCCCAGTTGCAGGATTACCGCGCTGTGTTGCTCGAGCTTGATTACGCGCCGGGCAAACCGGTGACCCTGGATCTTGAAGCGGCCGAAGCCTTGGGCGTCGGTGAAGGTGCCAGCGTGCGCCTGGTGGCGGTTTGACGCCTGCTTCCTGGAGAGAAATGTCTGGAAAGCAGCGAAATTTCGCGGGTGGCGCAAGCGGCCCGCTTGAGGAGATAGCATGATCGTTCGTCCCGTACGCAGCAGCGATTTACCCGCTCTGATCGACCTGGCCCGCAGCACCGGCACCGGCTTGACCACTTTGCCGGCCAACGAAGAGCGTCTGGCCCATCGGGTTGGCTGGGCCGAAAAAACCTTCCGCGGCGACGCCGGGCGGGGCGATGCGGACTACCTGTTCGTACTCGAAGACGACGATGGCCGCGTGGTGGGTATTTCCGCGATTGCCGGCGCCGTCGGCCTGCGTGAGCCCTGGTACAACTTCCGGGTGGGCCTGACGGTCAGCGCCTCGCAAGAGCTGAATATCTACCGTGAAATTCCGACGCTGTTCCTGGCCAACGACCTGACCGGCAACTCTGAACTGTGCTCGCTGTTCCTGCACGCCGATTACCGCAGTGGCCTCAACGGTCGCATGCTGGCCAAGGCGCGGCTGCTGTTCATCGCCGAGTTCCCGCAACTGTTCGGCAACAAGATCATCGCTGAAATGCGCGGCATGTCCGACGAAGCCGGGCGTTCGCCGTTCTGGGAAAGCCTGGGCCGGCATTTCTTCAAGATGGAATTCAGCCAGGCCGATTACCTCACTGGCGTAGGCAACAAGGCGTTCATCGCCGAACTGATGCCGAAATTCCCGCTGTACACCTGCTTCCTGTCGCCAGACGCGCGCAACGTGATCGGCCAGGTTCATCCGGACACCGAGCCGGCCCTGGCGATGCTCAAGAGTGAAGGTTTCAGTT
The DNA here is from genome assembly GCF_000282195.1 of Pseudomonas sp. GM18. Classification (GTDB taxonomy): domain Bacteria; phylum Pseudomonadota; class Gammaproteobacteria; order Pseudomonadales; family Pseudomonadaceae; genus Aquipseudomonas. Next base: position 112,768 of record NZ_AKJT01000023.1, read on the forward strand.
ACCAAGGCTACGTCGACATCTTCGACGCAGGCCCTGCGGTGGAGTGCGAAACCGCCAAGATCCGCGCGGTGCGCGACAGCCAGGCACTGGTGCTGGCCATCGGCACCCCGGGTGATGACGCCACGCCGTTCCTGATCCATAACCGCAAGCGCGAAGACTGCCGGATCACTGCCGCGCCAGCACGCTTCGCCGCTGGCACGTTGGTGGTTGATCCGCTGACCGCCAAACGTCTTCAACTCAACGCTGGCGATCAAGTACGCGCCGTTCCGTTGTCTGCAGCTCGGGAGTCGAAATAATGAATTCGCTATACATCGCCGGTGAATGGCTGGCCGGCCAGGGTGAAAGCTTTCAATCGGTGAACCCGGTGACCCAGCAAGTGCTGTGGGCCGGCGAAGGCGCCACTGCCGCTCAGGTCGAGTCGGCCGTGCAAGCCGCGCGTCAGGCGTTCCCGGGCTGGGCCCGTCGTACCCTGGAAGAGCGCATCAGCGTGCTGGAAGCCTTTGCCGCCGCGCTGAAGAATCACGCCGACGAACTGGCTCGCACCATCGGTGAAGAAACCGGCAAACCCCTGTGGGAAGCGGCGACTGAAGTCACCAGCATGGTCAACAAGATTGCCATCTCGGTGCAGAGCTACCGCGAACGGACCGGCGAGAAGAGCGGCCCGCTGGGCGACGCCACCGCCGTATTGCGTCACAAGCCGCACGGCGTGGTGGCGGTGTTCGGTCCTTACAACTTCCCCGGTCACTTGCCGAACGGTCACATCGTGCCGGCGCTGCTGGCCGGTAACAGTGTGCTGTTCAAACCCAGCGAACTGACGCCGAAAGTCGCCGAACTGACGGTCAAGTGCTGGATCGAAGCCGGTCTGCCGGCCGGCGTGCTGAACCTGCTGCAAGGTGCCCGCGAAACCGGTATCGCCCTGGCGGCGAACCCGGGCATCGACGGTCTGTTCTTCACCGGTTCCAGCCGTACCGGCAATCATCTGCACAAGCAGTTTTCCGGTCGTCCGGACAAAATCCTCGCGCTGGAAATGGGCGGTAACAACCCGCTGGTGGTGGATCAGGTTGTGGACCTCGATGCGGCCGTTTACACCATCATTCAGTCGGCGTTCATCTCTGCCGGCCAGCGTTGCACCTGCGCCCGTCGCTTGCTGGTGCCGCAAGGCGCCTGGGGCGATACGCTGCTGGCGCGTCTGGTGGCGGTCAGCTCGACTATTGAAGTCGGTGCGTTCGATCAGCAACCAGCGCCGTTCATGGGCTCGGTGATTTCCCTCGGCGCTGCGAAAGCCCTGATGGACGCGCAAGAGCATCTGCTGGCCAACGGCGCTGTGGCGCTGCTGGAAATGACTCAGCCTCAGGCTCAGGCTGCCTTGCTGACCCCGGGGATTCTGGATGTGACTGCGGTTGCCGATCGTCCTGACGAAGAGCTGTTCGGTCCGCTGCTGCAAGTGATCCGCTACGCTGATTTTGAAGCGGCAATCGCTGAAGCCAACGACACCGCTTATGGCCTGGCGGCCGGCCTGCTGTCTGATTCCGAAGCGCGTTATCAGCAGTTCTGGCTGGAAAGCCGTGCTGGTATCGTCAACTGGAACAAGCAGCTGACCGGTGCGGCAAGCAGCGCGCCATTCGGCGGCGTCGGCGCCTCGGGCAACCACCGCGCCAGCGCCTACTACGCGGCGGATTACTGCGCGTACCCGGTGGCCTCGCTGGAAACTCCGAGCCTGACCTTGCCGAGCGCACTGACTCCAGGCGTGCGGATGTCGTAAGACCGACCCTTGTAGCAGCTGCCGAAGGCTGCGTTCGACTGCGAAGCAGTCGTAAATGGGTACACCGTGATTCTGGATCAGAATCGGGGATAGTTTAATTGGGGCTGCTGCGCAGCCGAACGCAGCCTTCGGCAGCTGCTACATAGTTCGCATCCAGATGCCTATAACAACAGATTCTCGTGGAGCCTCGCTGATGAAATCCTATGAAGTCAATTTTGACGGTCTAGTGGGGCCGACCCATAACTACGGTGGCCTGTCCTACGGCAACGTCGCCTCCCAGAGCAACAGCCAGCAATCCTCGAACCCGAAGGAAGCCGCGCTGCAAGGTCTGGCGAAAATGAAAGCGCTGATGGATATGGGCTTTCAGCAAGGTGTGCTCGCACCACAGGAACGCCCTGACGTAGCCGCCCTGCGCCGCTTGGGTTTCAGTGGCACCGACGCGCAAGTGATCGAGCAAGCCGCCAAAGACGCGATGCCGCTGCTGGTTGCCAGTTGCTCGGCGTCGAGCATGTGGGTGGCCAACGCCGCCACGGTCAGCCCGAGCGCCGACACCGCCGATGGCCGCGTACATTTCACCGCCGCCAACCTCAACTGCAAATACCACCGCAGCATCGAGCACCCGACTACCAGCCGCGTGCTGGGCGCGATGTTCGCCGATCAGAAGCACTTTGCTCACCACGCCGCGTTGCCGGCCGTGGCGCAGTTCGGCGACGAAGGCGCGGCCAACCACACCCGTTTCTGCCGTGACTACGGTGAAGCCGGCGTCGAGTTTTTCGTGTTCGGTCGCAGCGCGTTCGACACCCGTTACCCGGCACCGCAGAAGTACCCGGCGCGCCAGACCCTCGAAGCCTCCCAGGCGGTTGCGCGTCTGCATGGCCTGAGCGATGACGGCGTGGTCTACGCCCAGCAGAACCCTTCGGTGATCGATCAGGGCGTGTTCCATAACGACGTGATTGCCGTAGGTAATGGCGAGGTGCTGTTCTATCACGAGGACGCCTTCCTCGACACTGACCAGATGCTCGCTGAGCTGCAAGGCAAACTGGCAAAAGTCGGTGGGAAATTTCAGTCGATCTGCGTACCGCGTTCCGCGGTCACCGTGGAAGACGCCGTTCGTTCCTACCTGTTCAATAGCCAACTGCTGTCGCGTCCTGACGGCTCCATGCTGTTGATCGTGCCGGAAGAATGCCATGGCAACGAGCGCGTCTGGCAGTACCTGCAAGGCCTGACCAGCTCTGGCGGCCTGATCCGCGAGGTGAAAGTGTTCGATCTCAAGCAGAGCATGCAGAACGGCGGTGGCCCGGCTTGCCTGCGGTTGCGCGTCGCCCTCAACGAAACCGAGCTGGCGGCCGTCAACCAAGGGGTTATCATGACGGCTCCGTTGTACGGCACATTGACCGAGTGGGTCGAAAAGCACTACCGCGACCGCATGACCGAAAACGATCTGGCGGACCCGCAATTGTTGCTTGAGTGCCGGACGGCACTGGATGAACTGACGCAAATCCTTAAACTGGGCGCGGTTTATCCATTCCAGATCAATTGATATCTCCAGATGAGAGCGTAAATACATGAGCGATACCCTGCAGCTGATCCTTGAAGACACCGACGGCACGCAACTGGAAACTTCCTGCACCCGCGTCGCGGTCATGTGGCAAGGCAAAGAGCTGTGGATCCAGCAGGACGGCCGCGGCCAGCTGCTGATCGGCGTGGACGTCGAAGAGGGTGACGCTGAATACGCCAACCTGCTGCTGCGCCCATTGGCGACTAATCTGGTAAGTCTGCAACTGGAGATGGAACCGGCCGAGCTCGGCGATGATGAGGACCACGTGCACGGCCCGGATTGCAATCACGATCACTAAGGAAACCGCTCTATGCTCGCCCTCGGCAAACTGCTTGAACTGACCCTCGCCGGCCGCGAACCGGCGGAGAAGACTCAACTGACTGTCGAAGGCGTGCGGATGCGCTGGTTGAGCGAAGGTGCGCTGGAAGTTCGGCCACCTGAGGCTCGCGACAATGGCCTGGACCTGCTGCTTTCGGCCGGTATCCATGGCAATGAAACAGCGCCGATCGAGCTGCTCGATCGCCTGTTGCACGACATCGCCCGCGGTGACTTGAAGCCGCGCGCCCGTATTCTGTTCCTGTTCGGCAATCCCGAGGCCATCCGCCGCGGTGAGCGTTTCATCGAGCAGGACGTCAATCGGCTGTTCAACGGCCGTCACGAACAAAGCAGCGGTTCCGAGGCCTTGCGCGCCTGTGAGCTGGAGCGGCTGGCGGCGACGTTCTTCAGCCTGCCGGACCGCAACCGTCTGCACTACGACCTGCACACGGCGATCCGTGGTTCGAAAATCGAGCAGTTCGCCCTGTATCCCTGGAAAGAAGGCCGTCAGCATTCACGCCTGGAATTGGCTCGCCTGCGCGCCGCGGGCATGGAAGCGGTGCTGTTGCAGAACAAACCGTCCATCGTCTTCAGTTCCTACACCTACGACAAGCTCGATGCCGAGTCCTTCACCCTGGAGCTGGGCAAGGCTCGTCCGTTCGGGCAAAACGAAGGGGTCAACGTCAGCCTTCTGGAAACCCGCCTGAAGCAGATCATCGAAGGCACCGAGCCGCCGATGACCGACGACGGGCTGGATGGTTTGCAGTTGTTCAGCGTGTCGCGGGAAGTCATCAAGCACAGCGATAACTTCCGCCTGAACCTGCCGGCGGACATCGAAAACTTTTCGGAATTGAAAGTGGGTTATGTGCTGGCCGAGGATATCGCCAATACCCGCTGGATCATCGAAGAGCAGGGCGCCCGGATCATCTTCCCGAATCCCAGGGTCAAGAACGGCCTGCGCGCCGGCATCCTGATCGTACCGACCACCGACGAAAACCTGGTCTGACTTTGATCGTTCCCACGCTCCGCGTGGGAATGCCTCAATGGACGCTCTGCGTCCGCTCTTGGGGCGCGGAGCGTCCCGGGCTGCATTCCCACGCAGAGCGTGGGAACGATCATCTAACTAGACGGCTACCGCGCGAGGCTCGCTGCGGCGCAATGCGCGAGTCTTGTGCAGCGTATCCGCACACGTCTTAGCCGCTTCCTGGCCTTTATGCACGAAATGCTCGAAGAAGAACTTCTGATGTTCTTCACCGGCATGGAAGTGGTGCGGGGTCAAAACCACCGAGAACACCGGCACTTCGGTTTCCAGTTGAACCTGCATCAGGCCGCTGATCACCGACTGGGCGACGAATTCGTGGCGATAGATACCGCCATCGACCACCAGGCCCGCGGCGACGATGCCGGCATAACGACCGGACTTGGCCAGCAACTTGGCGTGCAGCGGAATTTCAAAGGCGCCGCCGACTTCGAAGAAATCGATGTCCGACTCCTGATAACCCTGGGCAATCATTTCGGCGACGAAGCCTTTACGGCTCTGATCGACGATTTCCTTGTGCCAGCAGGCCTGAATGAACGCGACGCGCTCGCCCTGATGGTTTTTTGCTTTTGCTATCGATTGCGGTGGGTTTCATGTTCTGACTCCTGTTTGTGTGAAAAACAGGGCGTTATGAATCGAATGGGATTTAAGGGTACGCACGCTCGCACGAGCGGCCCTTTGGCGCCAATCCCGTTCTCTCTTCATCCGGACTATGACCGTCGGCCCCGGAATCACACCGGGTCTGCTGACCTTGCCGCCATCACAGCCATTGCCGTACCTGTCGCCAAGCGCTCGCGGGCTATGCGCATTGCGCGCAATTACCGCCGGTGGGGAATTACACCCCGCCCTGAGAACGTTTTGCCGCCAGATTGTTTGGCGGCGAAGCGTTTTTAACACATATTTACGGGGCGTGCATGGCTGCTTTCTGATGATTGCTATCGGGTTTTCCGAAGGCATAAAGCGCCTTTTCCTCGTCCAAGGCTTGATTAATTGTCGGCATGACCGCAGTAATTCCTTTCCGAAACGGATTTTTCCCCTGTTTACCGAGGCCAGATTCATGAGCGTTATCGATCTTCGCAGCGACACCGTCACTCAACCGACCGCAGGGATGCTCGACGCGATGGCCAATGCGGCCACCGGTGATGACGTTTATGGCGAAGATCCGACGGTCAATCGTCTGGAAGCCGAGCTTGCAAATCAGTTGGGTTTTGCCGCGGCATTGTTTGTCCCGACGGGCACCATGAGCAACCTGCTGGGCTTGATGGCCCACTGCGAGCGCGGTGACGAGTACATTGTCGGTCAGCAGGCTCACACCTATAAGTACGAAGGTGGCGGCGCGGCGGTGCTCGGTTCGATCCAGCCGCAGCCGCTGGAAGTGCAGGCCGATGGTTCGCTGGACCTTGCGCAAGTCGCCGCCGCGATCAAACCGGACGACTTCCACTTCGCCCGCACCCGTTTGCTGGCACTGGAAAACACCATGCAGGGCAAGGTGCTGCCGCTGGAGTATCTGGCCCAGGCTCGCCGCTTCACTCGTGAGCATGACCTGGCGCTGCATCTGGATGGCGCGCGGCTCTACAACGCGGCGGTCAAGCTGGGTGTCGATGCCCGGGAGATCACTCAGCATTTCGATTCTGTTTCGGTCTGTCTGTCCAAAGGCCTGGGCGCGCCGATTGGTTCGGTGCTGTGTGGCTCGGTCGAGTTGATCGCCAAGGCTCGGCGTTTGCGCAAGATGGTCGGCGGCGGCATGCGCCAGGCCGGGATTCTCGCGGCGGCGGGGCTGTATGCGCTGGATAATAATGTTCAGCGCCTGGCCGACGACCATGCCAATGCACAGTTGCTGGCTGAAGGCCTGCGAGCGGCGGGCTATGAGGTCGAACCGGTGCAGACCAACATGGTTTACGTAAAAATGGGCGACAAGGCCGAAGCGATCAAGGCCTTCGCCGCGACACGCGGGGTCAAGCTCAGCGCTGCCGCTCGTCTGCGAATGGTCACGCACATGGACGTCAGCCGTGCGCAAATCGAGCAGGTCGTCGCTACATTCGTCGAGTTTTCCCGCATCTGATCGCGTTAGCGGTCCAATTGACCGTTTCTATCGTATAAACACGCTGTACCCCGCGCGCAGGGCCGATATAATGCGGCCCTTTGCCGTCGCTTCGTCTGTTGACGTTTCGCACAGGCCTTTGGCCGCAGCCTCCGTGGAAGAACCTAATGAAAAGCGCAGAAATCCGTGAAGCCTTCCTTCGCTTCTTCGAAGAGCAAGGCCACACCCGTGTAGCCTCCAGCTCTTTGATTCCGGGCAACGACCCAACCCTGCTGTTCACTAACGCGGGGATGAACCAGTTCAAGGACTGCTTCCTGGGCCAGGAAAAGCGCGCGTACACCCGCGCCGTCAGCAGCCAGAAATGCGTGCGTGCCGGCGGCAAGCACAACGACCTGGAAAACGTCGGTTATACCGCCCGTCACCACACCTTCTTCGAAATGCTGGGTAACTTCAGCTTCGGTGATTATTTCAAGCGTGACGCCATCACCTACGCCTGGAACTTCCTGACCTCCGAGAAGTGGCTGAACCTGCCGAAAGAAAAGCTCTGGGTCACCGTCTACGCCAGCGATGACGAGGCGTACGACATCTGGACCAAAGAGATCGGCGTTCCGGCCGAGCGCATGGTTCGCATCGGCGACAACAAGGGCGCGCCGTACGCTTCCGACAACTTCTGGACCATGGGCGATACCGGCCCGTGCGGTCCTTGCACCGAGATTTTCTACGATCACGGCGCCGACATCTGGGGTGGCCCACCGGGCTCGCCGGAAGAAGACGGCGACCGTTACATCGAAATCTGGAACAACGTGTTCATGCAGTTCAACCGCACCGCCGATGGCGTGTTGCACCCGTTGCCAACCCCGTCGGTGGACACCGGCATGGGTCTTGAGCGGATAAGTGCCGTGCTGCAGCACGTTCACTCGAACTATGAAATCGACCTGTTCCAGAGCCTGCTGAGCGCATCGGCCAAGGCCATCGGCTGCACCAACGACAATCAGGCTTCCCTGAAAGTCGTGGCTGACCACATCCGTTCCTGCGGCTTCCTGATTGCCGACGGCGTGCTGCCGTCCAACGAAGGCCGCGGTTATGTGCTGCGCCGGATCATTCGTCGCGCTTGCCGTCACGGCAACAAACTGGGCGCGAAGGGCAGCTTCTTCTACCAGATCGTTGCGGCCCTGGTCGCCGAGATGGGCGAAGCGTTCCCTGAGCTGAAGTCCCAACAGGCGCACATCGAGCGCGTGCTGAAAGCCGAAGAAGAGCAATTCGCCAAGACCCTGGAACAGGGTCTGAAGATCCTCGAGCAGGATCTGGCTGAACTCAAAGGCGACGTGGTACCGGGCGACGTGGTGTTCAAACTCTACGACACCTACGGTTTCCCGATGGACCTGACTGGCGACATCGCCCGTGAGCGCAGCCTGACCATCGACGAAGCAGGCTTCGAGCGCGAAATGGAAGCCCAGCGCGTGCGTGCCCGCTCCGCCAGCTCCTTCGGCATGGACTACAACAGCCTGGTCAAGGTTGATGTGGCCACCGAGTTCACCGGTTACACCGCTCACAGCGGCTCCGCCAAAATCGTTGCTCTCTATAAAGAAGGGCAATCGGTTGACGTACTGAGCGAAGGCGAAGAGGGCGTGGTTGTTCTCGATCAGACGCCGTTCTATGCCGAATCCGGTGGTCAGATTGGTGATTGCGGCTTCCTCCAGGCTGGCGCTGCGCGTTTCGACGTGCGCGACACCACCAAGACCGGCGGTGCGTTCCTGCATCACGGCGTGCTGGATTCGGGCAGCCTGATCGTAGGTACTCCGGTGGAGACTCATGTCGATGCCGAAGTGCGCCACGCGACGTCGCTGAACCACTCGGCGACTCACTTGCTGCATGCCGCATTGCGTCAGGTACTGGGCGAGCACGTTCAGCAGAAAGGTTCGTTGGTCGACAGTCAGCGTCTACGCTTTGACTTCAGCCACTTCGAAGCAATCAAGCCTGAGCAGTTGAAGGCGCTGGAAGACATCGTCAACGCCGAGATTCGCAAGAACTCCGAGGTTGAAACCGAAGAAACCGACATCGAAACCGCCAAGCAGAAAGGTGCCATGGCGCTGTTCGGCGAGAAGTACGGCGACAGCGTACGTGTGCTGAGCATGGGCGATTTCTCCGTCGAGCTGTGCGGCGGTATTCACGCCACCCGTACCGGCGACATCGGCCTGCTGAAAATCATCAGCGAAGGCGGTGTGGCTTCGGGTGTGCGTCGTATCGAGGCAGTCACCGGTGCCGCGGCACTGGCCTACTTGAATGCGGCAGAAGAACAACTCAAGGAAGCGGCCAACCTGGTCAAGGGCAGCCGCGATAACCTGATCGACAAGCTGTCGGCTGTGCTGGAGCGCAACCGTCTGCTGGAGAAGCAACTCGAGCAGTTGCAGGCCAAGGCGGCCAGCGCGGCGGGCGACGATCTGTCGGCTTCTGCCCTGGACGTCAAAGGCGTGAAAGTGCTGGCCGTGCGTCTGGACGGTCAGGATGGCAAGGCGCTGCTGGCGCTGGTCGATCAACTGAAAAACAAACTCGGCCGCGCAGTGATCCTGCTCGGCAGTGTCCATGAGGAAAAGGTCGTTCTGGTTGCAGGCGTGACCAAAGACCTGACTGGCCAACTCAAAGCCGGTGATTTGATGAAGCAGGCTGCTGCGGCAGTGGGCGGGAAGGGCGGTGGTCGTCCAGACATGGCGCAGGGCGGTGGTACTGACGCTGGCGCACTGGATGCCGCATTGGCCCTGACTGTTCCATTTGTAGAGCAGGGTTTATAAGGCAGTGTGCCTGGCCCGCGGTCTAGTGGCGGGCCAGAACGCTGTTTGAGTGATTATTGGGCGCCCTTCATGGGCAGAGGCGGCTTTGAAATGGCTTTGATCGTACAGAAATTTGGAGGCACCTCAGTCGGCACTGTCGAGAGAATCGAGCAGGTCGCCGACAAGGTTAAGAAATTCCGCGATGCGGGCGATGACCTGGTGGTTGTGCTGTCTGCAATGAGCGGCGAAACCAACCGTCTGATCGATCTGGCCAAGCAAATCAGTGGCGACGGCCAACCGGTTCCGCGCGAACTGGATGTGATCGTTTCCACCGGTGAGCAGGTGACGATTGCACTGTTGGCCATGGCGCTGATCAAGCGTGGCGTGCCAGCGGTGTCGTACACCGGCAACCAGGTACGGATTCTGACGGATAGCGCGCACAATAAAGCGCGTATCTTGCAGATTGATGACCAGAAGATTCGCGGTGACCTGAAGGCCGGTCGTGTGGTGGTTGTCGCCGGTTTCCAGGGCGTCGACGAGCACGGCAATATCACCACGCTCGGTCGTGGCGGTTCCGACACCACTGGCGTGGCACTGGCGGCAGCCCTGAAGGCTGACGAATGCCAGATCTACACCGACGTCGACGGCGTCTACACCACCGACCCGCGTGTGGTGTCCGTGGCTCAGCGTCTGGACAAGATCACCTTTGAAGAGATGCTGGAAATGGCCAGCCTCGGTTCCAAGGTGCTGCAGATCCGTGCGGTCGAGTTCGCCGGCAAGTACAACGTTCCGCTGCGCGTACTGCACAGCTTCAAGGAGGGTCCGGGCACCCTCATTACTATTGATGAAGAGGAAACCATGGAACAGCCGATCATTTCCGGCATCGCTTTCAACCGCGATGAAGCCAAGCTGACCATCCGTGGCGTGCCAGACACCCCGGGCGTGGCGTTCAAGATTCTCGGCCCGATCAGTGCCGCGAACATCGAAGTCGACATGATCGTGCAGAACGTTGCGCACGATAACACCACCGACTTCACCTTCACCGTGCACCGCAACGACTACCAGGCGGCGCAATCCGTGCTGGAAAACACCGCTCGCGAGATCGGTGCCCGTGAAGTCGTTGGCGACACCAAGATTGCCAAGGTCTCGATCGTTGGCGTCGGCATGCGCTCCCACGCAGGCGTGGCCAGCCGCATGTTCGAATCCCTGGCGAAAGAAAGCATCAACATCCAGATGATCTCGACTTCGGAAATCAAGGTGTCCGTGGTGATCGAAGAGAAGTACCTGGAACTGGCTGTGCGCGCCCTGCACACAGCTTTCGAACTGGACGCGCCGGCCCGACAGGGCGAGTAATGCGTTCCCCCCGAAGGGCGCGGTCTGACCGCGCCCTTCGTTTTTTTGAATGGTGCGTACCAAAACTGTTCTTTTGCTCGCGCTAGTCAATACTCAGGCATGTAGGGCTGTGACCTTTTCGGTTGTAGGTCGGATGCCTTTTTTTTGCAGACTGTTGTCCCTGAAATGAAATGCGTGAGGAGAAAGGTATGCTGATTCTGACTCGTCGGTGCGCAGAAAGCCTGATTATTGGTGATGGCGAAATCACCGTGACCGTGCTCGGCGTTAAAGGAAATCAAGTGCGTATTGGTGTCAACGCCCCGAAAGAGGTGGCTGTGCACCGTGAGGAAATTTACCTGCGTATCAAGAAAGAGAAGGACGAAGAACCAAGCCATTAATTTTTATCGTTTTTTATGTTTGCAAACGGGGAAGAAGCTGGTTAATATACGCCCCGTGTTGCGGAGAGCTGGCCGAGTGGCCGAAGGCGCTCCCCTGCTAAGGGAGTACACCTCAAAAGGGTGTCGGGGGTTCGAATCCCCCGTTCTCCGCCATTATTTGTTTAGTACGTTGTAATCTGGCTTCTTCGGTAAGTTGTTGAAATTACTAGAAAAAGTGCTTTACAAAAAGATTTGACGGCCTATAATGCGCGGCAACAAATGCACTCGTAGCTCAGCTGGATAGAGTACTCGGCTACGAACCGAGCGGTCACAGGTTCGAATCCTGTCGAGTGCACCATTTAAGAGTTGTTTGCAGAAATGTGAATAACTTGGCTTCAACCAGTTGTGATCTGGTATAAAAACACAAATGCACTCGTAGCTCAGCTGGATAGAGTACTCGGCTACGAACCGAGCGGTCACAGGTTCGAATCCTGTCGAGTGCACCAAACACCAAAAAGCCCGCGTTTAACGCGGGCTTTTTGCCGTCTGCGATTTGGCTTTTCCTTTGGTACAACCTTTCTCATCGAACTCGATGTGAGCACTGCGCCCTCGCTTGTTGTCGTAGCGGTAGCTCATGGCTGAATTGCGAGTGCTGATTTTGTCTGGCTTGCCGAGAGCGCTTTCGACGTCCTGCTGACTCATGCCGGCAACCACTCTCTGATTGATGATCGCGATACGGCGTTCCTTCGCGCTGAGCTGATTTCCACATTTGTCCTCGGACTGACCAACGATCGTCGGCTCTCTCCTTGGGATTTTCATACCTGATGTTTCGCGAACCTCGGCTTCTGGCATCAGGGCTGTCGTGCTGCCTGGCAAAAACGTGCGCACTTCCTGAAGCGAAAGGCTTTCTCCGGTCGTACAGCTCAAGGTCGTGAAGGTGATGCGTCCGTTAGGGGCTTCGCACCGGTGGACGGTCGTAGCAAGCGCCCAGGGTGGCAGGCAGAGCAGGGCGGCAAGCAAAAAATGATCAGCATTCCATGGCATTCGACGTCCTCCTTGACGGTCCTTATCAAGGGTAGCCGTTACATTTTTCGACCGCTGTGTGTTTTCTTTTCAGGATAAGTCGTCGCAGTTCCATGGATCAGGACAGCGCTCAGGTTTGTCTCGCAAGCGCTTGTTTCAGCCGCGATTTTTTCACGTTTAAAACCGTCAGGCGGTGTTATCATTGCGCCCGTCAGCCCCGCCGGGGCTTGTGGAATACCTCCATGGACTTACCCAGTAGTTACTCAGTACCCCGTTTTTACAATCATGAATTGACTGATTGATCCTTCCGGCGTGCCCCGCTGCTGGGAGTGGAGTTCGCCTATGTCTGAAGTTGAAGTAAAGAAAACGCAGGAAAGCTTGCAGGACCGCCTTGCTCAAGTCGTTGAGCTGCTGCAGCGCCAGCGGGTGGTCGAAGACCTGACTCACCGCCAGGAAGGTCCGCATCACGACCGGGTCGAGAACCTGGTTCACCGGCAAAACCTCGTCGAGTTGCAACGCAAGCTCGATGATCTGCACTCTGCCGACGTCGCCTACATCCTTGAAGCCTTGCCACTGGACGATCGTCTGACCGTCTGGCAATTGGTCAAGGCCGACCGCGACGGCGACATTCTGCTCGAAGTATCCGATTCGGTTCGTGAAACCCTGATCGCCGACATGGACGATCACGAGCTCCTGGCTGCGGCCAAGGACATGGATGCCGACGAACTCGCTGACCTGGCCTCCGAGCTGCCGCGAGACGTCGTCCACGAGCTGATGGAAACCCTCGATGCTCAACAGCGTGAGCGCGTTCGCTCCGCGTTGTCCTATGACGAGGAGCAGGTCGGTGCGCTGATGGACTTCGAGATGGTGACTATCCGTGAGGATGTCAGTCTCGAAGTGGTTTTGCGTTATTTGCGTCGTCTCAAAGAGCTGCCAAGCCATACCGACAAACTGTTCGTGGTCGATTACGACGGCGTGCTCAAGGGCGTGTTGCCGATCAAGCGCCTTTTGGTCAACGACCCGGATAAACAGGTTTCGGAAGTGATGGCCAGCGATCCGGTGAGTTTTCATCCGGACGAAGACGCTTACGAGGCCGCTCAGGCGTTCGAGCGTTACGACTTGATCTCGGCCCCGGTGGTCGACAAGAACGGCAAGCTGATCGGTCGTCTGACCATCGATGAAATGGTCGACCTGATTCGTGAAGAGAGCGAAAACGAAGTTCTCAACATGGCGGGTCTGCGCGAAGAAGAAGATATTTTTGCGTCAGTCTGGAAGTCCCTGCGCAACCGTTGGGCCTGGCTGGCGATAAACCTGATCACCGCGTTCGTTGCGTCCCGGGTGATCGGCCTGTTCGAAGGCTCTATCGAGAAACTGGTAGCGCTCGCGGCATTGATGCCGATCGTGGCCGGTATCGGCGGCAACTCGGGTAACCAGACCATCACCATGATCGTTCGGGCCATGGCGCTTGACCAGGTCAGTACCGGCAATACGTCGCGCCTGATGCGCAAGGAGTTGGCGGTCGCCTTGATCAATGGCCTGGTCTGGGGTGGGGTGATTGGTGTGGTGTCCTACCTGCTTTATGGCAGTTGGTCCCTGGGCGTGGTGATGACCGCAGCCATGACGCTAAACCTCTTGCTTGCGGCATTGATGGGGGTTTTGATTCCGATGACCCTGGCGCGGCTTGGACGCGACCCGGCAATGGGGGCCAGTGTGATGATCACTGCCATGACCGACAGTGGTGGCTTTTTCATCTTCCTCGGGTTGGCGACGATTTTCTTGCTCTGACATCCTGCTTTAAAAGAACCCGCCCAATCGGCGGGTTTTTTTTGACCAAATTTCAGGCAAAAAAAAGCCAGCAATTACGCTGGCTTGAGCTTTCGGGATGAATCAGGAAGCGTCTGCAGCCATTTCGGCGTCATGGGCTATCAGCGAAACCAGAGCGTTTTGCTGGCGGTGGGAGAGTTGGCGGAAGCGTTGCAGCAGTTCGCGTTCGTGCAATGACAGCTCGGGGCTGTCCAGGCGCATGCTCAATTCTTCGCCCAACGCGCCTTCCTGAATAAGACTCTGCTCAAGGCGCGCGATGATTTCGGAATTCATGCTGCGATGATGATTGCGAGCCACCTCGGCAATGCGTTCACGCATTCCGTCTGGCAGACGTACGACGAACTTGTCAGCCGTACGGCTGGAATAAATTGCCTGTTTCAATGGGCGCATATATTTAACCGGTTAGTTCAGGGGAGCGGTTCTCGGGATTGGCCGCAGGATGTCAGATAGGACAAGCACTCCGACCAAATGTTCAACCTGAATTGATAGAGACGTGCATCATGCCTCAAATTAGCCAGATCATTGGCGTCAATTCTGTGACAAATATTGATCTGGGTAAAGGCTTAATGCCAGCACCTATTATCAGAAATGCGGACTGGTTTGAAAACATTCCATGAGTCCGTATCGCTGACCGCGTCCTCTTGCCCGACAGGTGATGCCCGAAGACGCCTGAAGGTGCATGCTATGCGGATTCGATCCTTGTTCCTTACCTGTACAGGATAGTGGCAAATGGCCGATTTACTAGGGCAGACGGACGGTATGGGATGATTTCAGGATGGATGGCAGGCTGATTTATTTAATGGGGCCTTCGGGATCCGGCAAGGACAGCCTCATCGAAGCTGCTCGCGGGCCGTTGCGGGCACACCATTGTGATGTGGTGCGTCGGGTCATTACGCGCTCGGCTGAGTCCGTCGGCGAAGACGCCATCGAAGTGTCCCGCGAAGAGTTCAAGCGACGCAGAAGCAATGGGGATTTCGCGCTGTCGTGGCAGGCCAATGGGCTGGATTACGGTATTCCTGTGCTTATAGACCAATGGCTCAAGGACGGTCGCGATGTGCTGATCAATGGTTCGCGCGGCCACTTGGCAGAAGCGCAGCGGCGCTTTCCCACGCTATTGCCGGTGCTGTTGACGGTCGAGGATGAAGTTCTGCGAGAGCGCCTGCTACTGCGGGGGCGTGAGAGTCCGGCAGAAATTGAAGCGAGACTGCGCCGCAATGCGCTGTTCACGGCTGACGATTCAATCGGTGATACGCAGATCCGGCGACTCGATAACTCCGGCGACCTTGCAGTCACGGTGGCCAGTCTTCTGGAACTGCTGAGCGTCAGCGCAGAACCGGATCGAACTTGATCTTGCGCCCGGCGATCAGCGCCAGCACGAACAGCGCACTGAACACGCCGCAGGCAATCAGGGGCAGGGTGATGACCGTATCCTGGACTAATGACAGATGAAGGATGCCACTCAGTAAAGCGAGGATGAGAAACCCTGCGGCTGATTTGGACATGCTGTGCTCCTGATGGGGTGATTCAAAATACCAAGCGTTCAAAAGACTGCGTGCGCGGTTGAAGACTCTCTTGGCTCACCTCTTGGCTGACAAAACTGCGTTGATCGCTCGTGACAGCCCATTGAGGTGCTTTCTGCAGCTGCAGGTAATGGGGCGTGCGTTGGGCAACCATCGCAGCGTCGTTTTCGGGGAAGAACTGAAAACCCAACAGAACCGCCAAGGCGACTGCATTCGCGACTAAAAGAGCGCTGTTCATGGGGCTGATCTCCTTCGTTCCTTGAGAACAGTCGAAGCAGCCCGCATGCCAAAAGTTTAACGGCTATTAAATCCTTTAAAAACAACGGATTAAGCTATTTTCACAAAATGCAGGCATTGCATTTTGCAATGATGGCATTTTGCGGTGATGCAATTTGCACGGTAAACAAAGCCACGCTACCGCGGGGCGTCTGCCTACACTTAAAAAGCCCTACGGACGACATGACAAAAGCGGGCCTGCCCGTTAACATGCACGCCGTCCATCGCCGCGCATTCCTTGCGCGCGACTTGTGTCTCAGTAGCTCAATTGGATAGAGCATCCCCCTCCTAAGGGGAAGGTTGGCAGTTCGAACCTGCCCTGGGACACCATATAATTTAATGCTTTCAGCCGATTTGGCATATTGTTAGATTTGCCTGTGACAGCAGGGTGACAGCAAGCGCAGATGAAAAAGCCCCGTTCAGGACGCACCTGGCGGGGCTTTTTCGTAACCGTGACCCTCATTTCAAGGAAAGGTATGGATACGCTGCTGAATTTTGCTTTGACCACGATCACGTCTGCCGGAGCCTCTGTCGTTCTATTGGCCGCCCTTGGATGGTTGTTCAGGACCTGGATAGGTGAACGCTTCAAAGCAGGTGTCAAACACGAATATGACGAGCGCCTGGAGCGACTTAAAACCGAGCTGAAGGCTCAAAGTGATTCCGACTTGGCCATCGCGAAAGCTGAGATTGATCGCCAGGCAGAAAAGCTGAAGGTTGCGGCAATGTCTTTTTCGGAAGTTCAGAAGGCGACTATTTCAAGAAAAATTCAGGCGATCGACGAGATGTGGGCGGCAGTGCGGGCGGGGCGGGCTCACGTCCCAGGCGTTTTGTATATGTGCGACGTGCTGACCGATGAAGAACTGGCCTCGATAAGGACTGATTCTAAATTTGAGGCTTTCAGATCGCAAATCGCAAAGATTGACCCGCTGGTGGTGACACCTCTGGTTTTTGGGGAAGCCGAGCAGACAAGGCCACACGTGGGTGAGTATGTGTGGGCTCTTTATGCTACGTACCATGGCATAGTGGTTCGCTGTATTTTTACCTTGGCTGGCAAGGAGGACGCTCGATGGTATCGGGACGAGGTCACGCTCAGGTTGATCATGTCGGCATTTGGTCATGCAGCTCTTCAGCGGTTCAAGGCTCTACCTTACCGGCACTTTGATTGGTTACGGTTAGAGTTTGAGAGGGAGCTTTTCTCTTCTTTTGACAAACTTCTTACCGGCACGTCTTTTAGCGAAGCAGCCATGAAACAGGCACAGGATATGGAAAAGCAATTAGCCGCAGCACAGCAGGCAAATGCTTAACCCAGCTGGTTTCTGATCCTTAACACCTCGTGGTTGAGCAACTAGCGTGCCGTGCAGTCGCTCGTATGCCCAGCCCCGCCTTTAGCAGCTCGTTCACCCTTCTGTGCAGGTCTTCATCGACTGGGCGGCCTTGGTACTTGCCAGCTACCTTGGTTTTCTCGATACCCTGAGCCTGGCGCTCACGACGTTGCTCGTAATCCTTGCGCGCAATGGCGGCCATCATTTCCACCAGCATCGAGTTGATCGCTCCCAGCATCCGGCTGGTGAACTCATCGCCCTTCGTGTCCTGCATGCCCTGGTGGCTGGTTGGTAGATCGAGTGCAACGATGCGCAGGCCCTTGGAGTCGATTGCAGTCTTGAGCTTCTGCCAATCCTCTGGATATCAGAATTTCCGGCAATAACCTGGCCTCCCATTTCGGTAGGGCAGGTGTCGCGACACGTTTTACGAGTTATGAAAACGTGTCGCGGAGCTGACCGAGGCAAAGTGAGAAAATCCCACTTTGACCCGGATGGCTCAAATGTGAGGCACGATCACAATTGAACCGCGCCTGCTCCGACCTGCTGTCAGGCGGCTTTTGGCCTGTCCTACTCAGGGATCAATAGTTCGTTGTACTTCTTCGGCACCAAGGCAATTTCACCCCAAGCGAGGTGTTCCACTCCGATCCCCCCCCCCATTCTTAGTGATTACCCCGTAAAACATAACGATCCTGCCCACAGACGTGTCGTTGATGTTTTTAGCTTGGCAAAAACCATCAGGCATTTTGACCGTAAAGTCACCGACGCCCTGACCACATCGCAGGCGGGTCATGCGGATAGATGTGCTATAGCGCCCAGCATTCCAACTACGGAGGATTTTTCCATAATAAAGCTTGGGCTTTTGGTGCTTGTCGAGCACGCTGCGATCAAGATCAACAACATCCGAGAGAAGTTCTGCGAGCTTCACCGCATGTATAGCGCCTGGTAGAACAAAATATTTGTCTTTGTTTTTTTCAAAGTTGCGGCACATACCAGCGACAGTTGTTATTTTGCTAGGAAGCTCGAACGATTCGCCCTGGTGCCTGCCTATAGGGACTTCCGAGACCGGACCATCCGTATCCTCAACTGGGGTCTCGTCATACTCGTCGCTCGGCACGAGCTCGATCTCGGGCCTCTCTTGCAAGAACTCTTTTACAATAGCCAGATGTTCGTGCTCGATCGCCCTTTTGGCCTCCTCCCATGAGTCGTAGCGCTTGCCGACTGGCTTCTTAGCTCTCAGCACGCAAGCGACATGACTCCATCGCTTCAGATGGCGGTAGAAAGGGTCACGCTGGTTCGTAAATAAGTCTTTCTCTTTGGGGGTGCGTTCGACATTGGTAAAGCATCCGGGACAAAACAAGGCACCTCTCATGTCCTCCTCATACTCATCCGGTGTCACACGCCTGCTTGCCTTCAAGACCTCTCGTTTGCCGCCCTCAAATTTCCACCCGGATAGGTGGTGTGCATAAGCAATCTTCCGTTTATTCGCCATCGCTCATTCGTCCATGTGGGAATGATCTCAAATAGCCATACGCAGCTAGGCAAATCAAGTCAGAACGCGGTGATTGCTACTTTAGTTTAATAAGATACGTCGACTTCGCCGGTGGAGCGGCGCGAGCGAAAGTCGGAAGATTGGAGATTTACACACGTCACCAACACCGAAAAAGGAATGCAAATGCTCACCCACTGGATTTTCGTAATGTTTATCGGCGGCCAGCCGGTCATGACGGAGCAGAAGGCTTCTGAGGCTGACTGCGATAGAACGCTTGTACGTCTTGTGCCGGTGGCTCGATCGCAGGGTAAAGATGCGGTTGGCGCTTGCTATCTGCGTGCAACGGCAGATGCCCGATAGTCGCAGCGACGGCTGCCCTTTCGCCGTTCTCGAGAAGTCGAGAGAAAGTCGCTACAAACTTGATCTGCCAAAGAGCCAAAATCGTCACACATCGCGATATTCCACTGTGGGAGCGAGATATCGCAGGGCTTTTGCCTGGGAAGGGAGATGTACTCAAACCTGAGGGCATTAGCCAGATGCGCGGAATTCTGCTCGCATCCCGTCCAAGCATCTGGTGTGCTCAGATTTGAGCACACCGAGATAGCCTAGTTTTGAATCATTACCGCTTTCGGATTTGAAATTGAGAAGGGTCAGATTTGAGATTCAACCCCCCCCCCCTCTGTGCTGGCGGTGTGCTACCATTTGCCGTTGGAAAACAGTTCGACTGTTATGGTTGGTTTGATATTCGTTCGATATAGTTTTTATGATTGTTTATATTTTTTAAAGGGATGGCTAATGTCTGGAATTATTGATGAGTACAGAGATATTAAGCCTAAGTTTGAGCGGCTTAGGGTTAATATTGAGAGTGTTCTTAAGCAAATTGTGAGTGAAAGGAAAATCCCTGTATTTGCGATTGAATCTCGTCTCAAGGATGATGAGTCGCTATCTGGTAAGGTTGTAAGGAAGTCTTATAAATCTCCATTAGAGGAGATTGATGATTTATGTGGGCTTAGAGTTATTTGTTATTATCAGGAGGATATTTCCAGTATATGTAAAATTGTCGAGAATGAATTCGATGTCCTTCAGAGGGAAAATAAAAAAGATTCGCTTGATGATAATCAGTTTGGATATTCGTCGTACCATTATGTTGTAGCTTTGAAGAAAGAATGGCTTGCTCATCCAAATGCTCGTGGCCTAGAGGGGCTGAGGGCTGAGATACAGATTCGTACGATGTTGATGCATACCTGGTCAGCGATCAGTCATAAGCTGCTTTACAAGCGAGAAGCTGATGTTCCTTACCAGTTTAAAAGGCAGCTAAATAGGCTTAGTGCTTTGATCGAACTGGCAGATGAGCAGTTTGACGCAATTAAGAACATTAAAACTCAATACATTGATAGTTTTTCTTTGGCTGATAAAAGTGTAGATGATACATCTGAGTTGAATTCAGATAGTCTGGTGGCTATACATCAGCGATATTTTAAAGAGCGTGATTATGACGATGGGGAAATACCAAGTCTTCTTGAAGAGATAAGGTCGACAGGTTATAGCTTAAAACGGTTCATTGAGTGTGTTGAGCTTTGTTTGCCAATAATGCCAGACATGGAAGAGGAAGAGTCCGCCTTAGGGGAGGATCCATTGCCGATGTGGACTTTTGCAGGAGCAATTAGGACTGTTTTGGATCTGACAAGTGATGAATATTACAATGAGAGGGGGGGGCGCATCCGGAAGATGATTATTCTATAGTGAGCGATAAATACCGAAATATTCTAAGGGGTAGTTAGGTTTTTTACGCCGGGTGGGCAATGTCCTCAAGTCTGAGAGCATTGCCGCTATGGCGAAATTTTAGTCCTACCATCCATCGATAGTGCGATTTTGAGGTGCATTCAAGCTTGGGATCCCTATTCGCTCATTCTGAAGAATGTAATGATGACGAGCGTCATGCCAATGTTGTTGTAAGAAATCGCTCTACGTCATCGATCATCCCCTTTACATCTCCGGGGTTAATCTTCTCGACATCGCCATGGGCTGCGGCATTGCGAATGCCTGCCATCGCCGTGATGCGTTTTTGTTGGATTGAGTTGTAAGCGCCCGCTTTCGCCAGGTCGGCGTTCATCTTGTCGAGCTTCCCATGGTCGATACCACGATCGGTGCAGTGGTTGCGAATAGTGGTTTCCAGTACCACCCCGGCAATCACCGCGGCTGCCGATTCATATCCTGCTGAAAGCAGCTCGCCGGCCTGTTCGAGTTCGCTCCCGAACACTTCAGCCTGAACCAGGTTGCGAACAGTGTTGAGATAACCACCCTCGAAATCCTCCTTTACGGCAAGAAATACCGCCCTGAGCTGTTTCAGAATTTCGTAGTTGGTTGCGAAGCCGGGTGCTCTCTCTGCGGCGATGAAACTGACCAGTTGCTGCGACGATTCCCCGCACGTATTGATAAGCAGCGTTTTTGCTTTGACTTTCCAGTTGAGCAGCGCATTTTGGTCGACGTATGTCGAGGCTGCGCCTGTCATTGGGCTAGTCGCACTTGTCTTGGACGCCGCGATTGCCTCCAATTGCTCCTCGAGCTCAGAGAACCGCTTTTCGAACAACTTCGTCATTTCGAACTCCTTTTTCTAGTCGTTTGGCTTGACGCGCTGCCAGTGGAAACAGGCCACCGATAGCCGGCGGCCTGTCGCGTGACATTAACCTCTAGCGTCACGTCCTGGCTCATCCTCAGCAACACGGAAACGCCAGTAACGATCTGGTTTGACCCACACGACGCTATCCGGGGTCAACTTGCGGAAAGCAGCTAGTACCGTCTTGCCAATGACTTGATTACCTTCGGCGTTTTCGGCTAGCAAGTCCTCACGACCAGCAGTTATCAGATGGTCGACCACGTCGTCTTGATAAATACAGTCTTCTCGTTGGATTTGATCCAGCATCCAAACTGCAACGGAGTCCGCATCCATTTAATTCCCCGCTTTCTTAACCAGCTCGATCGTTTCGACGTGGAACGCACCCCTCTCAAGCTTTTTCCCTGCGAACCACTGACAATTAAGGTGCGACCTATCTATGGAATAAACGGTCATGTCAGGCCCTCCAGACTTCAGTTTAACGATGGTTCCTATTGCAAATGCCATAGCTTCAGTTCCTTTGTGGAGCTCTCTTCCAGAGCTGCCTGAAACAATACTTGTGATTCCAACTGGCCACAACGCAGCTGTTCGATATCAATGTAGTTACCGGTAGAGCGTTCGATGTCTAGAGAACAATGCTCAGGGAGGGAGCTGCATTGTGCCCGGCCCGGGAAAGTTAGGGCTGCAAATATCTCGGCAGTACGCGGATTAACAGGCCGGGCTGTACAGTGTTATGTACGCGGTAAGCCTTTGGTTCAGTGGCCAGATTGCTGATGAGCTTCTGGGTAATCTTCGTTTTCAAGCAATACAGCTCCGTGACAGCACCGTGGCAGCAAAAAGAACTATACGGGGCCGTTTTTACGGACGGAATCGGACGAAATCCCCCTAATTGCTGGCCTGTCTCAAGCTGGGCTGCTTATAAATTGGGGAAGGTTGGCAGTTCGAACCTGCTCTGGGACACTACTATCATCAAGCGCCCACCCTCCCAGTCAGCTCCAGCCCACTGCATCACGCCGTCAGCGTATGCTCGGAATCCCCGAACCAGGTGCGCACCAGATCGGGGCCGGGCGTACCAGTGTGGTCAAGCACCGCCACATCGACGAAGTTCTTGCCATTGCTTGCGCCATCAGGATCCACCTTCACGGTGATGTCGCTGCCGGTCTGCACCACTTGGACAAAGTCCGACACCTGGCTGGTGCCGGCGACAAAGTTGGCCTTGAGCAGCGCGGAGAGGTCGATTTTGTCCCCTTCGGCGTAGTTGTAGTCGAGGATATGGTCGCCGCCTTCATTCACGTTGAAGTAGGCGAATACGTCGGCTCCCGCGCCACCGCTGAGCGTGTCTGCGCCGCCACGCCCCACGATGATGTCGTTGCCGTCGCCGCCATTGATCGTGTCCGCGAGCATGCTGCCCACCAGCGTGCCGCTGGATTCTCCGTGGTAACTGACTTGAGTGCCGGCCGCGCCGCCGTCGGTGAGCTGGAAGTCTTCCGCCGAGTAATGCCCCAGCAGGTTCACCTCGGCCCGATGCACGCCGTCGTCCACCGTCAGCAGGCCGCCGGCGCCAGAGGCGTTAGCGTTGTAGCTGAGCTGGGTGTTGGCGCCGAAAGCGAGATTGCCGAACGTCAGCATGTCATCGCTCTCAAGGCCGAGGATGCCGACCAGCGAGCCCGCCGTTTCGGCCTGGGCGATCACCAGCGTGCCGGCACCTTCGCCGTGGAAGGCGACGGATGCGTGTGCGGCACCGGAGAAGGTCAGGGTCGCGTCGCCGTCGATGGTCGCGCTGCCATCGCCATTCACGTCGGCCAGCAGGCGCAGATCGCCACCATTGGCCCACAGGTGCCCGGTGTTTTCGACCGTACTGGCCACCGTCATGCCGCCTGGGCCTGTGGACTCCAGCACCCCGCTGTTGGTGATGGTGTGGGTGCCGGTGTCGAGCACCAGGCTGTTCAGCCCGCTGGCCATGATCAGCCCCGCATTGATCAGCACCATCTGTCCGGCACCCAACTGGCCGGCGCCGGAAATGCGGTTGTCGACGTTGTTCAGCACGGTGTCGGCGCTGCCGCCGAAAATCACGTTTTGCGCGTTGTCGGAAAGCAACACCTGGCCGCCGCCGGTCAACGTCGCGCCACGGAACAGAATCTCAAGGCTGGTCGCGCTGCCGGCGGAGCCGAGCTCGATGGTGCCGCTGTTATGGATACTGCCACCGAACGGCATGATCGCGCCGTCGGCAATGGTGAGGGTCCCGGTGTTGTTGGTGAGCGGATCGACATCGAACTGGAAGTTCGCTTCGCTCAAGTCCGCTGCATCGACACCTTTGAGGGTAACCGTCTGGCCAGAGCTTATGCTGACCAGTGCGTTGCCATTGGCGTCATTAGTGATACTCAAGTCAGCGAAGCCGGTGACGCCCGTGAAGCCGATCAGGTCGATCTTGTCCGCTGCGGCATCGAAGTTGTAGATCTGGTTGTTGCCGATCGGCTGGGCGAAGACGAAAGTGTCGGCACCGGACGAACCGGTCAGGTTGTCGTCAGCGGACAAGGCGAAGATCGGCGCGCCCGGGGCATAGACTTCGACGTTGTTGAGCACGTAGGCGCTTGCGGTGCTGCCGTCGCTGTTGCTCCAGTTCATGTTGACATCAAGCACCAACGCTCCCACGAAGTCGCTTGGGGCTGTCACGGTTAATGCGCCGGGATCGCTGGTCTGCACGGTCCAGGTGCCGTCGCCATTGTCGGTTCCTGCATTGAACACCCACCCGGTGGGAACCCCGCTGATGGACACCGTTACTGGGCCACTGATATCGGCCAACGGAGCGTTGAGAGCTAGATTGATCGGTTCGCCGGCAACGCCTGCCGGAAGGTTTGCACTGCTGCCGGCCGCACCAGGATTACCCGCCAGGTCGGTGTAGCTGTTCGCGGCAACATCGACTTTTATGCTGCCGCCCAGTGTTCTGGTCAGCGTTGCCGTGTAGGTATCGCCGTCAACCTGGGTAAAGTTACTGAAGGTTCCGCGGGGCGTTCCGCTCGTTGTCGTCACTGCGACATCAGACAGGGTGAAACCGCTCACCGTCTCACTGAACTGGAATGTGACCGTCGACGTTGAACCGACCGAACTCCCCAAGGCCGTCCCCGTCACTGCCACCGTCGGCGGCACGGTATCAACTGGCGTCTCAACGACGTTCTGCACGTTTACCGTAATGGTCTGCGTGTCGATTCCGCCATTGCCGTCGGCCACCTGAACGTCCACAACATAGGTGTTGTCGCCGGCGGTTCCACCGACATCCTGGGGATTCTCGTAGTCGGGCGCCGAATTGAACGTCAGCACCCCGCTCGAACTGATCGAGAATTTGCTGAAGTCTGTCCCGGCGGTATTCAGGATCGAGTAGCTCAGCGTCTGCGCCGGTAGATCCGCATCGGTTGCCACCACTGTCGTGACCGCCGTGGTGTTCTCCGCCACGTTGACCGAAGCCGTCGCACCTCCACCGTTGGAGGTGATAATCGGGCTGTTGTCGTTGACGCCCGTCACGGTTACCGCGATCGCCTGTTCGTCAAACAGCGTGCCGTCCGATGCCCGCACAATCACGTCATAGACGTTGTTCGTTCCCGAATCAGTTGGTGCTTCAAAGTTGGGTGCAGAGATAAAGCTCAGCACGCCTGTGCCTGAAGCGATCGAGAACTTAGCGGCATCCGCTCCTCCGACGATGCTGTAGCTCAGCGTTTGTGCCGGCAGGTCTGCATCGGTCGCCGCCACTGTCGTGACCGCCGTGGTGTTCTCCGCCACGCTGACCGAAGCCGTCGCACCACCACCGTTGGAGGTGATAATCGGGCTGTTGTCGTTGACGCCCGTCACGGTTACCGCGATCGCCTGGTCGTCAAACAGCGTGCCGTCCGATGCCCGCACAATCACGTCATAAACGTTGTTCGTTCCCGAATCAGTCGGCGCTTCAAAGTTGGGTGTAGAGATAAAGCTCAGCACGCCTGTGCCTGAAACGATCGAGAACTTCGCGGCATCCGCTCCGCCGACGATGCTGTAGCTCAGCGTTTGTGCCGGCAGGTCAACATCGGTCGCCGCCACCGTTGTGATCGCCGTGGTGTTCTCCGCCACGTTGATCGAAGCTGTCTCACCACCACCGTTGGACGTGATCGTCGGTGAGTCGTTGCTGCCGGCGATATGCACGGTGACCGAAGTGACGGTGCCGTCGGCACTGCTCACCGCGAAGGTGTCGGTGTAGGTGGTGCCGGCGGCGAACTCGTTGTGGGCGGAGTTGGCGACGTAGGTCCAGGCACCGCCGGTGCCGATGGAGAACTGGCCGTAGCTGCCGGCGGTGTTGGTTTGCGCGACGAAGGTTGCGGCGCTGTCGACGTCGCTGATGGTCAGGGTGCCGG
>NZ_AKJT01000024.1 GCF_000282195.1 Pseudomonas sp. GM18
GGCTGCGTAGCAGTCGTAAACCATGAATGCACAGTGTGCCTGACGGAACGCAGTGACTGATTTTACGACTGCTACGCAGCCGAACGCAGGCTTCGCCAGCTGCTACAAGACCCTGCGAAGTCAAAACCGTGGTTTGACCGTCTTCCACTCCGGCTTATAACGCTGCATCTGCTTCACGTCATCGCGCTGGCGAATGCCGCAGGTCAGGTATTGATCGTGCAGCCTGGCCAATTGATCGTGATCCAGCTCAAGGCCCAAACCAGGCGCACGGGTGATTTTCACGCAGCCATCGACGATCGGTAGTTTGCCGCCCTTGATCACTTCTTCGTCCGGTTCCTGCCAGGGGTAATGGGTGTCGCAGGCGTAATCGAGGTTGGGCACCGAAGCGGCGACATGCGCCATGGCCATCAGGCTGATGCCCAGGTGCGAATTGGAATGCATGGACACGCCAAGGCCGAAGGTGTCGCACATTTTCGCCAGCACCTGGGTGTCACGAAGGCCGCCCCAATAGTGATGATCGGCGAGCACGATCTGCACGCTGTTCAGGGCCACGCTGCGGCGGAATTCATCAAAGTCAGTGACCACCATATTGGTCGCCAGCGGCAGACCGGTGCGTTTGTGCAACTCGGCCATGCCGTCGAGGCCCGGCGTCGGGTCTTCGTAATATTGCAGGTCGTCGCCCAGCAGCTCCGCCATGCGAATCGAGGTTTCCAGCGACCAGTTGCCGTTCGGGTCGATGCGCAGCGGGTAACCGGGGAAGGCCTTTTTCAGTGCCTTGATGCACGACACTTCGTGCTCCGGCGGCAGTGTACCGGCCTTGAGCTTGATGCTCTTGAAACCGTAGGCCTCAATCATGCGCCGGGCCTGGGCGACGATCTGCTCTTCGTTCAGCGCCTCGCCCCAGTTGTCCGGTTTATACGGTGAGTCGATGTGTTGCGCGTACTTGAAGAACAGATAGGCGCTGAACGGAATTTCATCACGAATCGCCCCGCCCAGCAGGTCCACCAGCGGCACGTTGAGCGAGTGCGCCTGGAGATCGAGAAACGCCACTTCGAACGCCGAATACGCGTTACTTACCGCTTTGCTGGCATGGGAACCGGGGGCCAGTTCCGCACCGGCGATGCTCTGGGTTTTGTTCGCCGCGACGGTGGCCTGCACGATGGCGCGCAACTGGTTGAGGTTAAACGGGTCGAGGCCGATCAACTGATCTTGCAGTTGCTGCTGGATCGCCAGTGCCGGGGCGTCGCCGTAGCTTTCGCCCAGGCCGATGTAGCCATTGTCGCTCTCGATCTCGATGATCGAGCGCAGCGCGAAGGGTTCGTGAATACCGCTGGCATTGAGCAGCGGCGGATCACGGAAGGCGATGGGGGTGACGGTGACTCGTTTGATTTTCAAGAGGCGGCTCCCTTTGGCTTGGCATTCAAGGCTTGATGACTGACTGAATTTTTTGCTGCTGCATTTTTCGGCGTCACGGCTTCGACCGGTTTACCGGTGAGTGAACGGTGCGTATCACCACGGGGGGCCGTACGGGCAAAAAAGATCACCACGGCCGCCACCAGCGAGGTCGCCGCCAGGCCGTACAAACCGCCTTCGATGGAACCGGTGGTCTGCTCCAGGAAACCGAACGCGGTCGGTGCGACGAAACCGCCGAGGTTGCCGATGGAGTTGATCAAGGCGATTACCGCCGCGGCGATACGCGCATCCAGATAGCCTTGGGGAATCGGCCAGAACAACGCCGAAGCCGCTTTGAAACCGATGGCCGCGAAGCAGATGGCGACGAAGGCGAAGATCGGCCCGCCGGTGGTGGACATGAACATGCCGAACGCAGCAATCACCAGCGTTACGGCCACCCAGGCTTGCTGGTATTTCCATTTGCTGGCCATGGCGGCGAAGCCGTACATCGCCAGGATGGAAATGATCCACGGGATCGAGTTGAACAGGCCGACCTGGAAGTCGCCCAGGTTGCCCATCTTCTTGATCATGCTCGGCAGCCAGAACGTGGCACCATAAATGGTCAGGGCGATGGAAAAGTAGATGAAGCAGAACAGCGCGATTTGCTTGTCGGCGAGCAATTTGAACATCGACGGTTTGACCGTCTGCACGGCTTCGCGAGCCTGTTGTTCCAGGGTAATGGCACTGACCAGCGCGTTCTTTTCTTCGGCGCTCAGCCAGTTCGCCTGACGCGGATGGGATTGCAGCCAGAACCAGACGAACCCGCACAGCACGATGGAAGCGAAGCCTTCAATCAGGAACATCCACTGCCAGCCATGCAGGCTCAGACCGCTGACATGCAACAGCGCGCCGGACACCGGACCGGAAATCACCGAGGCAATGGCCGAGCCGCTGAGGAAGATCGCCATGGCCTTGCCCCGCTCCGTCGACGGTAGCCATTGAGTGAAGTAATAAATGATGCCGGGAAAAAAACCCGCCTCGGCGGCGCCAAGAATGAAGCGCAGCACATAGAAACTGGTTTCGCCGCGCACGAAGGCCATGGCCATCGCCGCCGCACCCCAGGTGAACATGATGCGCGTCAGCCAGGCACGGGCGCCGTAGCGTTGCAGCAGCATATTGGAAGGCACTTCGAAAATGGCGTAACCGATGAAGAACAGTCCGGCACCCAAGCCATAGGCCGCGGCGCCGATGCCCAGGTCGGTTTCCAGGTGGCTGCGTACGAAGCCGATGTTGACCCGGTCGATGTAATTGACGATGAACATCACCACGAACAGCGGCAGCACATGGCGCTTGACCTTGGCCGCTGCTCGGGCAAGGACGGTGGAGTCCGGCGGACTCAGATGGTTATTCAAGGGGCGACTCCCGTTCATTGTTTTTTTAGGGGAGAGCCGATCATGGACGCACCTATTGATCCCGTCTAATCTAACTTGGCATTCGATTGATACCTGGATTAGATCAATGTTCGAACTGACGCAACTGCGCTGCTTCACCACCGTGGCCACCGAACTCAACTTCCGCCGCGCCGCCGAACGGTTGAACATGACTCAACCGCCCCTCAGTCGGCAGATTCAACTGTTAGAGCATCACCTGGGCGTCGAGTTGTTCACCCGCAGCACCCGCAGCGTCGCCCTGACCGCCGCCGGCCGCGCGTTCTTCATCGAAGCCCAGAACCTGCTGGAGCGCGCCCAGCAAGCAGCCGTCACCGCCCGGCGCTTCGCCGAAGGCGATATCGGTTCGGTCAACATCAGCTTTGTCGGCAGCGCGGTGTACGAATTCCTGCCCAAAGTCATTGCCGAAGCACGGCTCAAACAGCCTCAGGTCAAAATCGATCTGTCGGAAATGAATACCTATCAGCAGCACGAAGCCCTTCGCGCCCGTCGTATCGATCTGGGCATCGTCCGGGCGCCCTTGCTGGAGCCGGGCTATGCCACTGAATGCCTGGTGCGTGAACCCTTTGTGTTGGCCGTGCCCAGCAACCATCGGCTGGCCAGCGCACAAACCGTGTCCGTCAAAGACCTGGATGCACAACCGTTCCTCATGTATTCCCATGCGGCCTATCCGCCGTTCAACGAACTGCTGACCGGCATGCTCCGCTCGGCCCGCGTTGCTCCGGAATACGTACAGTGGCTCGGCTCATCACTGACGATTCTGGCGCTGGTCAACGCCGGCATGGGCCTGGCCCTGGTGCCGCGCTGCGCCACCAGCGTGGTGTTCAAGAACGTGGTGTTCCGCGATATCGATCTGGGGGAAGGTGTGCAAAGCGAGCTGCATTTGATCTGGCGCGAGAACAATGACAACCCGGCGTTTGCGATGTTGCTGGAGGGGATTCGCAAGGCGGTGCGGGAGGGATGGGGGTCGTAGGAGCGGCTCCTACGACCGGCGAATTACCGTTGCGCCAACTCATGCCGGATGCATTGCTCGTAATACGTTTGCTTGATGCCTGCAGGCTTGAGACGCGAAGGGCTGTTATAGGTTTGCTCCGTGATACCCATGGCCGTCATGCGCATCCACGGCCGGGGAAACTTGCGCGATTGCAGCTTCTTGCGTGCCCCGTAAAGCGTGAGCCCGGACAGTTTCGAGGCTTGCGCGCCCTCGGCTATTTCCGAGCCCCAGCTGCATACATAGCGAGAGTTCTTGCTCAGTTCCTTTGCCTGGGCTCCAAGCGAGATAGCCACCAGGACAAACGTTGCAGTCATCCATACCAAAGTCCGCATATCGCCAATGCCTAACCTGCTGAAAAGAAAGCAAGTCTGACAACGAACCGGAGATCGGGGGGCCAGCAGTTTGCCTCATTTCATCACTGATTCTCTCTGCCAGGCCCGATGTAAAAGATCGATGACTTCCTGGTCCGACGTCTGAGTAAAGTCCGTGTACCAATGGCCGATCGATATCATCCAATCGGGGATGAGCGGACAAATCAGCTCGTCCACTTCGTCACGCAGCGCCTCTGCCGTTTCCATGGGGGCCACCGGCACGGCAACGACGATGCGCGATGGCGCGTGCAAGCGCACGGCCTGTATCGCGGCCATCATCGTGGCCCCTGTCGCCAGGCCGTCATCGATCAGAATCACCACTTGATCCTTGAGCGCCAAAGGCCCACGGGATTCCCGGAATACCTGCTCGCGACGCAACATTTCCTGCGTTTCCTTCGCCACCACCACGTCGAGCGTACGCTGGTCGATGCCATTAGCCCGCAGCGCATCGTCATTAACGATTTGAATGCCACCGCTGGCGATAGCGCCCATGGCGAATTCCTGGTGGGACGGCACGCCCAGCTTGCGGACCAGCATCAGGTCCAGGCGAACCTCCAGGGCCGTGGCCACTTCATAGGCGACCGGCACGCCGCCACGGGGCAAGGCGAGGATGATGACATCGGCTCTTTTAGCGTATTTAAGCAACGGTTCCACCAGGCTTCGGCCGGCATCAACCCGGTCATGCAAGATGGTTTGCAATGAAGGACTGTGATTCATCTGAAAACCTCCCTGGGGCGGGAGCCCCAAAACGGGCAAGTCAATTTCGCTAAAGATGCTCGCGACTACACCGCCAGAACGCTGCAAGGCACCTGATACAGAATATGCTCGGTTGTGCTGCCGAGCAGTTTCTCCAGGCTGCCGTATTGCGTTCTACCCATCACGATCACATCTATCTGGTGTTCGTGGGCGAACTCACTCAGCGCCGACACAGGATGCCCCGTGAGGAAATGCCGGCATTCAGGGGGTACACCGAACCGGGCGGCCAGCTTGAGGAATGAGGTTTCCAGGTCCTTGCGCAATTCCCGGGTAAGCTCCGATAGCGTCAGGCCACCGCCCAGATCCGCCAGAAAAGCGGCCGGAATGTCACACGCGTACAGCAGATGCAACTCGGCATTGCATTGCAGCGCAAGGGCAGACGCCTGCAGGATGATCCGGTCATTGAGTTCGCTATTCGAAGGCTCGGTATCGACAACATCAACCGCGGCCACCACCTTCTGCGGCAAGGCATGGCTTTGGGCCCCCACCAGATAGACCGGCACCGGACAATGGCGCAATAAACGCCAGTCCAGTGGCGTAAAGAACGCACGCTTGAGCACGGGCTCATGCTGCACTTGCTTGATCAACAGATCGGGGTGCATTTCCGTGACGTGATCAAGGATGTCCTCGCGCATGTTGTCAGCCCAGGCGACCTCGGTTGTCACCT
This sequence comes from Pseudomonas sp. GM18, assembly GCF_000282195.1. Classification (GTDB taxonomy): domain Bacteria; phylum Pseudomonadota; class Gammaproteobacteria; order Pseudomonadales; family Pseudomonadaceae; genus Aquipseudomonas. The sequence continues at coordinate 5,629 of NZ_AKJT01000024.1, forward strand.
CGATCCCCCTGCCCTGCATCTTTTGCGCCTGCTCCTTGAGCCAGTCGTGGTGTTCCTGCAGGTAGCTCGCCCGTGCCACTTTCCGGTCGCCCTCTTCGAGCAACGACAGAATGTCCAACGAGGGGATCAGCGCAGCAATATGCAAACTCGCCCCACTGGCCTTGGCCACGGCAGCGGCATGGTTGAGCGCGGGAGACTGGCGCAGGAGCGGGTTGATGATCAGTAATAACCGTTGATACTGGCTCATGATCTGACTCCGGACAGCGATGGCGTTTTCGCCAGGTCAACAACCCGGCGTTAGCCCAGACTCCTCCCTTAAAGTCTCTTGGGCCTTGATTCATATCAATTCCCTGTGGGCGGCATTGAAGGTGCTCACTTGGGAAAGAATAGTTCACAACGGTGTTGTGGGAATGCCCACCGGATGGTCGATGGTCGGGGTTTGAATGTGACTCGACCATGGGTCACCCAGTCCCAAAAACAAACAACTCCAACATGGCCTCGATAGCATGCACCCGCAAAGACTGACCCTGCACAATGAGTTGCACGCGCGCCCTTCGCTGTATTTCGACGAGCCCGCCCATGTGTTTCATCTGGCGTTTCTGGCTAATGACGGGCAATGCGACACCCTGCTGAGTCGCTGCTGCCCCGGCCCCGTCGACCCGGATGCGGCCCAGGGCATCACCAGGCTGGAGGGGCATGCCTTGAAGTGGGAGCGGCACGCGGAGTTCCTGACGCTGACGCTGGTGGTGCCCTCTTCCAGTCACGAGCCCTACTGGAGCCAGCCGCCCAAGACCTTGATGGACCGGGTCGAACCCTTCATGCAGCACGTAATCAACGCCGTGCAGATTGTGGTGCGCAACGACGCGTCTTTTTCCGGCGACCTGTCGGTTTATGGATTCAAAGACCCTTGTGGCTCATGCATAGGCGGTGGCGATGCGACGGTCTGGAGCGATTTTCGCCTGAGCGAGGACGGCACCAACCGTTTCCTCTTCGTCAACAAGCGCCTGAATGCCTATCGCCAAGGCCGGATGATCCGCCGTCTGCTGGAAATCGAAACCTACCGCATGATGGCGTCGCTTTCCCTTACCACCGCGAAAACCTTGAGCGTTCAGCTCAACGTCTTCGACAAGACATTGGTCAACCTTTCGGAGCGTAACGCCGGCCCCGATACCGGCAATGCCAAAGAGCTGCTGACCGACATCGCCAGCCTGTCAGCGCAAGTGGTCAGCAGCACCGCGAAAACCCGACACCGCTTCAGCGCCACCCAAGCGTATGCCCAGCTGGTTTTCGAGCGTTTGGGCGAACTCAGGGAAACTCACGTAGGTGATTGTCAGCGGCTGGGTATCTTCATCGAAAGACGCTTCAAACCCACCGTCAGGTACTGTGACGTCACCGAACAACGCCTGGAGCAACTGGCCAAAAGCGTAGCCAATCTCGGGGATCTGCTGCAGGCGCGGGTGCAGGTTGAAATGGAAGAGCAGAACTCGGAAATCCTGAGAAGCCTGAACGCTCGCGCCGATACCCAAATCAAAATCCAGCGTGCAGTCGAAGGCTTGTCGATTATCGCCATCACCTATTATTTGCTGAGCCTGTTCAAGCTGTTCTACTCGGGCCTGCACACCCTTGGCGCGGACATTTCCGCGCGGGACGCCATGCTGGCCATGACTCCGCTCGCGCTGTGCATCCTGCTGTTTATTTTGATCAGGATCAGAAAGGCCAAAGAACACTGATCAATCGGCTGGCGGCGTTCAAGGCTTGCGCAACAGGTAGGTATCCATGATCCACCCGTTCGCCAGCCGCGCCGCCTTGCGCACCCGCTCAATCTCATCGGCCACGTCTTTGAGCTTGCCGCTGATCAGGATTTCATCCGGCGTCCCCAGATAAGCCCCCCAGTAAATCTCTGTCTCCCGGTCGGCCACGTGATGGTAGGCATCTTGTGCATCCAGCATCACCACCAGGCTGTCGGCATCGCTTACCTGGCCGGCCGCCAGCCGTCGGCCGGTGGTGATTTCAATCGAGCGGCCGATGCTATTCAGTGGCACCTTATGTTGCGCCGCCAACGCCTGCACGCTGGTGATGCCGGGGATCACCTCGAACTCGAACGCACAACGACCTGACGCCAGAATCGCCTGCAGGATCCGAATGGTGCTGTCGTACAACGCCGGATCGCCCCACACCAGAAAACCGGCGCACTGGTCGTCGGTCATTTCCTCGTTGATCAGCCGCTCGAACGTCTGCTGCTTGGCACGGTTCAGGTCTTCGACGCTGGCGTTGTAGTCCACATCGCCGCGCTCACGCTCCGGGCTGTGGGCTTCGACGAAGCGGTAGTCGTGATCGGTGATGTAGCGCTCGCAGATCTCGCGGCGCAGGTCGATCAGTTTGTCTTTGCTCTGGCCCTTGTCCATGAGGAAAAACACGTCGACCCGGTTCAGCGCCTTCACCGCCTGCATCGTGATGTAGTCGGGGTTGCCGGCGCCGACACCGATGACCAGAAGTTTTTTCATCACAGCGCTCCTTCAGGGTCCATGCCCGTCAAGCGTAGCCGCCAGCGACCGTTGAACCGCAATTCGATGGCCGACAACGGTTCGACGTCGATCTGGTTGAACGCCGCGCCCTGCAACACCTGCATTAGCGCGGCGCGAATGACAAACGGATGGGTGATGGCAACGATATGCCCCGGCGTTGCCTCGAGGGTCTTCAACCACGCGGCTACCCGCTCGCCGAGCTGCACCACCGATTCTCCACCGTGGGGCGCCGACGTCGGGTCGCTGAGCCAGTCCTTGAGCGTCTCGGGTTCGGATTTTTGCAGGTCGTCGATCGACGTGCCTTTCCAGCGTCCGAAATCGCAATCCCCCAGTGCCGTGACAATCTCCACGTTGTCGCCAAACAGCTCAGCGGTTTGCCGGGTCCGCAGTTCCGGGCCGCAGAGCAGGCGTGGCGCTCGCTTGAACTGACGACAGCGCGAGCCCTTCGCCGATTGCCAATCCATTTCCACGGGTTCATTCGTAGGAAAACGCGCCAGTTTCTGCGCGACGGTTCGAGCGTGGCAAATCAGGGTCAAGCGGGTCGCCGGCACGGAGGATCTCTCTGTCGATGGGATGAAAAACGGCACGATGCCGCGAACAATCGGCTCATTGTGCCGCAAGCGCACTCTGGGCGCCTTCCTCGTAGCAGCTGTCGAGCTTGCGAGGCTGCGTTCGCCGGTAGCAGCTGTCGAGCTTGCGAGGCTGCGTTCGGCTGCGTAGCGGTCGTAAACCCTGAGAGCACAGTGTGTCTGATGGACCGCAGTGCCTGATTTTACGACCGCTACGCAGCCGAACGCAGCCTCGCGGGCTCGGCAGCTGCTACGGCTCGGGCTCGCAGCGCCCATTTTATTCCTGAGCAGGATCGATATCTCACACCCCTATGGGCGATGTCTTACACAGCCTGTCGACATCCACGCAGCCCCGCACGCACGGGGGTTTTGCCCCATTTTAGTGCTTTGAAAATCCGCACAAAAATTCACTAGACATGTAGCGTGCGTTACATAAATACTAATTTGGTGATTTATGAAATGAAACCGACACCCCCATCCAGCAGGAGCCCGGATGCCCCCTCTCAGAGACCTGATCACCGATCCCGGCCTGGACCTCACGCCATCGGATCGCAAAGTCATACGTGCCTTGCTGGACCAGTACCCGCGTAACGGGCTGGGACCGATGTCACGTTTGGCCGAACATGCAGGTGTCAGCGATCCGACCATTGTGCGACTGGTCAAAAAGCTTGGTTTCAGCGGTTACGCCGATTTTCAGGAAGCCTTGCTCAGTGACATGGATCACCGCCTGCGCTCCCCCAGCAGCCTGTTGCAACCCCGCGCCCAACTCAAGAAAGATGACCCCTGGAGCCACTATCTGGCGGACAGTCATCGGGCACTGGTAGAAACCCAGGCGCTGACCCAACCCGAAGATGTACGCATTCTGGTGGAATGGCTGCTCGACACCCGCCACCAGATCCATTGCTTCGGCGGTCGCTTCAGCGGTTTCCTCGCCAACTGCCTGCTCAACCACCTGCGCCTGCTGCGGCCCGGCTGTTTCGCCCTGGAAGACAACTCGCAATTGCCGGACCGATTGTTCGACGTGCAGCGTCAGGACGTGTTGCTGGTGTTCGACTATCGCCGCTATCAGTCCCAGGCCCTGCGGGTTGCCAACGCCGCGAAGAGCCGACATGCGCGCGTCGTGCTGTTCACCGACATCTACGCATCACCGCTGCGGGAAATAGCCGACCTGATCATCAGCGCACCGGTGGAATCGGCATCGGCCTTCGACTCGATGGTGCCGGCGCTGGCCCAGGTTGAAGCACTGATTGCCTGCCTGACCCTGCGCAGCCCGGATCTGGCCGATCGCCTGGAAGGCATCGATGCCCTGCGAGCCGACTTCGACACTCACCTGCTGGAGGATAAATAAGGATGTTCATGCTCCCCCACCATTCGCCCCGGGACTTGCCGTTTGCCGCCGATCACACCGCGCTGTTGCTGGTGGACATGCAACGTGCCTGGCTCGAGCCGCAGTTCGACCCGCACCTCCACGAGCCGGATGCTGGCTACTTCCTGGCCCGCGTCCGCACGCAGGTGGTGCCCAATCAACGCAGGCTGCTCGACGCCTTTCGCAGCGCCCGGCAAAACGTGTTGCACACACTCATCGAAAGCCTCACCGCCGATGGCCGCGATCGTTCGCTGGATCACAAACTCTCGGACATACACCTGCCCAAGGGCAGCTCGCAAGCGCAAATCATCGAAGAGCTGACGCCGACCGAAAACGAAATCGTGCTGCCCAAGACTTCTTCCGGGGTGTTCAACTCCACCAACATCGACTACGTGCTGCGCAACCTTGAAACCCGACACCTGATCATCGCCGGCATCGTCACCGACCAATGCGTCGACATGGCCGTGCGCGACGCCGCCGACCGTGGCTACCTGGTGACGTTGGTCGAAGATGCCTGCGCCACTTACACCGAACAGCGGCATCACGCCTGCCTGAACGCCATCAAGGGTTATTGCTGGATCACCGACACCCAGACCTTGCTCGGCCGGTTGCAGGAGATGCAGCCATGAACGAACGCCTGTTGCCGCTGCCCATGACCACCATCGTCACCACCGACCTGATCGGCGTGACACGCGGCCGTTCCTTCCCCACCGACGAACTCGATGCCTATCAAGTGGCCGGTTGCGGCTGGGTGCCGGCCAACAGCGCCCTGACCCCGCAAGACATCATCGCCTCCAGCAACCCCTGGGGCGCTTATGGGGATTTACGGCTGATTCCCGACTTGAGCAGCCGCGTGACCGTCAACAACGGCCCGGATGCCAATGCCCCAGCGCTGGACTTCATTCACGGCGACATTCGCGAAACCGACGGCCGTCCGTGGGGCGCCTGCCCGCGCACACTATTGCGCAACGAGGTGGAGCGCTATCGCGAAGAGCTGGGTTTGCAGATCAACGCCGCGTTCGAACATGAATTCAACCTCGACAGCGGCGCGGCGGAGCACTTGGCGTTCTCCCTGGAAGCCCAGCGCCAGGGTGCCGGATTTGGCGGCTGGCTGCTCAGTGCACTGCGTGCCGGCGGTGTGGAGCCGGAAATGTTCCTGCCGGAATACGGCAAGCACCAATACGAAATCACCTGCCGCCCGGCCCTTGGTGTCGCTGCCGCCGACCGCGCGGTGAACGTGCGCGAGATCACCCGAGAGATCGCCCGGCAAATGGGCCTCAACCTGAGTTTCGCCCCCAAGACGGCCGAGCATGCCGTGTGCAACGGCGTGCATTTGCACGTGAGCCTGCAAGACCTGGCCGGCCAACCGGTGATGTATGACGCCGACACCGCCAACGGCCTGTCGACCCTCGGCCAGCATTGGGCCGCCGGCGTTCTGCATTACTTGCCGGCGCTCTGTGCGTTCACCGCGCCGACGCCGATCTCCTATGAACGCTTGCAGCCCCATCACTGGAGCGCTTCCTACGCCTGTCTCGGCCAACGCAACCGCGAAGCGGCGCTGCGGATTTGCCCGACCGTCAGCCTGGGCGGCAAATCCGTGGCCAAGCAGTACAACCTGGAATTTCGCGCCATGGACGCCACCGCCTCACCGCACCTGGCCATGGCTGCATTGCTGATCGCCGGGCGCCTGGGTATCGAGCAGCGCCTGGCGTTGAACGCGATCACCGATGAAATCCCTGACTCCCTGAACGAAGAGCAACGCCAGGCCCGCGGCATCGTCGCCCTGCCCGCGTCGTTGTCCCTGGCACTGGATTGCCTGCGCCACAGCGAGGCGCTGATCGAAGCCCTGCCAAGCGCCTTGCTGGACACCTACTTCGCCCTGAAAACCGAGGAATTGACGCTGACGGAACAGCTCTCGCCCGCCGACCTCTGTGAGCACTATGCGCGCCTGTACTGAATCCGCCGAACTGGGCCTCTACACCCAGCCTGCCTACACCCTGAGCCGGGAAGCTTCCGAGCACCCGCTGATTCTGGTGTGTGAACACGCCAGTCGTTTTATCCCGGACGGGTTAAACGACCTGGGCCTGAGCGACGAGGCCGCCCGCGAACACATCGCCTGGGACATCGGCGCCCTGGCGCTGGCCGAGGGCTTGGCCGAAGCGCTGGGCGCGACCCTGTTGGCGGCCAACTATTCACGGCTGTTGATCGACCTCAACCGCCCGCGTCATGCGCCGGACAGCATCCCGTTGCAGAGCGAGATTTATCAGGTGCCGGGCAATCGCGATCTGGACGAGGCCACCCGCGAATACCGCCGGCACTGCCTGTTCAAACCGTTTCATGCACGCCTGCAAACCTTGATCGACACCCGCGTGGAGCAAAATAAACCGGTTCGAGTGGTGGGGATTCACAGTTTCACGCCGATATATTACGGCCAGCCACGGCCGCTGGAAGTCGGCGTGCTGTACGGGAAGGCTTGGGAGTACGCCCAGCGAGTAATCGACGGGCTGAGCCGGCATCCATTGAAAGTCGCCGGTAATCAGCCGTACAAAGTCGATCCGCTGGGTGACATGACCGTACCGGTTCACGGCGACGCACGCGGGCTGGACTCGGTGCTGATCGAGGTGCGCAACGATCTGCTGCGCACGCACGAGGACGTCAGTCGCTGGACCGACTATCTGGCGCCGCTGCTATAGCAACAGCTTCAAACTCGCAGCGTGCAGCTGCTTTCATATCAAGGAGAACGACTTCATGGACATTGAAGAATTCGGCTACAGGCAAGAGTTGAAACGTAGCCTGTCACTGACCGACCTGGTGGTGTACGGGATGATCTTCATGATCCCCATCGCACCGTTCGGCGTGTATGGCTACGTCAACGCCGAAGCACCCGGCATGGTGCCGCTGGCCTACATCATCGGCATGGTGGCGATGCTGTTCACCGCCCTCAGTTACGGCAGCATGGCCCGGGCCTTTCCGGTGGCGGGCTCGGTGTATTCCTACGCACAACGCGGCCTCAACCAACATGTCGGGTTTATCGCCGGCTGGCTGATGCTGCTCGATTACCTGCTGATTCCACCGCTGCTCTACGTGTACGCAGCGATGGCGTTGAATCATTTGTACCCGGACATCCCGAAAGTCGGCTTCATCCTGGCCTTTCTGGTCAGCGCCACTTTCGTCAACCTGCGGGGTATCACCTTCACCGCGCGGATGAACATCATCTTCCTGCTGGCGCAACTGGTGGTGCTGGGGATTTTCCTGTTCTACGCCTGGAATGCCTTGCACAGTGGCGGCGGTAACGGTCAGCTGACCCTGGCGCCGCTGTACAACCCCGAAACCTTCAACTTCGCCCTGCTGATGCAAGCGGTGTCGATTGCGGTGCTGTCGTTCCTCGGTTTCGATGCCATTTCCACCCTCGCCGAAGAGATCAAGGGCGATCCGGGCCGCAGCGTCGGCAAGGCTGCGCTGATCACGTTGCTGGTGATGGGCGTGATCTTCGTCGTGCAGACCTGGATTGCCACCGACCTGGCCGCCGGCCTGGGCTTCAAGTCCGCCGACACCGCGTTCTATGAAATCGCCGAAATCGCCGCCGGCAGCTGGCTGGCGACCCTGACCGCCGTGGCTACCGCGCTGGCCTGGGGTGTGGCGGTCGCCATTACCTCCCAAGCGGCGGTTTCGCGACTGCTGTTCGGCATGGCCCGGGACGGCAAACTGCCGAAAGTGCTGGCCAAGGTGCACCCCAGACACAACACGCCGTACTTGAGCATTTATCTGGTGGCGGTGCTGTCACTGGTGATCTGCTACCTGTTCATCAACTCGGTGGACACCCTCACCTCCCTGGTGAACTTCGGCGCCCTGAGCGGCTTCATGCTGCTGCACCTGACCGTGATCAACTACTACTGGCGCCGGCAGCAATCCGGCCAGGTGATCCGTCACCTGCTCTGCCCGGTCATCGGCTTCATCATCGTCGCGGCCATCATGTACAACATGGGCGTCGATGCACAGAAACTCGGCCTGATCTGGATTGCCCTGGGCCTGGTCTATCTGTTCTTCCTCAACAAGCTGGGTGCCAGCACGGCGCTGCCCGACCCAAGCAATGGCTGACAAGAAAAAGGGCAACGTCTGACACGATTTCAGGCGTCCGCCGATTTAACGCGTGGAAACCGACAGTGATAGTCAGGTTCGGTGCAAGCCGCCGAACCCTTTGATACAGGAGTATGTCCATGCTGGTCTTACGTCCAGTCGAGTTAACCGACCTGCCCCAGTTGCAGCAGCTGGCGCGCGACAGTCTGGTGGGGGTCACGTCCTTGCCGGACGACACCGGACGCCTGCGCGAGAAAATTCTCGATTCCTGTGCTTCGTTCGAAAAAGACGTTCAGGGCCAGGGCCCGGAGAACTATTTCTTCGTGCTGGAAAACCTGACGACTCGCCGTCTGGTCGGCTGCTCGGAAGTGCTCGCCACCGCCGGGTTCAGCGAGCCGTTCTACAGTTTGCGCAACCGCCATTTCACCAGCGCCTCACGGGAGCTGAACATCGAGCATGGGGTGCCGGCGTTGTCGTTGTGCCAAGACCTCAGCGGTCACTCTTTGCTGCGCGGTTTCCACATCGACTCGGTGCTGGAGCGCACGCCGTTTTCCGAGTTGCTGTCCCGGGCGCGGCTGCTGTTCATTGCCGCCCACCCGGCGCGTTTTGCCGAAGCGGTGATCACCGAGATCGTCGGTTACAGCGACGAACAGGGGCAATCGCCGTTCTGGGATGCGCTGGGCAAGCATTTCTTCGATTTGCCTTACGTCGAGGCCGAACGGCTTTGCGGCCTGCAGAGCCGGACGTTCCTCGCGGAACTGATGCCGCAATACCCGATCTATGTGCCGATGCTGTCGCAAGCTGCACAAGACTGCATCGGCCGGATCCACCCCGATGGCCAGGAGGCCTTCGACATTCTGGCGCGCGAAGGCTTCGAGACCAACAGCTACATCGACCTGTTCGACGGCGGACCGACACTGTATGCCCGCACCTCAAGCATTCGCTCCATCGCCCAGAGCCAGACGGGCACGGTGCAAACGGGCTCGCCCATCGACGCCCGTGGCAGTTACCTGGTGAGCAACGATTCGTTGAAGGGCTACCGCGCGATCGTCGCCGAGCTGGACTACAGCGCCGGGCAACCTATCGCCTTGAGCGCCGATATGTGCGCGGCCCTGAACGTGACAGACGCCAGTGCGATCCGGTTGATCGCCCTGTGAGCTGCCACCGGCCCCGAGCCCAACGACAGCGCCCGAGCAGGCGCGAAGAAGGAGCTGCATCATGATTCTGCGCCCGGTTCAAATGACCGACCTGCCCGCTTTACTGGATTTGGTACAACGGGCCGGCCCCGGGTTCACTACCCTGCCGGCCAACGAGGAGCGCTTGGCCCACCGGGTGCGCTGGGCCCAGCGGACCTTCGCCGGACAGGTCGAGCGCGCGGATGCCGACTACCTGTTTGTGCTCGAAGACGATGATCAGCAAGTGGTCGGTGTCAGTGCCCTGGTCGGGGCCGTCGGTCTGCGGGAGCCCTGGTACAACTACCGGGTCGGGCTCACGGTCAGTTCATCGCCGGACCTGGGCATTCAGCGCCAGATCCCCACATTGTTCCTGAACAACGAAATGACCGGGCAATCGGAAATCTGCTCGCTGTTTCTGCGACACGATCAACGCTATGGCAGTCATGGTCGATTGCTGTCGCTGGGGCGTCTGCTGTTCGTTGCCGAATTCCCCCAGCTGTTCGGCGACAAACTCATTGCCGAACTGCGCGGCAGTGCCGACGAACATGGCTGCTCACCGTTCTGGGACAGCCTGGGCCGGCACTTCTTCAAGATGGATTTCAGCCATGCCGATCACTTGTCGGGACTGGGCAGCAAAGCATTCATCGCCGAACTGATGCCGCGCCAGCCGCTCTACACCTGCCTGCTTACCGAACAGGCCCAGGCAGTGATCGGCAAGCCCCACCCCAACACCGAACCTGCGCTGAAGATCCTCACCGCCGAAGGGTTTGCCCATAAGGGTTACATCGACATCTTCGACGCAGGCCCGGTGATCGAAGCCCCGGTGTCGAGAATCCGCGCGGTGCGCGACAGCCAATCATTGATGCTGGCCATCGGCACGCCCGACGACCAGGCCCCGGTGTGGCTGATCCACAACCGTCGCCTGGAAAGCTGCCGCATCACCACCGCCCGGGCGCGGCTGGTGGGCAATAGCCTGATGGTCGACCGCCTCACCGCCAAACGCCTGCAATTGCAACCCGGCAACTCGGTCCGTGCGGTGCTGCTGCGCAACCAACAGCAACAGGCGGTGGCGGCGTGAGCGGAAAAGATCTTGCGTTCACTTGCCAAAGAAATTCGTCATCATCCTTTACTCGCCCGCGTGATAGCCTTTTGTTCCTTCGGCGTTGACACTTTTGCTCAAGCCCTTCCATTCCTTTATATGGTGGAACTCGTATGTCCAGGCTTTCTCATCAAGATTTGCGCCGTAATTTCCGCCAACTGCTCGCGTCCGACACCTGCTACCACACGGCCTCGGTCTTCGACCCGATGTCGGCACGCATCGCCGCCGACCTGGGTTTTGAGGTGGGGATTCTCGGCGGTTCGGTTGCGTCGTTGCAGGTATTGGGCGCCCCCGATTTTGCGTTGATCACCCTCAGTGAGTTCGCCGAACAGGCCACCCGCATCGGCCGTGTAGCACAATTGCCGGTCATTGCCGACGCGGATCACGGCTACGGCAACGCGCTCAATGTCATGCGCACAATCGTCGAACTCGAACGCGCCGGCGTGGCCGCCCTGACCATCGAAGACACCTTGCTGCCGGCACAATTCGGTCGCAAGTCCACCGACCTGATCACGGTCGCCGAAGGTGTCGGCAAGATCCGCGCGGCGCTGGAAGCCCGGGTCGATTCGGAAATGGCGATCATCGCCCGCACCAACGCGGGGATCCTGCCGATCCAGGAAATCATCAGCCGCACCCAGCATTACCAAAAAGCCGGGGCCGACGGGGTTTGCATGGTCGGCGTGCAGGATTTCGACCAACTGGAACAGATCGCCGAGCACCTGAGCGTGCCGCTGATGCTGGTCACCTACGGCAACCCGCTGCTGCGCGATGACAAACGCCTGGCCGAATTGGGCGTGCGGGTCACCATCGACGGTCATGGCGCCTACTTCGCAGCGATCAAGGCCACTTATGACAGCCTGCGCGAACAACGCCAGATCTTCACCCAGGCCTCCGACCTGAACGCGACCGAACTGACGCATACCTATACGCAGCCGGAGGATTACATTCGTTGGGCGGAAGAGTTCATGCGCGTTAAAGAATGACGGCACAAGCGCCCTCACCACAGCGCTCGCGCGTCTGTAGTGAGGGTGCAGTCAAACCATGTGCACTGCTTTCGATTCGGCCTTCGGCGCCACCTCAAACCGATCCGCCAGAAACGGCGTGATATCCAGCGGCAACGGCTCGTTATTCACCAGTTTGTCCAGCAACACGCCGGTAATCGCCGAGGTCAGGATGCCGGTGCGGAAATGTCCGCAGGCATTCAGGTAACCCTGCACGCCTTTCATCGGCCCCAGAATCGGCAGTTCGTCCGGTGAGCCTGGGCGCAATCCGGCCCAGCAACGTTTCAGGTTGATGTCGGCGAGCGCCGGAATGCAGCGCACCGCGCCTTGTACCAGGCCGCTGATTTCCGCGTAGGTGGTGGTCACGTCGAAACCTTTGTCTTCGGTGGTGCTGCCGATCAGGATTTCGCCATTGTCTTTCTGCGCCACGTAACAGTCGCTGGTGGTCAGGCAACCACGCAAGATCTTCGGCATGCGCTCGGTCAGCAGGATCTGGCCCTTCACCGGTTTCACCGGAATGCGAATGCCGGTGGCCTGCTCGCTGAGGTCGGCGGCCCAGGCACCGGCGGCGTTGATCAGCGTATGGCAATGGAACACGCCGGCCTCGGAGGTCTGCACGCCGGTGACCTGCGAGCCGTGGTGCAGCACGCCGGTGACGTTGGTGTTGAAATACAGATCCACTCCGTTTTGCCGCGCGCCTTCGGTGTAGGCATCGGCCAGGCGGAACGGGCTGACCTGATGGTCGCAGAGAAACTCCAGCGCCCCCCTCGCCTCATGGCTGACACTCGGCTCGGCTTCGCGCAGTGCCGCTTGATCGAGCCAGCGCACCTGATCCGCCAGGTGCGGAATGCACGCCACGATGTGCTCGGCGTAGAGCCGGTCTTCGTCGTCGTAGATCACGAATTTCAAGCCGGTCTTCTCGAACTTGAAATCCATCCCGTGATTGTCCTGCAACTCCCGGTGCAAATCCGGGTACATCGCGTTGGACTGCAAGGCGAAATCGAAGAACGACTGCGGCAGGATGTGCGGCGTGCCGGCATCCACCGCCACCGCCGCGCCCTGGGCTTCGCGCTTGCGATTGGCCGACATCATGCGGAAGAAAATCACCCCGCAGCCCAGGCCTACCGACTCACCAATCGCCCACAAGCCACCGGCCGAAGCACGGGTCGCGTTACCGGGACGCTTGGCGTCGATCAGCGCGACTTTCAGGTGTTTGCGTTTGGACAATTGATAGGCGCAGGACGCCCCGATCACACCGCCGCCGGCAATGATCACGTCGTAGAACTTACTCATGGCTTGCGGCCTCCATGCCGACGGACTGGAACGCTGAAAAGGGAACCGGATCGACGGGAAAGCGCGGTCGCAACCAGCCTACATCTTTCCGTCCGGTGGCTTCGCGCAAACGGTCGGTGCAATAGCCGACACACATCCGTCCCTGACAGTCGCCCATGCTCACGCGGGTGCGCATTTTCAGGCTGGCCAGGTCTTGCACCCCCTGCTCCAGCGCCCGATCGATGTCGGCGCGGGTCGCATGCTCGCAGCGGCAAATCACCGTGTCGGCAGCCGGCAATGCAGTCTGCCCGGCACCGCGTTCGGTGTAACGGTCGACGGCGGCGCGAAAACGCACGATGGACTTGAGCTTCGACAGGTAACGGTCACGCCTGACCCGCGCCAGCTCCGAGTCCAGCACGTCGCGTTGCAGCAGGATCGACACGGCCGCGATCCTTCCCGCGAGCATGGCCGCCTCGCCACCGCGAATCCCGCCCATGTCGCCGGCCAGATGCACGTGGGGTTCGCTGCTTTGCTGCCAGACATTGGCGCTGGCCCGCAGGTAGCCGTCATCGCTGAAGCCGTGGTCCAGGCCCATTTGCTGACTGAGTTGGGTGCGTGGAATGAAGCCATAGCCGACCGCCAGGGTCTGCGCGGCAATCCGTTCGGCGCGGCTCAGGTCCGGCTCCCAGGTGCTGGAGTACGGCGCGACGGTCACTGATTTCAATTCTTCCTCACCTTGAGCCTCGACCACGCCCCAACCATAGTGCATGGCGATGCCGTGCAATTTCAGGTACGCGAGCATGCTCAAACCGTCGAGGAACAACTGCGGCTTGTTCAATAGCGCGAGGCTTTCCCGGGCGATCTTGCCGAACGCGCATGCCTCATAAACCCCGGCGACGCTCACCCCTGATGCGTGTAGCTGGCAGGCCACCAGCGGCAACAGCGGACCGGTGCCGGCAATCACCACCGGCCCCTGCGGTTGAACGACACCGCTCTTGATTTGCAGTTGCAAACCACCCAGCAGAATCACACCCGGCAAGGTCCAGCCGGGGAACGGTACGCTGCGCTCATGGCAACCGGCAGCCAACAGCAGCTGCGGGTATTCGACCTCCTGCAAATGCTCGTTGATGTCCAGCACCACCAACGCCCGGGTACCTTCGGCGCCGACCACGCGGTGGTTCAAACGCACATCGATCAGGCCCGAATACTCCTGGAATTCTCCATGCAGTCTGGTCAGCACTTCCGAATAGCGTGGCCCCAGGTAATCCAGTTGAACGTTATCGCGCAAGGGGCCGCGATAAACCACCCCGCCAAGGCGCGAAGCTTCTTCGAGCAAGGTACAACGCACACCATGCCGCGCCAGTTCAATGGCCGCGGCCATACCCGCCGGCCCACCGCCGACGATCACCGGATGCAGGCTCATAAAACCTCCTGCCCAGCGATACGGTTGACCCGGGTTTCGACGCTCATGCCCTCACGCACGATTGTCTGGCAGGCGCGACGTTTGTGTCGGCCATCGATTTTCACCAGGCAGCATTGGCACACGCCCATGCCGCAATAGGCACCGCTGATTTGATCGTGATCGTTACGGGCCACCTGGCGAATGCCCAGTGATTGAATGACTGTCAGGACGGTTTCGCCGATGGCGGCGCTGACGGTTTGACCATTGATGCGCACAGTCATATCCGCCCGCACCAGTGGCTGGATATCGAAGGTTCGGTTTATGCGTTGCATTGCGATTGTTCATCCGTGAAAGGTTCAGGTGAGATTCTTCAGCTCCATGCTGCACTACACCTTGCGGGCCACCTGACTAATAACAACGAGAAGGTCTGCACGGGTACTTCGACAGCGCATCAGCTGCGCGTCAAAGCACCGTAGTCGATACCGCAGGATGGGGCTGGATCTTTGATGCTAGGAGATATCGCCGAAGGAAATATTGATCCAGGCCAGTGAAAACACCTTTGTCCTGCTCACGAAGACGGCATGACCGAACGCCGGGAAAGAATTACTTGCGCTTGTAACTCTTGTTGCCACTGGGCGTCAGGCAATACACCCCGCCTCTTGGTCCGGTGCAGAACGTACCGGTACCGCAAGCGCAGCCATCGGTTTCCTGCAACAGCGTCTGCGGCCGCGCCTGGCTTTTAGTGCCAAACATCGCTGAACAGCTTTTCTTCGAACCGCTGATGGAGCCGTCATTGCACAGGAACAGATCGCCGTCGCAACGATCGATACCGCCCTTTTTCCCGGAACACGGCGTGTTGGCAGCCCAGGCGGATGAGCCGAAGAGGCACACCAACAACAGAAATATTGGCATCCAGCCACGAACCATTAAAGTGCGCACAGTGCAGCTTCCCTTTAGAGTTATGGCCGGATGATATCAACGTCCGCTCAGGCTCACGAGGCCACATGAAAGTTAATTTAAAAAGCCGTGTGTAATTCTTGGCAAAATGCTCGCAACTTCGTATTGAACCGATTATCAGGCAAGCCCTATGACCCGCATCTTGACCATCGAAGACGACGCCGTGACCGCCCGGGAAATCGTCGCCGAACTGAGCAGCCACGGCCTTGAGGTGGATTGGGTCGACAATGGCCGCGAAGGCCTGGAGCGCGCCGTCAGCGGCGACTACGACTTGATCACCCTCGATCGCATGCTGCCGGAGCTCGATGGCCTGGCCATTGTCACCACCCTGCGCACCATGGGCGTGGCCACGCCGATCCTGATGATCAGCGCCCTCTCCGATGTCGATGAACGAGTGCGAGGCTTGCGCGCCGGCGGCGACGATTACCTGACCAAACCGTTCGCCACCGATGAAATGGCCGCCCGGGTCGAAGTCTTGCTGCGCCGACAGAACACCGTGACCGCCCAGGCCACCACGTTGCGCGTGGCCGATCTGGAACTGAACCTGATCAGCCACGAGGCCAGTCGCGACAGCCAGTTGCTGACGCTGTTGCCCACCGAGTACAAGTTGCTGGAATTCCTGATGCGCAACACCGGGCAGATTCTGTCGCGGATGATGATTTTCGAAGAAGTCTGGGGTTATCACTTCGACCCCGGCACCAACCTGATCGACGTGCACATCGGCCGTCTGCGCAAGAAAATCGACCCGCCAGGCAAAGTCCCACTGATTCGGACCGTGCGAGGCTCGGGCTATGTCATTGCTGAACCCCTCTAAAGGCTGGCGTTCCTCCAGCAGCCGCTTGCTGGCGCTTTACAGTTCGCTGTTCGTGGCCTGGAGCGCGATTCTCATGGGGGTCATGTATTACGAGGTGTCCAGCTACCTCGACACCCTCGCCAAACACTCGCTGATGCAACGTCAGCATCTGTTTTCGCGCTTCCAGGGCGAGCAACTGGTGGACGCCCTCGCCGCCAGCATGACCTTCGACATTCGCGGCATCGATGCCTATGGCCTGTTCGATGACCAGCAGCGCTACCTCAGTGGTGCCTTGCGCCAGATCCCCGAAGACCTGCCGCTGGACGGCAAGATTCACATGCTCGGCGACTGTGCCGAATCCGACGACCCGACCCTTCCCGCCGACAGCTGCGACGCCGTCGCGACCCGAACCCTGGACGGCCGCTGGCTGGTGCTGGTGCGGGACAACGGTTCGTTGTTTGCCGTGACCCGGATCATCCTGCACGCGCTGTTGTGGGGCGTGTCGCTGACGATTCTGCCGGGCATCGCCGGCTGGCATTTATTGAGACGGCGCCCGCTGCGGCGGATCCGGGCGATCCAGGCCAGCGCCGAAGCCATCGTCGCCGGCGACCTGACCCGGCGCCTGCCGTTGTCCAATCGCCGTGACGAACTGGACATGCTCGCCGCCATCGTCAACGCCATGCTCGAACGCATCGAGCGCTTGATGCATGAGGTCAAGGGCGTGTGCGACAACATCGCCCATGACCTGCGCACGCCGCTCACTCGTCTGCGGGCGCAGCTGTACCGGATTCAGCAACAGGCCGATGAAGGATCGACGCTGGCCGTGCAACTGGATTCCGTGCTCGGCGAGGCGGATACCTTAATGGCGCGTTTTCGTGGTTTGCTGCGGATTTCCGAGCTGGAGGATCGCCAACGCCGTTCGGGTTTCGTGCAGCTGGACCCGGTACCGTTGCTGCAAGAATTGCACGACTTTTATCTGCCGCTGGCGGAAGAAGGTGAACTGACCTTTGAGCTGCAACTGCCCGAGTCCCTGCCGCAACTGAACGGCGACCGGGCGTTGTTGTTCGAAGCCGTGGCGAATCTGCTGAGCAACTCGATCAAATTCACACCGCCGGGCGGCCAGGTGATTCTGCGTGGGGTGAATGACGCCGGGCATACGCGCATTGAGGTACTCGATTCAGGCCCCGGCATTGCACTGGCCGAGCGTGAGGCGGTGTTTCAGCGTTTCTATCGCGCCGAAGGCGGCAACCCGCAAAGCGGTTTCGGCCTGGGCCTGTCGATCGTCGCGGCGATTGTCAGCCTGCACGGGTTTACGCTGGAAGTGGGCGACAGCGAGCTGGGTGGCGCGCAGTTGGTACTCGACTGCCGGCAGAGTCTGATTCCCCAGGCTTGAGCTCAATACCCCGGTACCTCGCGCAAAAACTCTGACAGGTCGGTGATCGGCGGTATGGCCGGAATCTCGAAGTACATCTGGATCACCCAGCCCCGGTGATAGCTGGAGTGGTTGACCACATGCAACAGCATGGCCCCGGCACTCATGACCCCGCTCTCCCCTGACATGGAGGTGAATTCGATGGGTTTATCCAGCGAGTCGTCGGTCTGGGCCGAGCTCCAGCCACAGAACCATTGATCAATCTCCTGTTGCGCTATTCGCAACTCGGCGAGCTCGGTATGGAGCAAGCCATGGGAAGTTTTGAAGTCGTGCCCCCGGCCCTCCAGATGAGCTTGCCAGATGCAGTCCACCACGTAGGTGTGGTTCAAGGCGCCGATCATGTTATTGAACACCGACACCCGTTTGCGATTGAGTTCCTCAGGTGGCAGCGCCATGAGGCTGTCAAAGAGTCGCTGATCGGCCCAGCGCTTGTAATCGGCGAGCATGCGGGCAGTGCGTACGTTGATCATCAGAGATCTCCCATAGCGATGGGCGCATTGCCAAGAATAGCCCTCACAGCTGGTTGCAGCCCAAACCCTGATCATCGGTTGCGCCGCACGACTTTGTAGCAGCTGCCGAAGGCTGCGTTCGGCTGCACAGCAGTCGCTAAACCATACGCTGCGGTGGTTCAGTTAAACGCGTGCGAAGCCTTCACGGCTGCTGCGCAGCCGAACGCAGGCTGCGCCAGCTGCTACAGAGCTTTATCACGAACTACATTAAGGTCAGACGCTGCACCACCCGTTCGGCCAATGCCAGGCAACTGGTCAGCCCCGGCGATTCGACGCCGAACAGATTGACCAGGCCCGGTACGCCGTGGACGTCCGGGCCGCTGATGATGAAGTCGGCGGCTGGCTCGGTCGGCCCGCTGATTTTCGGGCGGATGCCGCTGTAGGCCGGTTGCAGACTGCCATCGGGCAACGCCGGCCAGTAGCGCCGGATCGCCTGATAGAACCCTTCGCCCCGATGGGGATCGACGCGATAGTCGACCTGCTCGACCCATTCGACATCCGGCCCGAAACGCGCCTGACCGCCCAGGTCCAGGGTCATGTGCACGCCCAGCCCGGCGCTTTCCGGTGCCGGGTACACCAGATGCCGAAACGGCGCCGGGCCACTGAAGCTGAAATAGCTGCCCTTGCACAGCCAGGCCTTGGGCACGTGCCGCGCCGGCAAGCCTTCGATCCGGCTCGCCACCTCTGGCGCGGACAATCCCGCGCAGTTGATCAGTTCACGACAGCTCAAGGTCATCGGCTGAGCTCCCCCCATACGCAGCTCGAAACCCTGCTCGGTGCAACGGGCCGATTCCAGCGGCGTATGGAAGGCCATCGAGGTGCCCCAGGCTTCGGCATCGGCCTGCAGCGCCAGCATCAAGGCGTGGGAGTCGACGATCCCGGTGGACGGTGACCAAAGCGCTGCGACACAAGACAACGCCGGTTCAAGCGCCCGCGCCTGACCGGCATCCAGTAATTGCAGATCATCGACGCCGTTGCGCCGGCCTTGCTCCAGCAACGCCTGCAAGGCATGGCACTGACGGTCATCGGTGGCAACGATCAGCTTGCCGAGGCGCCGGTAATCGACACCGCGCTCATCGCAGAAGGAGTAAAGGCGTTGCTTGCCCTCCACGCACAATTGCGCCTTGAGACTGCCGCTCGGGTAATAAATCCCGGCGTGGATCACTTCCGAATTACGCGAACTGATGCCCACGCCAATCCCCTCGCCCGCCTCGACCAGGATCACTTCTCGCCCGGTCCGGGCCAAGGCTCTGGCCACCGCCAGCCCGACTACCCCGGCCCCGACCACCACGCATTCGATATCGACGCTCACCTGCCCTCCACTCATTCAAGCCAGCCCTGGATGCGATAATCGATCAGGCTGGAGAATATCGCCAGCACGACCGAATACGGTCTGTGTAGGGGGAGTTCACACTTTATATTTAACTTTCCATTTAACGACTTTCAAAACGACAATTAACTGTCATTAACCTGAACACTTTCCACTTATCCAGCTATCGCCGGTTGACTTCGCCAACCTGCCTGAGTAAATTGCGCGGGCCGATATCAACGGCTTTTTTCAACTCACAAAAGAATTCAATGGACACAGTATCTAGTCGCTGTCGGATGACTGCTCACACGCAGGATCTGGCACATACCCAGACAATGACGGGACTCGACTTTTCGGTCGGGTGAGCTGCGCTAGAGCTTGAGGCTCCACCGTAACTTGCCTCGCCGGAATCAGTCCGGCCCGGAGGCATGTTATGAACTTCAAAACCACTGTAATGCCGGGCGTACGCGCCTTTGCATCGACCATGCGGGTCAAGCTTTGCCGTGAGCGTCTGCCGACGACTCGGCTCTGCGCCCCGTTCTCCGCCCCTTCTACCCACGCCCGGGCACACCCTCGTGCCAACTGGCGCGTCTGCCCGACAACGGGCCGGCTTCAGCAACGCTGGAGCTTCGACGACAGTCAGGAGCCACACAGTCGGCGCATCGCGCGCCTCTTCCAGCCGGCGAGCCTGAGGTTCGGCCTGTCTATCGGGGCATGTATTTTCAATTGACCTGAAGGCACTTTAAAGTCCTTCCAGAGCGGTTTCCTTACATGGGAATCCGACAACTTCTTATTGCCCGTAAAAAACCAAACTATTGGAATTAGTTGTGGATCATCAAGTAACACCACCATCGGGTGTTATTCAGATACCACTATCCGGCTTGCGGGCCTTCATAAATGCAACACGAAACAAGGGAGAGTCCTCATGTCGGGAACTACTCTACTGATCAACCTCGCCGGCTCCATCGCCCTGTTGCTGTGGGGCACTCATATGATTTCTTCGGCGCTGTTGCGCGGCTTCGGCTCGCCGTTGCGCCAGTGGCTGGGCCACAACCTGAATAACCGCTGGATGGCGTTGCTGTCGGGGATCGGCATCACCGGGGTTTTGCAAAGCAGCACCGCCGTGAGCCTGATGGCCACCTCGTTCACTGCCGCCGGGACGCTGGGACTGGCGCCGGCCCTGGCGGTGATGCTCGGCGCCAACATCGGCTCGACCCTGGTGGTGCAACTCCTCAGCGTCGATGTATCGATGCTCACGCCCAGCGTTTTGCTGGCGGGCCTGATCGTCTTTCGGCTGCGCGATGACTCGCGCTACGAAAGCGTCGGTTGTGCACTGATCGGCCTGGGGCTGATGCTGCTGGCCCTGCACATGCTCGGCTCGACACTCGCGGAAGTCGAAGGCACGCCGATCTTCCAGCTCATCATGCAGAGCCTCGAGGGCGATCTGGTGATTGCGCTGCTGGTGGCGCTGATCCTCACCTGGCTGTGCCACTCCAGCGTGGCCGTGGTGTTGCTGATCGTCTCGCTGGCCGCCACTGGCATGCTCTCGGCCAGCACCCTCGTCGCGCTGGTACTGGGGGTGAACATTGGCGGTGCGCTGCCCTCGGTCATCAACGCCGGATCGAGCGTCGGCCGACGCCTGCCGCTGGGCAATCTGCTGGTGCGCGCGGTCGGTGCCCTGGTGATCCTGCCGTTTGCCGGGTTGCTCGCTCAGGCGCCGCTCGCGCCCTCGACCCTGGTGGTGTGCCTGCACACCGGTTTCAATCTGCTGCTGGCGTTGGTGTTCATCGGTCTGACCGACCTGCTCGCCAATGCCCTCACCCGACTGCTGCCGGCACCTGAGCGGGACGTTGACCCCGGCATGCCGCGCTATCTGGACGAGGCTGGCCTGGAAGTGGCCAACATCGGCCTGTCGAATGCCGCCCGCGAAGCCCTGCGCATGACCGACATGTTCTCGGCCATGCTCGGCCGGACGCTGCAGCTGTTCCGCACATCGCTACCGGCCTGCGCCGATGAAGTACGGCGGATCGATCAATCCCTGGACCTGCTCAGCGCGGCGATTCGCGCGTATCTGGCCGACATCGGCAAGGAAGGCATCAGTGACAGCGATGCCGATCGTTCCCAGGAAATCCTCACGTTCGTGATCAACCTCGAACATGCCGCGGACATTCTTTCCAGCAGCCTCGCGCAGTTGGCCATGCGCCGCTTGCGCCAGGGTGAACAGTTCTCGGACTTCGAACTGGGCAACATCGCTCCGCTGCACGACGCCGTTCTGGAAAGCCTGAGCCTGGCGATCACCGTGTTCCTGCGCGAAGACATCGCCACCGCGCACCAACTGATCCATCGCAAGGAGTCCGTCAGAAGGCTCGAAGCGCAAGCCAGCCGCGAACACTTTCGCCAGTTGCAAGAAGACAAAAGTACCTGGGCACAATCCGGCGATATTTTCCAACGGGTACTGCGTGATTACCGGCGCATGCATCACCACATCGCCGCACTGGCGTATCCACTGCTCGAACGCGCCGGTGAACGCTCGGTCGAGAGCATCGACGCTCCCTTTGTAGCAGCTGGCGAAGCCTGCGTTCGGCTCCGCAGCAGTCGTGAATGCGGCTGAAGCGATCTGCCTGACACACCGCGATCTCCGGTTTTACGGCTGCTACGCAGCCGAACGCAGGCTGCGCCAGCTGCTACGGGAAGCAGATAGGTCTGAATGATCGCTGGTGCATATGTCGATCAGCAGGGAACTCCTGACCACCGCCAGGCATCCTAAATTATGTGTTACTTCCTTCACGCTTCACGCTTTCGGAGGACGCCGTCATGCGCCGTCTGTTTTTAGTATCTTCACTCGTGCTTTGCTTGCCCTTTGGCTCAGCCATGGCCCGTGTGGATGCGGGCGATGTCGCCACCTCAGCCGGGATCTCCGCATCGCTGTACTCAACGTTCAAGGATCACAAAATGGTCATTCCCGCCCGGGATGACGCCTCCAGTTTTGTCGCCAGCGGCGGTACGATCCGTGGCGTCTACCTGGAGTCGGTACTGAAGGAGATTCGCCAAAATCATCCCGACCTGAAGGCCAGCGATGAAGACCTGGCCAGAGCGATCCTCGTTCAGGAAGGTGTGCCGGCGGGTCATTGAAGTCACTGACGTCTGCAACCAGTAAGCGGTAGGGCTACTCAGCCCTACCTTGCTTCAGCGCTGTTTTTCTCAACCCCGGCAGACAGGCGTGCCCAGCCCGCAACCAACTGTGCGCTGATGCTGACACCGCCACACACCACAATCACCACGTCATGGGCCTCGGCAATTGCCGGATGGTCGAGGTAGGCAATCGCCAATGAAACGCCGCACGCCGGTTCGACCAACTGACGCAAGTCGTTGGCGTAACGAACCACGCCCATGATCGCCTCATCATCGCTGAGCACCACGCATTCGTGCGGGAAATCAAGGATGTGCTGTACCGGCCAGGCGGCCACTTGCGCGGCGCCGAGTGAGGTGGCGACGGTGTCGATGCGCGGCAGTCTGACCGGGTGGCCAGCAGCAATGGCGGCAGCGAACGACGCCGCGCCCTGGGTTTCGCACGCAACGATTCGACAGTCCATGCGCTGATGACGGATCAGTCCGGTGAGCAAGCCCGCCAGCAAACCGCCGCCGCCCACGGATGTCACCAACGCATCGACCTGAGGACAGTCCTCGAGGATTTCATCGATCATCGTGCTGTGCCCTTCCCACAACACCGGGTGATCGAAAGCCGGCACGTATTCGGTGTCTGCGCCCTGCGCGAGTTCTTTCGCCCGTTGATTGGCCTCGTCCCAGACCTTGCCGTGGACAATCACCTCGGCACCGGTTTTCCTGATCCTGGCGCGGGTGGTTTCCGGGGTGGTGTTCGGCACCACGATGCAGGCTTTCAGCCCAAGGTTGGCGGCGGCCACGGCCGTGGCCAAACCCGCATTGCCACCGGAAGGACAGACGACTTTGCGCTTGCCCTGCTCCGCCGCCTGACTGCACAACAGGCCCATGCCGCGCATTTTGAACGAGCCGCTGGGTTGCAGGTTTTCCAGCTTCAGCCAGATTCGCCGGGTCGGAGTCGACAGGCCTGGGTGCAGAATCAGGGGCGTTCTGATGTGAAGCATCGTGTGCTCCTTGTGACAGCACCGGCGCATTGAGATCGTTCAACGGGCCGGGAGTGAACGGACAGGCTCATCCTTATCCAAGCTTAGTTCACCCTGCCCGACGACTACCGTCATGACAACGCACTCCGTCCTACAATGGTCATAGGCCCTTTGCGATGTCAGTCATGAAAATCTCGGCCAAACTCGCGTTCTTCGCTCTCGTCACCACCCTTGCCTACCTCGCTCTCGCGGTGTTAGGGCTGGGTGGGTTGGCGACTTTTTTCTCGCATCCGCCGCTGGTGGTCATTGCGCTGGCAACCCTGGTGCTGACGATCGTGTCATTGTTCAGCGAAGTCAATTTGAGCCCCGGCGAACGTGAAGACCGGGCCAATCGCTGGGTGCTGCCGGTTTTCGGGGTGCTCGGGTTGTTGAGCGGGTATCTGCCGGCCTACACCGACCGGATCGACTTCTGGACCTTCGGTGGCGAGGGCGTGCGCTGGCTGGGCGCGCTGCTGTTTGTTGGCGGCGGTGCGTTGCGGATGTGGCCGGTGTTTGTACTGGGCAAACGCTTCAGCGGCTTAGTGGCGATTCAGCCGGGGCACCGCCTGGTCACCGACGGGATTTATCGGAAATTGCGCAACCCCAGCTACCTGGGGCTGCTGATCAACGGCGTGGGCTGGGCGCTGGCCTTTCGTTCCGGCGTCGGGTTGCTGCTGGTGGCGCTGATGTTGATACCGCTGATCGCCCGCATTCGCTCTGAAGAAGCGCTGTTACGCACGCAGTTCGGCAGCGAATACGAGGCTTACTGCGCCCGTAGCTGGCGATTGATTCCGGGGATCTACTGAACAGACCACATTAGCCCGCATCAACATTAGAGTGTGTACAGGCTGATTTGGCCGTCGAGATCCATGCGCACAGCGACCGAGTCATAACTGGCCAGTGTGGCGTGCCGGGTCTGAAGGGGATGAAGGTGGGTCGCGGTGATGACCATCACGTTGGCACCCGCCGCTTCGCCTGCGCGAATTCCGACGTCGGCGTCTTCGAAGATCAGGCACTCGGCTGGATCCACCTGCAGTCGACGAGCCGCCAGCCGATAGCCCGCAGGGTCGGGTTTGCCGGCGCTGACGTCTTCGGCGGTAACCATCACGCCAGGCTCGGGAATACCGGCCGCAGCCATTCGGCGCAGGGCCAGCGCCCGTGGCGCAGAGGTGACGATGGCCCATTGGCTGGCGGGCAGCGACTTGAGGAAATTCGCCGCGCCGGACACCTCGACAATCCCCTCCACATCATCGATTTCCGCCTCGGTGATCCACGCCGCTTCAGCTTCGGCATCCACCCCGGGCAACGCCAGGCGATTGATGGTGTCGATGGCGCGAACGCCATGGATGGTCGGCAGGAAGGTTTCGACATCGACGCCGTGGCGCACGGCCCAGGTTGTCCAGATCCGCTCGGCGGCGGCGATGGAGTTGAGGACGGTGCCGTCCATATCGAACAGGAAACCACGGTATGACCTGTTGAGCCGGGATGTTTTGACAGACAAAGGGCGACTTCCTTTTACAAGAGCCAGGCAAATGTTGTCAGCTAATGTACACCAGCGCCTACTGGCTCCGGGTCGACTGCAAGGCGCTTTGCACACAATCGAGCAACTGCCCCACCGCCCAGGGTTTCCTGATGAACGAAACCGGATGCTTGACCCCGGAGCTGTTCGGGGTTTCGAAGCCGGACATGATCATGATCGGTTTATCCGGCCAACGGTCACCGAACAGATTGGCCAGGTCCGCGCCATTGAGTTTTCCCGGCATGGTGATGTCCGTCAGCAACAATCCCACCTGCGGCGCATGCTGTTCCAAAAACTGCGAAGCCGCATCCGCGCTGATCTGTGGTTCAACAGCAAAGCCTTCCTCCTGAAGAATTTCGCAAAGAAACTCGAGGATCAACGGGTCGTCCTCAACCACAAGAATCAAACCGTCAGACAAATGCTCGCCCGCCGCCGATACTGGACTCATCACTGTGCCACTCCCTGATTGTGTCAATGGTTACGCGGGC
The DNA here is from genome assembly GCF_000282195.1 of Pseudomonas sp. GM18. Lineage (GTDB taxonomy): Bacteria > Pseudomonadota > Gammaproteobacteria > Pseudomonadales > Pseudomonadaceae > Aquipseudomonas. Next base: position 31,264 of record NZ_AKJT01000024.1, read on the forward strand.
TCAAATCCGCCTCCTATTCAGGTATGAGCAGCGGCGTTCGCAGAAATTCATTTTTGATACAGGTGTCTTGGACATTCTCTGTTCAGGCCGACAAACACGACCGTTTGTCAGCGCGTAATTGTGGTTAAAATGCCGCCCCTTCTACTTTGCCGACCTTGCCCGATGAATCCAGACGCCCTCTCCATCCTCCACGACCATTTGCTGACAGCGCTTGCGGCCGCCCCCGCAGAAACCCGTCGGCTGTTCCACGGCCGTGGCCGCTGCTGGCCGGGGCTGGAGCAATTGACCGTCGACTGGCTGCAGGGCGTGGTGCTGGTGTGCGTGTTCAAGGAGCCACTAGCCTCGCAACTGGACGATTTGAAGCAGCGGTTGATGGCGATCACGCAGGCGCCTGCGTGGAAAACCTCCGGCGCGCATACCTTGCTGCTGCAACATCGCTATTTGCAGGAAAGCACCACCGAATGGCTGCTCGGGGAACCGATCGAGGAGATGACGATCACCGAGGGCGGCCTGCAGTATCGCGTGGACCTGGGCCGCAAACAGAACACCGGCTTGTTTCTCGACATGCGCTACGGCCGCGATTGGGTGCGGGCCAATGCGGATGGCAAGCGGGTGCTGAACCTGTTCGCCTACACCTGCGGGTTTTCGGTGGCCGCCATTGCGGGAGGCGCTACGCATGTGGTCAACCTGGACATGTCCCGCGCGGCCCTGAGCCGTGGCCGCGACAATCACCGGCTCAACGGCCATGACCTGAGCAAGGTGAGCTTTCTCGGTCACGACCTGTTCAAATCCTGGGGCAAAGTGATCAATAGCGGCCCTTATGATCTGGTGATCATCGACCCACCGTCCTTTCAGAAGGGCAGTTTCCTGCTGACCAAGGATTATCAGCGTGTGCTGCGCCGTCTGCCGGAGTTGCTCAGCGCTCAGGGTACGGTGCTGGCCTGCATGAATGATCCAGCCTTTGGCGCGGACTTCCTCATCGACGGCGTCACCCGCGAAGCGCCAAGCCTGCGGTTTGAGCAGCGGTTGGAGAATCCGCCGGAGTTTCCCGATGCCGATGTCGAGTGCGGGTTGAAGGCGTTGGTGTTCAAGCAGGGGTAATTGAAGATCAAAAGATCGCAGCCTTCGGCAGCTCCTACGCGCCTGTGGGCGCTGCCGCAGGCTGCGATCTTTTGACGTTGACTCAACGCGGCTGCAACACCAACGCAAACAACTCGCCATGCCCATTCACATTGAGCTTGTGGTAAAGATTGCGCCGATGGACCTTCACCGTTTCCGGGGAAATACCCAGTTGCTGGGCGATGGCTTTGCTGGAGAAGCCCTGGAGAATCAACCGCGCCGTCTCGACTTCACGCCCCGACAAACGCGCATCGAAGCGATCCAGCAGGGTCGCCAGATCACCGGCCACGGCCTCGGCGGTCGGGCCTTCCGGGGGCAGCAGTTGCAGGTGACGGCGCATGGCCGTCAGCACCCAGTCGCGCACGCACAGCAGACGGCCCTGTTCCTCAAGGGTGAACGCCGTCGAACGCCCCAACGATAAACCGAGCACCGCCCCGTCAACGTTGACCATGAACTGCAACTCGTCGCCGCCCACCACCGAGCGGAAGTAGCTCAGGTAATACTCGCTCTGCTGAAACTGGTCGGGGGCCACCGACGCCAGGCTGTGCAAGCCATCGGCAATACCAGCGCACGCGGCCTGATAAAACGGATCGAGCAAATACATGCCGGCGCTGTAGTCCGCCAATTCCTCATGCTCGTCGGCGCCGCCCTTGGAATCGAAATCGATCAGCAGCCGCGGCACCCGCCCTGACCGCATCACCGCGACCAACGCGTTATCCAGCGGCACCAGCAGCCGCAAGGTGTCCACCAGTGCTCGCCAGAAACCATCCTGCCCCAATGCGCCAAACACCCGCGCCAGTCCCTGGTGCATCGGCAATTCTTTGAGCAACGCGTCCACGCCCTACCCCTTTTGAGTAACCCATGATGGGAATGGGTGAGTACCCCGCCTGCCGATACGCTGCAAGCACCTGATCATCACCGGCCTGCAGCAGGCCAGGAGTGCCGCATCATGAGTTGTCATCGTTCGCATATCAACCTGGGACTGGGCGCCTGTTTGTGCGCTTCGCTGTCGGCAGTCGCCGCCGACAACCCCACCGTGCACGTCTACAACTGGTACGACTACATCGGCCCCACCACCCTGCAGGATTTCAAGCGCGACACGGGGATCCAGCCGGTTTATGACACCTTCGACAGCGCCGAAGTCCTGGAAGGCAAACTGCTGACCAGCCGCAGCGGCTACGACGTGGTGGTGGCCAGCAACTTCAGCCTGCCGACGCTGATCAAGGCCGGTGCGCTGGCACCACTGCCTCGCGCGCAAATGTCCGGTTTCAAAAACATGGACACCGACCTGTTGGCGAAACTGGCCAACAACGATCCGGGTAACCAGTACGCCGTGCCGTATCTGTGGGGTACGAACGGCATCGGCTACAACGTCGACAAGGTCCGCGCCGCGCTGGGCGACAAGGCGCCAGTGGACTCTTGGGAATTGGTGTTCAACGAAGCGAACCTGGCCAAGCTTGGCGACTGTGGCGTGGCCATGCTCGACTCGCCTTCGGAGATGCTGCCGGTCGCGCTGCATTACCTGGGCCTGCCGCCCAACAGCACCAACCCCGAGGACTACAAGAAAGTCCAGGCGCTGTTGCTCAAGCTGCGCCCGCACATCGCCTACTTCAACTCCTCCAAATTCATCAGCGACCTGGCCAACGGCAACATCTGCGTGGCGGTGGGCTGGTCCGGCGCGATGCTGGAAGCCAAGGCCAACGCCGAGCAGGCGGGCAATGGCGTGAAGATCACCTACAGCCTGCCGAAGGAAGGTGCGCCGGTGTGGTTCGACACCTTGGTTCTGCTCAAGGATGCGCCGCATCCGCAGCAAGGCGTGGCGTTCATCGACTACTTGATGCGCCCCGACGTCATTGCCCCGGTCAGCGACCACCTGTCTTACCCCAACGGCAATCGCAGCGCGACACCGCTGGTGGCCGAAGCGACGCGCAACAACCCGGCCGTGTACCCACCGGCCGAGGCGATGGCCAAGCTGTTCACCCTGGAACCCTTGCCGAAGGCGACCGAGCGCGTACGCACGCGCGTCTGGAGCATGGTGAAGAACGGCCAGTAAACCTGATGCCCGCGATCCAAACCGCAACGCATTTTTTGTAGCAGCTGTCGAGCAGCGCGAGGCTGCGTTCGGCGGCGCAGCCGTCGTAAAACCAGAGCTCGCGGTGCGTCAGGCCGACCGCGTCAGCCGGATTCACGACGGCTTCG